>NZ_JBEZDS010000022.1:49189-111143 GCF_040648435.1 Dactylosporangium sp. NPDC049140 | reverse complement strand
CTTGGTTGGGCTGAGGCGCTGGCGGGCGGTGGACTCCGGCCGGTCGAGGGCGACTGGGCCAGACCGCTCGGCATCCGGCTACACAGCACTGGGCGTTCGCAGACGCCCTCATTCCAGAGCGCGTGACCGTGTTGCAGCGCGGCCGGGAGCGCCGGCGGGCACGGCAGCGGCACTGTGCGTGGTGCGTTGGGCTGCCGCGGCGAACCGCAGGACTCCGCGGCAGGTGAGCTGGCGGCGCGGCGGCCCGAATTGGGGCGGCGCGAGTCAGGTGGCGGGGCAGTCGGCGATCTGGATCAGGGTGCCACTCTCCTTTCTCGTGACCAGCTGGGCGCGGCCCGGCGGCAGAGTGGCGAAGCGCACCTTGCCCAGGGCCAGGCTCTCCTCCCGGTCGCCCGACATGAGCAGGACCGGCGACGCCAGCTCGCGCAGGCGCTGGAGGACCGGCTCGAACAGGGCGCGCCCCACGCCGCCGCTGTGGCGGGCGACGATCAGGTGCAGGCCGATGTCGCGGGCCTGGGCGAGGTACGGCAGGAGCGCCGCAAGAGGGTTCCCCGCCGCGGTCGGCACCAGGTCGTAGTCGTCGACCAGGACGAAGCACTGCGGCCCCGTCCACCAGGAGCGGCGGCGCAGCTGGTCCTCGGTCACGTCCGGTCCGGGCAGGCGCCGCTGCATGTAGTCGGCGACCGAGCCGATGAGGTCCACGGTCTGTTGCGTCCCCGTCCCGTACCCGATCAGATGCTCCGTCCGCACCGCCCCGAGCAGGCTCCGCCGGTGGTCGATCAGCACGATCCGCGCCTGCTCCGGCGTGAACCGCGTGCTGATCGAGGTGGCGAGCCCGCGCAGCAGGGTCGACTTGCCGGACTCGGCGTCGCCGAAGGCCAGCAGGTGCGGCTCGCCCGCGAAGTCGATGCGCACGGGGAGCAGGTTGGACTCGTCGATGCCGATCGGCAGCGCGAGCGGGTTCTGCGGGTCGGCGTCGTCCGCGATCGCCGCGAACGGTACCGACGCGGGCAGCATCCGCACCGGCCGCGCCCGCGCGCCGGTCCAGGCGGAGGCGACCGCCGTCACCAGCTCGCCGGGCTCGCCCCCGTTCAGCTGCGGCTGCGCCACGAGCAGGTGCAGCCCCTCCGGCGTGATCCCGCGCCCGGGCGCCTCGTCCGGCACGCCCGCGGCCGCCTTGCGCGGGGCGATCGAGTCCGCGCCGTCGCCGAGGCGCAGCTCGATCCGCGCGCCGAGCAGGTCGCGGAAGTTGGAGCGCAGGTCCATCCAGCGCGGGGCGGAGACGATCACGTGGATGCCGTAGGCCAGCCCGCGCGCCGCGATGTCGTACAGCACCGTCGCGAGCTCCTCGTAGTCGTTCCGCAGGCTCACCCAGCCGTCGACGACCAGGAACACGTCGCCCCAGCCGTCGTCGGGACTCCCGGCGCCGCCGGCCGCGCGCCGCCGCCGGTAGGTGGGCATGCCGTCGATCCCGGCCGCGGTGAACTGCTGCTCGCGCGCGGCGAGCAGGCCCGCGACCTCGCCGACCGTGCGCCGGACCCGGTTGGTGTCCAGGCGCCCCGCGACCCCGCCGACGTGGGGCAGCTCGCGCAGGCCGGCGAGCTGGCCGCCGCCGAAGTCCAGGCAGTACACCTGGATCTCGACCGGTGTGTGGGTGAGGGCCAGGGTCATGACCAGCGTGCGCAGGGACACGGACTTGCCGCTGCGCGGCCCGCCGACCACGGCGACGTGGCCCTGGGCGCCGTCGAGCCGGAACCACAGCACGTCGCGGCGCTGCTCGAGCGGGTTGTCGACGAGCGCGACCGGCAGGTGCAGGGCCCCGTGCAGCTGTGGGTTGGCGACGGTCAGCCCGCGCGCCGGGTCCGCGGCCAGCGGGCCGAGCAGGTCGTCCAGCGGCGCGGCGGCGGCCAGCGGCGGCAGCCACACCTGGTGCGCGGGCACGCCCCGCCCGGCGAGCCGGTCGACGACGATGTCGAGCAGGCTCTCGCCCTCGGGCGCCTCGGCCGGCTCCAGGTCGGGCCTCGGGGCCGTCGGCGCGGGCACGTACTGCGTGCCATACCGCATCACCCGCGCCGGCCCGTCGCCGCCGGACACCGCCGCGACCCGGCCCGCCCGCCGCCAGCGCCCGCCGACGTAGGCGCCCTTGAACCGGGTCAGCGGCTCGGTGCCGGACTTGAGGATGCCGTGCCCGCCGGGCTTGCCCGGCAGCTCGTACGCGTCCGGCACCCCCAGCACCGTGCGCGACTCGAGCGACGTGAAGGTGCGCAGGCCGATGCGGTACGACAGGTGCGTGTCCAGACCTCGCAGCCGCCCCTCCTCCAGCCGCTGCGAGGCGAGCAGCAGATGGATGCCCAGCGACCGGCCAACCCGCCCGATCTGGACGAACAGGTCGATGAACTCGGGCTTGGCCTCCAGCAGCTCGCTGAACTCGTCGACGACGACCATCAGGCTCGGCAGCGGTGCGAGGGGGGCGCCCCCGGCCCGGGCCCGCTCGTAGTCGCGGACCGAGTCGTAGTCGCCCGAGCGGCGCAGCACCTCCTGGCGGCGGATCACCTCGCCGGTGATCGCGTCGGTCATGCGGTCGACGAGGAGCAGCTCCGAGCGCAGGTTGGAGATGAACGCGGCCACGTGCGGCAGCCGGTCCATCCGGGCGAAGGTCGCGCCGCCCTTGTAGTCGATGAGCACGAAGTTGAGCGTCTCGGACGAGTGCGTCGCGGCGAGGCCGAGCACCATCGTGCGCAGCAGCTCCGACTTCCCCGAGCCGGTCGCCCCGATGAGCAGCCCGTGCGGGCCCATCCCGTCCTCGGCCGACTCCTTGAGGTCGAGGTCGACCGGCTGCCCCTGCGGCCCGACGCCGATCGAGATCCGCAGCCGGTCGCGGTGCGGTCGCGGCGCCCACGTCTCGGCGATGTCCAGGCGCTCCGGGTCGCCGATGCCCAGCAGGGACGGGAAGTCGAGGTCGGTGCGAGCCTCGCGGCCGGCGCCGCTCTGCTGGTCGGGGCCGGCCGCGACCGCCAGCCGCAGCGGCGCCAGCAGCCGGGCGATCGCCTCGGCTTCGGCGAGGTCGAGCGCGTCGAGGACCCCGATCGGCGGCTGTGGCTCGGCGATGTCGTTGTCGGCGGTGATCGTGGTGAGCCGGCCGCCGGCCGCTTCGAGGACGATCGCGGACCGGTCGAGCAGCCGCGGCGGCTCCCGGTCGAGGTCGATCAGGGTCACCCCGTCGATGCCGCCATCGGTGCCCAGGTGGGCACTGCCGGACAGGTCGCCTCCGTCGAGCACCACCACGATGTGGGGGGCGGCCGGTGGACCGTCCCGCTCGGCGTCGAACCGGCCGCGGCTGCGGAGCAGGTCGTCGAGGCGCTGCTCCAGCTCCTTGGCGGTGCCGGCGACGAGGCGCACCGGCCCGAGCGCGTCGGTGCGGGTGGGGTGCAGGGCGTGGGGCAGCCACTTCGTCCACTCCCACCACTCGCGCCGGTCGGGCCCGGCGCAGACCGCGACGAGCAGGTCGTCGGGGGCGTGGAACACCGTGAGCTGGGCCAGGATCGCCCGCGTGAGCGCCCGCGCCGGATCGTGCTCGCCGATGAGCCCCGGTCCGGAGCCGACGCGCAGGTGGATGCGGGCGAAGCTGCGCAGCGAGACGGCCACCGGCAGGTCGGGGACCACCGAGTAGGTGTCCAGGAACCGCCGCAGCGCGGCCGCGGTCATCGGCTCCAGGTCGTCCAGCGGGCGGGTCGCCGGCGGGACCAGCGGGGTGGCCAGCGTCTGCGGCCCGGTGGCGACGCGCACGATGGCGAAGTCGCCGTCGCTCACGCGGCGCTCCCACAGGCGGTAGCTGTCCACCGACGACCAGAGCGAGTGCGGGTCGGGGTGGCGGTAGTGCAGTCCGGTGCGCTGCGTGCTCGCCGTCGCGCGGACCTGGCGGCGCAGGTCGGCGAGGTGGCGCAGGTACTCCCGCCGGGCCGCGATCATCTCCGCCTTCTTCGGCGGGCCGGCACCGGTCGACGTGAAGAGCATGCCGAGCGTGGAGAAGCCGAAGATGGCGCCTATGACATAGGAGTAGGTCCCGCCGTCGCGCCCGGCGAACAGCAGGGCCGTCGCGATGGTGCCGGTCAGCATCGGCACGACCTGGATCATCTGCTGCCAGCGTGAGGCCGGGGCCGGCGGGATCTCCGGCGGCGCCGGCACGACGACCTGCCCGCTCGGGATGTCCGGAGCGGGTCGGCGCGGGGATCGCTTCACGACGACCGTGGTCACGCCGGGAACTCTAAGTGAGGGGTACGACACTTTTCGCCCCTGTCCCATCGATCGTAACGGCTTCGTCACGCTGTGGAGTCGCAGCGCGCACCGGGCCCCCGCGCCGCCAGGGATCGTGATAGATCTATGGCCATGGCAGCTGCCGCGGCCGGTCTGGCCCGCATCACGATCAACGCGCCCCAGCGGCGCGTCGATGTTGCGGTGCCTGATGCGGTACCACTGGCAGAACTGCTTCCCGAGCTCCTGCGGCACGCGGGCACCGGGCTTGCCGACGATGGCGAGCGGCACGGCGGCTGGCTCCTGCGGCGGCCCGACGGCACCACGCTGTCGGCCGCCGCCGGGCTCGCCGGGCAGGGCGTGCGCGACGGCGCCGTGCTGCATCTGGTGCCGGCCCGCACCGGCTGGCCCGAGCTGGAGTACGACGACGTGGTCGAGGCGATCGCGGTGGGCGCCCGGCGCCAGGGCGTGCCGTGGAGCCCGGCCGCGACCCGGGCGACCGCGATCGGGGTCGCCGGCGCCGGCCTGCTCGTCGCGCTCGTCGCGATCATGCGGGCCGACCTGCCGCCGGTCGCCGCGGCGGTCGCGGCCGGGCTGGTGCTGGCGGGGATCGCGGCGTCGCGGGCGTACGGTGACGCGCTGGTCGGCGCGGTCCTGGCCGCCTACGCCCTGCCGTTCGCGGCCGCCGGCGGCTGGCTGGCGGCGCCCGAGCCCGCGACGGGGGCGGCCCGCACGCTGCTCGGGGCCGTGGCGCTCCTGCTCGCCGCGCTCGTTGCCGCCGCCGGCGTCGCCCACCTGCTGCGGCTGTTCGTGGCCGGCGCGACCGTCGGCGTGCTCGGCTCCCTCACCGGGCTGCTCGCCACCGCGACCCGCCCGGCGGCCGCGGCGGCGGTGCTGCTCGCCGTGCTCGTGGCGGGCGTGGCCGGGCTGCCGCTGCTGGCCATCCGGCTCGGCAAGCTGCCCATGCCGATCGTGGCCACGCCGGCCGACCTGTCGCCGGGTGGGCGCGCATCGGCGGCGGACCGGGCCCGGATCTTCGCGGCCGTCGCGCGTACCGACGAGATGCTCACCGGGATGCTGTTCGGGTTCGCGGCCGCGGGGGTGGGTGGGTCGCTGGTGCTCGCCCGGTCCGGGGACGTCTCCGGGGCCGCGCTCGTGGCGGTGGCCGCGGCCGCGCTGCTGCTGCGGGCCCGCACGTTCCTGACCGTGCGGCAACGGTTGCCGCTGATCGTGACCGGGGTGGCGGGTTTCGCGCTGCTCGCGCTGTTCGTCCGGTTCGACGTGCGGACTGTGGCGGCGGTGGTACCCGTGGTCGCGTTCGTGGTCGCGGTGGCGGGGGTGCGCGCGGCGGTTCGGCCGGTGTCGCCGTACACGGGGCGGGCGGCGGATCTGCTCGACACCTTGTGCGTGGTGGCCGTTGTGCCGCTCGCGTGCGCGGTGCTGGGCTTGTACGGCCTGTTCGGTTAACCTACCGATAAATCGGCTTTTCAATGCGAAAGCGCCCGGTGGACTACAAACCGGGCGCTCGCGGGGGGTTCGTTGGTCAGCTGAGCGGGCGGGCGATCGGGGCTACGCCCGGGTCGTGGTACGTGCCCTCGGCGATCGCCTCGGTGTAGCGGCGGCGGGACTCCTCGATCTCCGCCTCCGCCTCGACGCGGCCGACCCAGGTGGCGCCCTCGACGCTCTTGCCGGGCTCCAGGTCCTTGTACACCTCGAAGAAGTGCTGGATCTCGAGGCGGTCGAACTCGCCCAGGTGGTGGATGTCCCGCAGGTGCTCCAGGCGGGGGTCGTCGGCCGGTACGCACAGGACCTTGTCGTCGCCGCCCTTTTCGTCGGTCATGCGGAACATGCCGATCGCCCGGGAGCGGATCAGGCAACCCGGGAACGTCGGGGACTGCACGAGCACGAGCGCGTCCAGCGGGTCCTCGTCCTGGCCGAGTGTGCCCTCGATGTAGCCGTAGTCGGCCGGGTACTGCGTGGACGTGAACAGCGTCCGGTCCAGCCGGATCCGGCCGGTCGCGTGGTCAACCTCGTACTTGTTGCGCTGACCCTTGGGGATTTCGACCGTGACGTCGAAGTCCATCTGACGACTCCTCACCCTCGCACCGCTGCGCCGACCACTAGTCTCGCGTACGGCACGGCGGGGCGATACGGGGAGGGTCAGATGGCGAGGGAAACACCACAGCGGGGCGGCCGGGCCGGCTTGATCGCCGCCGTCGTCGCGCTGGTCGTGGCGCTCGGCGCGGCCCTGGGCTCGGTTTTCGCGGGTACCGAGATCGTCAACGGGCTCGGCCTGGCCGGTGGGCAGAAGACGCACTGGACCGGCGGGACGGAGCCGGCCGCGCCGTCGCCGGTGCTCGCCGCGATGGATACGCAGGCCCCGATGCCGAGTGAAGGCGGGGTCACCTCGGCGCTGAAGCCGCTGCTGACCGTGCCTCAGCTCGGGCCGCACATCACCGCGTCGGTCGTGGATGTCTCGACCGGGCAGACGGTGTACTCCTCCGAGCCCGACGCCGCGATGACCCCCGCCTCGACCACCAAGCTCGTGACCGCGGCGGCGGCGCTGGCGGCGCGCGGGCCCGCGTACCGGATCGCGACCAGGGTCGTCGCGGGTGCCCAGCCCGGCGAGGTCGTCCTCGTGGCCGGCGGCGACCCGACGCTCGCGGTCTTCCCGACGTCGTACTACCCCGGCGCGGCCCGCATCGACGACCTCGCCAAGCAGGTGAAGGAGGCGCTGGGCGGTCAGGCGCCGACGAAGGTGATCTACGACGTGAGCATCTACACCGGCTCCGGCATCGGGCCGGGCTGGGACGCCGACGCGACCACCGGCGGGTCCGGCGCCGTGATGACGCCGATCATGACCGAGGGCGGGCGGCAGAAGCAGCTGAAGTACGCGCAGCGGTACTCGAAGCCCGACCTGCAGGCGGCCCAGGCCTTCGCCAGCGCGCTCGGGGTACCGACGAATGCTGTGACCGCCGGCAGCGCCGCGCAGGGCGCGAAAGAACTCGGCAAGGTGGAGTCCGCACCCATGTCGCGCATGGTCGAGTTCATGCTGCAGGAGAGCGACAACGTGCTCGCCGACGCGCTCGCGCGCCAGGTGGCGCTGGCCAAGAACCAGCCTGCCTCGTTCGAGGGCGGGGCGGCGGCCACGAAGAGCGTGCTGGAGGAGCTCGGGCTGCCGGTCACCGGCTTCGGCCTGGCCGACGGCAGCGGCTTCTCGCGCAGCGATCGGCTCTCTCCGGCCCTGCTCACGGCCGTGCTGGCGATGGCCGCGCGGGCCGACCGGGCCGACCTGCACTCGATCTTCAGCGGGCTGCCCGTCGCCGCGTACTCCGGGACGCTCACCCTCCGCTTCCTCAAGCCCGACCAGGGCGGGGCGGCCGCCGGGCTGGTGCGCGCGAAGACCGGCACGCTGACCGGGGTCAACTCGCTGGCCGGCGTCGTGGTGGACGCCGACGGGCGGACGCTCGCGTTCGCGTTCATGGCCGACCAGACCACGAACGCCGACCAGGCGGTCGTCGCCCTTGACAGAGTTGCCGCAGCTCTAGCCGCATGCGGGTGCCGCTGAGCAGTGCCGCGGTCACGCTGCGTCGATCAGGGTGTACTCAGGGTTCGCAGCTCCCGCGGCGGTGGCCCAGCGCGGGTACGGTTGGTCCATGGCGCAGTTCGTCGATTGGGATCTGGCCGCAGCAACCGCCGCGGCGCTGGGCAAGAGCGGCCCCGCGGTTTCGTACGAGGCAGCCGCGGACGCCGTCACCGACCTGCGTGGCCTGGCTGAAGAGGCGTCCGGGCACGTCACCGAGTTCACCGGCCTGAAGGCCATGATCCAGGGTCCGCCCGTGCGCGTCGTGGACCGCCGCGACTGGGCCGCCACCAACATCGCTGGGCTGCGCGAGGTCATCCAGCCGCTGGCCGAGCGGCTCGCGGGCGGCAAGCCACCGGGCGCCATCGTCGGGGCCATCGGCTCGCGGTTCACGGGCGTGCAGGCCGGAACGGTGCTGGCGTACCTGTCCGGCAAGGTTCTCGGGCAGTACGAGGTCTTCTCCGCCGACCCCGGCCAGCTGCTGCTCGTCGCGCCGAACATCGTCGAGGCCGAGCGCAAGCTGGGCGCCGACTCGCGCGACTTCCGGCTCTGGGTGTGCCTGCACGAGGTCACCCACCGCGTGCAGTTCACGGCTGTGCCGTGGATGCGGGGGTACTTCCTGGGAGAGGTCGGCGCCTTCGTCGACGCGTCCCAGCTCAACCAGGACCAGCTCGCGGAGCGCGTACGCCGCGGCGTGAGCGCGCTCGCCGACGTGGTCCGCGACCCCGACAGCCGCGTCTCGGTGCTCGACCTCGTCCAGACGCCGGGCCAGAAGGCGGTGCTCGACCGCCTCACCGCGCTCATGACCGTCCTCGAGGGCCACGCCGAGTTCGTGATGGACGGCGTCGGCCCCGACGTGGTGCCGACGGTCGAGGAGATCCGCTCCAAGTTCAACCGCCGGCGCGAGGCCGGCAACCCGCTCGACCGCGTCCTGCGCAAGCTGCTGGGCGTCGACGTGAAGATGCGGCAGTACGCGGAGGGCCGCAAGTTCGTCCACGCCGTCGTCGAGCGCGTGGGCATGCAGAGCTTCAACCGCATCTGGCAGTCGCCGCTGACCATCCCGCGGCTCAACGAGCTCGGCGACCCCGACGCCTGGATCGTGCGCGTCCTGGGGGCGAGCGCGCTGAGCCGCTCGGTCGCCGTGACGCCGTCGGCCTCGCTCGCGGCCCCGATGCCGGGCGCGTCGTCGAGCGTCGAGGAGCCGCCGGGACCGGTGCCGACGGTGCCCGAGCCGCTGGAGGAGGCGCCGGCGGAGGCGGGCGTCGCGGAGCCGACCGAGGTGGCGGGCCTGACCCCGGAGGAGTCCACGGTTGTGGTGGCTCCTTCGGTTGTACCGCAAGAGGCTTCGGAGTCCGAGCCGTCCCCCGCCGCGACCTCCTCGGCCGCGACTGATTCGGACAGCGACGATTCAGCTGCCGGTTCGGACGGGGACGAGCCGGCCGAGATCGAGCCGGGTGCCGCGGCGGAGACGACGACCGGGCATGCGGGGGAGGCCCCCGAGCCGATCGGCGCCTTCGAGCCGGGCGAGGCCATGAGCGTCGCCGAGACCTCGGACCCGGAGGTGGCGGAGCACCTGACCGACACCGGCCCGACCCCGGTCACCGACGCGGCCGCGGCCGACGAAGACGACCAGGGGCCGACCAAGCCCGCCCCCGGCAGCGCCTGATCGGGTGGGGGCGCTGGCACCGGCGGTTGCCGCCGTACGCAATGCGGTGCGGCGCAGCCTTTCGGGCTCCGGCGTCCCCGATTCCGGCGGGTTGACTCCGGGCTCCCGGTCCGCGGCGTCCGGGGGTTCCCCGCGGGCCCTGTCCTCGGCCACGGCGATGGCCGCCCAGGACCACTCGCCGCCGGCCGGGAGCCCGGCTACCGCCGACTCGGTGCCTGTTTTCGAGGCCGAGGGCGGCGCTTTGTCGCGTCGCGCCGCCGGAACGCTGCCGGGCGGTAGGTCGCAGCCGGGCGGCGGGGCGCAGGACGGCGGACCGCGCTCGGGCCGTGAGGCGCAGGACAGAACGCGCTCGGGCCGTGAGGTCGAGGGCGGCGGGCCGTTGAGCGTTTCCGGGCCGGCGGATGCGCAGGGTGGCGCCGGTGGGGTCGGGGCGCTGCGGATCGGCGGGGAGTTCGCCGGGGCCGGGGTTGCCGCTGGGGACATGGTGCTCGTGGCCTGCTCCGGTGGGGCGGACTCGTTGGCGCTGGCGGCGGCGGCGTTGTTCGTTTCGCGGCGGATGGGGTTTCGCTGCGGGTTCGTGACCATCGACCACGGGCTGCAGGACGGGTCCGGGGAGCGGGCCGCGGACCTGGCGGACTGGGCCCTCGATCGCGGGTTTGCGCCAGTGCAGGTGCGCACGGTGCGGGTCGGGGGCGGCGGGGGGCCCGAGGCCGCGGCCCGGGAGGCGCGGTATTCGGCGCTCTCGGCGGCGGCCGTCGAGCTCGGGGCGGCGATGGTGCTGCTGGGGCATACGCGGGACGATCAGGCGGAGACGGTACTGCTGGCGTTGGCTCGTGGGTCCGGGCCGCGCGGGCTGGCGGGCATGCCCGAGCGGCGGGTGCGCAACGGGGTGCTCTTCGTCCGGCCGCTGCTCGATGTCGGGCGGGCCGAGACTCGGGCGGCCTGTGGGGCCGAGGGGCTTCCGGTCTGGGAGGACCCGCACAACGTCGATTCGGCCTTTGCGCGGTCTCGGCTGCGGCCGTTGGTGGCCGCGCTCGGTGACGGTGTTGTCGGCAACCTTGCCCGGACCGCGCGGCTCGTGGGGGCGGACTCCGCGTATCTCGACGGGCTGGCCGCCGAGGCGCTGGCGCGGGCGCTCGACGAGCGGGGTGGGCTGGCGGTCGGCGAGGTGGAGCGGATGCCCGGGCCGATCCGTACGCGGGTGCTGCACGCCTGGGCGCTCCGGCTCGGGGCGCCGGGGACGGATCTTTCGCATCGGCACGTCGATGCGCTCGACGCTCTGGTTGTGCGGTGGCATGGGCAGGGGGCGGTCGCGCTGCCCGGTGGACTGTTCGTGTCGCGAGCGGGCCCGGACTTGAGGGGTGTCGGCGGCGCCGGTTAGGTGATCTGCTGCTTGGGTCGCCGGAACCGGATGGTGGGGAGCGGGCTCATGGGGTACGACATCCAGCGCTCTTCGGTTTTTGCTCCTCGCGGTGTGGTCGCCACCAGTCAGGGGCTGGCCGCCGGGGCGGGGCTGGCCGTGCTGCGGCGCGGGGGGAACGCGATCGACGCGGCCATTGCCACGGCCGTTGCGCTCACCGTGGTGCAACCCGGGTCCAATGATATCGGCGGTGATCTCTTCGCGCTGGTCTGGGACGGGGAGCGGCTGCACGGGCTGAATGCGTCCGGGCGGTCGCCGGCGCTGCTCACCCGGGAGCTCGTGCTCGATCGGGGCGCCTCGGCGTCCGACGGGCTCGGTGGGGATCAGGGTGAGGCCGGGGTCGCCATGCCCGCGCGCGGGTGGTTGCCCGTCACGGTGCCGGGGGCGCCCGCTGGGTGGCGGGATCTGCATGCGCGGTTCGGGTCGTTGCCGTTCGCGGAGCTGTTCGCGGACGCCATAGCGTACGCCGAGCATGGTTACCCGGTGTCACCCCGCGTTGCCGCCGGGTGGCGGGTCGCGGCCGAGCGGGTCTTTCCGGGGCTCGACGGTCCCGAGTTCGCCGAGTGGGGGCGGGTGTTCACGGCCGGTGGGCGGGCGCCGCGCGCCGGGGAGCGGTGGCGGAATCGTGACGCGGCCAACACGTTGCGCCTGATCGCCGGTACCAACGGTGACGACTTCTATCGCGGGGCCATCGCGGACGCGATCGTCACGCACGCCGAGCGGACCGGCGGGCTGCTGCGCGCGGCGGACCTGGCCGCGCACGAGTCGCTCTGGGTGGAGCCGATTTCCGTGTCGTACCGCGGGCACGAGGTCTGGGAGCTGCCGCCCAACGGGCAGGGGATCGCGGCGCTCATCGCGCTCGGTGTGCTGGACGGCTACGAGGAGTCGTCGCTGCACGAGCAGATCGAGGCGATCAAGCTCGGGTTCGCCGACGCGCACGCGTTCGTCGGCGATCCGGGGGCGGGCGGGCCGGTTCGGGAGCTGCTCGATCCGGGCTATCTGGGCGGGCGGCGGGCGCTGATCGGGGGGACCGCCGGGCGGTACGGGGCCGGAGAGCCGGCGAGGGGCGGGACCGTGTACCTGTGCACGGCCGACTCGGCGGGGCGGATGGTCAGCCTGATCCAGTCGAACTACATGGGGTTCGGCTCGTACGTGGTGCCGCCCGGGACCGGGTTCGGGCTGCAGGACCGCGGGGCCGGGTTCGTGCTGGCCGGCGGGCACCCGAACGTGGTGGGGCCGGGGAAGCGGCCGTTCCACACGATCATCCCGGCTTTTCTGACCAGGGGTGGCGAGCCGGTGGGGCCGTTCGGCGTGATGGGCGGGCACATGCAGCCGCAGGGGCACGTTCAGGTGGTCCTTTCCACCGTGGACGGGCGGCTCGATCCGCAGGCGGCGCTGGACCGGCCGCGGTGGTACTGGCACCGGGGGATGGACGTGCTGGTCGAGCCGGGGCTGGCCGGCGAGGTGGACGGGCTGCGGCGGCGCGGTCACGCTGTGTCGGTGGCGGCGGAGCCGGACGTGTTCGGGATGGGGCAGGCGATCTGGCGTACCCCGGCCGGGTACGTGGCCGGTTCGGAGCCTCGCGCGGACGGGTCGGCGATGGGGTACTGACGGAAAAGCCGCAGGGAGACAGGTCTCTCATTGGGTGACCCCGCCTCGATCCGGCCGCGCCGATAGTGCACGCTTGTCGCATGGCCGACGGCACCACCTGGCATTCGTCCGACATCGACCACGTCATCGTCAGTGAGGAGCAGATCCGCGAGAAGACCGCGGAGCTGGCCAAGCAGGTCGCGGCCGATCACGCCGACGCCGAGTCGGTCCTGCTGGTGGGCGTGCTGAAGGGCGCCGTCATGTTCATGGCGGACTTCGCCCGGGCGCTCGGGCGGGTCGGTCCGCCGGTCGAGCTCGAGTTCATGGCCGTTTCGTCGTACGGCCAGGGGACGACCTCCTCGGGCGTCGTGCGGATTCTGAAGGACCTCGACCGGGACATCGCCGGGCGGCACGTCATCGTCGTCGAGGACATCGTCGACTCCGGGCTGACGCTGTCCTGGCTGCTCAAGTACCTCGAGAGCCGCTCCGCGGCCCGGGTCGACGTCGTCGCGCTGCTGCGCAAGCCCGACGCGCTCAAGGTCAACATCCCGGTGCGGTACGTCGGATTCGACATCCCGAGCGAGTTCGTCGTCGGCTACGGGCTCGACTACGCCGAGCGCTACCGTGACCTGCCGTTCGTCGGAGTGCTGAAGCCGTCGGTCTACGGACGCGGCTGACCAGCACTTTTGAGCACACTTTCCTGAGAGTCTGCTGAGAGCACCGCGTCCCCGGCCGACGCCGATCCGCGACTGTCGGTGTCACGGTGTACCGTCAAATGGTCGCAAGCGTCAACTGAGCCCATACCTTTGGCGGCGTTTTCGGCACCGCGTCGGAAAGTGGGTCCGACGCGGCAGACGGCCTTACGGATGGAGGGGCCGGGCGCCGTGTGCGTCCGACGACAACATGGAACGTACCCGTTTGTTCCGCCGGCCGGTGGTCTGGATCCTTCTGGTGATCATCGGTGCCATCGTGCTCAGTTCCTTCTTCACTTCCGGCCCGAGCTACACGAAGGCGGACACGTCCGTCGTGCTCGAGCAGCTTCGCAGCGGCAACGCGAAGAAGGCTGTGATCCAGGACAAGGAGCAGACGCTCAACCTCGATCTGCGCAACAAGATCAAGGTCAAGGGCACGGATACCAACAAGATCCAGGGCCAGTTCTCCTCGGAGAGCGCCGATGATCTGCAGAACGAGCTGAGCACGCTCAAGTCCGAGAAGAAGCTCGACGAGTACAACGTCAACGTCACCCAGGACAATATCTTCATCAGCCTGCTGATCAACCTGCTGCCGATCGCGGTGCTGGTGGTCCTGCTGCTGCTGTTCATGTCGCAGATGCAGGGCGGCGGCTCCCGGGTGCTCAACTTCGGCAAGTCCAAGGCGAAGCTCATCTCCAAGGACACCCCGAAGACGACGTTCGCCGATGTCGCCGGCTCGGACGAGGCCGTCGAGGAGCTCCACGAGATCAAGGACTTCCTGCAGGCTCCGGCGAAGTATCAGGCGCTCGGCGCGAAGATCCCGAAGGGCGTGCTGCTCTACGGGCCGCCCGGCACCGGTAAGACGCTGCTCGCGCGGGCGGTCGCCGGCGAGGCCGGTGTGCCCTTCTACTCGATCTCCGGCTCGGACTTCGTCGAGATGTTCGTCGGTGTCGGTGCCTCCCGCGTCCGCGACCTGTTCGAGCAGGCCAAGGCCAACGCGCCGGCCATCGTGTTCGTCGACGAGATCGACGCCGTCGGCCGCCACCGCGGCGCCGGCATGGGCGGCGGTCACGACGAGCGCGAGCAGACGCTCAACCAGCTGCTCGTCGAGATGGACGGCTTCGACACCAAGGGCGGCGTGATCCTGATCGCCGCGACCAACCGGCCCGACATCCTCGACCCGGCCCTGCTGCGCCCGGGCCGCTTCGACCGGCAGATCGCGGTCGACCGGCCCGACATGGAGGGCCGCAAGGCGATCCTGCGGGTGCACGCCAAGGGCAAGCCGTTCACGCCCGACGTCGACCTCGACTCGGTCGCCCGGCGCACGCCCGGCTTCACCGGTGCCGACCTGGCCAACGTGATCAACGAGTCGGCGCTGCTGGCCGCCCGTAACGACAAGCGGGCGATCACCAACGACTTCCTCGAAGAGGCCATCGACCGGGTCATCGCCGGCCCGGAGCGGCGCACGCGGGTGATGAGCGAGCATGAGAAGAAGGTCACCGCTTACCACGAGGGCGGTCACGCGCTCGTCGCTTGGGCGCTGCCCCACTCAGCGCCGGTGCACAAGGTGACGATCCTGTCCCGCGGCCGCTCGCTGGGTCACACGCTGGTCCTGCCGACCGAGGACAAGTACACCCAGACGCGCTCCGAGATGATCGACACACTGGCGTACGCGCTGGGCGGTCGCGCCGCCGAGGAGCTCGTCTTCCACGAGCCGACCACCGGCGCCGGCAACGACATCGAGAAGGCGACCGCGCTCGCCCGGTCGATGATCACGGAGTACGGCATGAGCTCCAAGCTGGGCGCCATCAAGTACGGCACCGGCGAAGGCGAGCCGTTCCTGGGCCGCACCATGGGCCACGAGCGGGACTACTCCGAGAAGATCGCCGCCGAGATCGACGGCGAGATGCGCTCCCTCATCGAGATCGCGCACGACGAGGCCTGGGAGATCCTGGTCGAGTACCGCGATGTCCTCGACAGCATCGTCGAGGAGCTCATGGAGAAGGAGACCATCTCCCAGGCGGACATGACCCGCATCTGCGCCCGCGTCGTCAAGCGGCCGCCGATGGCGCCGTTCAGCGGCAACGGGCGTCGCCGGCGGGCGTCGGCCGAGGCCGGCGCGAACGGTTCCGAGGTCAGCCAGCCACGTGGCGACGACCACGTCCGCATCGGCGGTGGCGAGATCCCGGACGGCACACACTGAGCGAGTACAGCGGCACCGAGCCCGACACCGAAAATGGTGCCGGGCTCGTTGTCGACCGGGAGCTGGATCACGTCGCGGCCCGCCTCGTCAGCGGCAGGCTCGGCGGGGTCGAGGTCGAGCACACCGTCGACCTGAGGCGCATCGAGGATGCGGTACGTGAGATCCTCATCGCGATCGGTGAGAACCCCGATCGCGACGGGCTGCGCAAGACCCCGGCCCGCGTCGCGCGGGCCTATGCGGAGCTCTTCGCCGGGCTGCGCGTCGACCCGGCCCAGGTGCTCAGCACGACCTTCGAGGCCGACCACGAGGAGCTCGTGCTCGTGCGCGACATCGAGGTCCAGTCGATGTGCGAGCACCACCTGCTGCCGTTCCACGGGGTCGCGCACATCGGGTACATCCCCGGCACCGACGGCCGCATCACCGGGCTGTCGAAGCTGGGCCGGCTGGTCGAGGTGTACGCGCGCCGGCCGCAGGTGCAGGAGCGGCTCACGTCGCAGATCGCCGACCTGCTGATGGGCCAGCTCAATCCGCGGGGCGTCATCGTGGTCATCGAGTGCGAGCACATGTGCATGTCGATGCGCGGCATCCAGAAGGGCGGCTCGCGCACGATCACGTCGGCTGTGCGGGGCCTGCTCCGTGACGACGCGAAGTCGCGCTCCGAGGCCATGGCGTTGATCATGCACAGCTCGGGTCAGTAGCTTCGGGGCCACGGCGGCCGATCATGCGCCGCTCGGGTCAGTAGAACAGGATTACGCCGCCGAACACCAGGATCGGTACCAGGGCCAGCAGGCTTATGACCAGGCCCAGTACCGGGGTTCGGGACGTGGACTTGCGGGTCATGGCGCCGATGGTGAGCCAGCCGAGGCCGAAGGACAGCGCCGGGAGTACCAACGCGCAGGGAAGGGCCAGGAGGCCGGCCCCGGTGAGCTCCTCGCTGGCCATCAGCGCGGGGATCTGGACCACCGCGGCCAGGAGCGCGAAGAGGAAGTAGACGCCGGCGTTGACCCAGACGCGGCGGTTGGACGCGGCCTGGCGGCCCGGCGCCGCCAGCTCCGCCTCAGAGCGCTTCAGGCCCGCCGAGGCCATCCGGAGGGCCAGCGACACCCTCCCTGGTACCGACTCCGGCACGGGCGGGCTCAGGGGGCTTACGACGCCCGTTCCGACGAACCCGCCCGGGCCCGACACGGGGATGCCGCTGACGCGGTTCGGCACGCCGCTGACGGGGACCCGCGGGATCGACCCGGTGTTGTGCAGGCTCGGCGGGATCGGCGGGGCACTGCGCGGTACAACCACCGGATAGCCGCCCGTGGAGGACCCTCCGGCCCTTGCCACGGCGGGTGTTCCGGGCATGGCCGACGTCGGCACTCCGGAAACGGGCGGCGCCCCGCCCGGCGGCCACGGCGGCGCGCTGACCGGGGTCGTGAGGATGCGCCGGCCCGGCGGCCACGTGCCGCCGGTGAGCGCGGCCGGCGGCGGGGGCGGGGCCATGGGCGCGCCGCGGCGCGGGTCGGCGGGCTGCGGGCCCGAGGTCAGCGCGGCCTGTGCGGCCTGGATCTCCGGCCACGCGGGGCGCAGCTCCAGGGGCCGCCCGCCCGCCTCGCCGGCGACCTCGGACAGGTAGGCCTCGTGGTGCGCGAGCTTGGCCCGCATGTTCGTGAGGTCCTGCTGGGCCGCCTTGAGCGCGGACTTGTGCTCGGCCACCACCGCGATCACCTCGCGGCGGACGGCGTCGAGGCGCTGGCCGGCCGCCACGTACTCGAGCCAGGCCGTGCGGCTCGGCTCGCCCACCGGCACCGGCGGCGCCGTCCACGGGCCGCTCAGCTGGGTACAGACGCGGCGGACGAGATCGACGGGCGGGTCGGGGTCGAGGTACACGGGGGCGTTGAGCCGGCTCGGACCCGTACCGGTGCCGGAGAACGTGGTGCCGGGCGGGTCGCCGACCCACGCGTGCGGGTTGCGGATCGCGATCTGGGTCGCGTGCGGCAGCGGCGCCTGGGTCGTCTCCTGCGTCAGCGGCGGCGGCGGCCACCCCGCGGCGATCAGGTGCAGCCGCCCGGCCGGCCCGGCGTGCGCGAGCTGGGCGATGCGAGCCAGGTCGCGGCCCTCGGTGAGCTCAGGCAGCGAGGCGATGACGATGAGCAGTGTCGGAGCCGGACCGTCGGTACGCGCGGCAATCCAGCGCTCGCCCTCGTCGAGCACCTTGCGCAGGCCCTCGGCGTCGGACGCGGGCCGCGGCATGATCGCATCGATCCCGGTGAACCAGTCGAAGGTGCCACCGTCGACCACGGCGTCGATCGCCCGGATCCGCACCGAGCCGGGCGGGGACGAGGAGAGCAGGCGCAGCACCAGACTCCGCAGCAGCCCGCCCACCCGAGCGTCCCGGGCATCGGCGTCGATCGCGATGTGGCCGGCCCGCAGCAGGGGCACGATCACGGGGAACCGCGCGTCATCCAGCGGGTGAGCCTGCCCCACCCGTACGAAGGTGGGCGGGAGGGGACCGCCGAGCGGGGTCGTGGGCGCCAGGGCATCGAGCTGCGCGCCGAGCCAGCCGGGCGCGAGCATCGCCGCGTTCGCACGGAGCCCGGCGGCCAGGTCGTGCTGCTCGGCGTACTGCTCGGCGGGGGCCGCATTCGGGGAGTACTGCTCGAGGATCGGCCCGGCGGCGGCGACCAGCGCAGCGGTGTGCCGATGTTGCACAGCCGCTCGCTCGATCCGTGCCCGCAGGCGTGCCACCGTGCCCCTTCCGATCCAAGCAGATGCGGGAACGGTAACGCAGACTGCCATTCCCGTCAGCAGGCGCCATGGGAGTCGTACGTTGTCGCAGGTAGCCGGGTCGCCGTTGATCTGCTGTTCGGGTGGGTCGGCGCGGGAGGGTGCTCGGGGGGCGCTGGGCGGCTAGCCTCTCGGGTGTGGAGCCATCGATTCCTAACGACCCGGGTGTGGAGCGGGGGCGGTCGATTCCGTGGTCTCGGTCTGGGTCGGGGTCGGATGAGGTTCTCGAGGGCGAGATCATTGAGAAGGGGGCGCCGATTGGGCGTCCGCGGACTGGGCCGCCTCCGCCACCGGATGCTCCGCCGCGAAAGGCTCGCCGGCCGGGTAAGGTTCGCCGCACGATCCTTTGGACGCTGCTGGGCATCGTCGTGTCGGCCTGTCTCGCGGGTGGCATTACGGCGTACGTGTTCTACAACAAGGCTGCCGAACCCGACCGGGGCAGCCCGACGGTCACTCTCGTGCAATATGTGGACGTGCGGTTCAACAGTCGGGACGCGATCCGAGCGTCTGACTTTGAATGCTCCTCTCCGAACCTGAAGGCGATCGATCAGGCGCTCGACGAAATCCGTGCACTGGAGGCGAAATACAGCATCGCCATCACAGTGTCTGCGTCGGATCTGGCGCCGTCGGTCAGCGGTGAATCGGCGGACGTCAAGGCAACCCTGAATGTGGCCATACCCGAGAACAATGGCGCCACTTCAGTCCAACTCCAGAAGTGGTCGTTCCACTTTGTCGACGCTCGTGGCTGGCGAATTTGCGGCGCGCAACGCCTGAGTTGAATCACTCCACCCAGAGGAGGTGTACCGGCACCTCCATGGTTTTCGGGGCCTGCCCACTCCACGCCCACCGATACCAGTCCACCTCCCGGCAGACCCGAACGCAGATGTCGCCCTCAACCCCGTTGTACGCCTCGGTCACGGCCCGCAAATCCCGCTGATCCCCGCCAGTCTTGTCGTCCGGCCCAGGTACTCGAACCATCCGCAACCCCGAGACGCGCGGAACCTCCCGAACCCGCCGAGGCACCCGAGCCGGCGGCGCGTCCAGCGAAACGAGGGCCAGGTCAGCCCCAGACGGCGGCGTCACCGAGGTCGACACGCGCTCGACCCACACGCGTTCCAGCGGCACGAGCGGCGCGAACACCTCGGTCTGCTCGGACTCGGCGCGGTACCACTCCTGCTCCGGCAACGCCGGCACAAAGGTCCGGCTCGCCTGCACGATGGCGTCGTCGACGCGCAGGTCGCCTCGCCAGCCCAGGCCCGGCAGGCCCACGACCGCGCGCAGGCCGCGCAGGCTGCGCACGCCGGCCGCGGGCACGAGCTCGATCCCCGCGGGCGTACGTTCGGCGCCTCCCGCCAGTAAGTCCCAGTCGGGAAAGTCCGAGTCCGAGCTCACGGTTTGACCCCCAGCGGCGCGCCCATGCGCTGCATGAACGGCACGGGATCGATGGCGCCATTGTTGCTCGGATCGCTGTTGATGTGCACCTCGAAGTGCAGGTGCGGCCCGGACGAGTGCCCGGTCGTGCCCGAGAGGCCGATTTCCTGGCCGGGCGCGACGTGCTGCCCGATTGTCACACTGGGCTGTTTGATCATGTGGCAGTACCGTGTCAGCAGCCCATTCGCATGCTGGATCTCCACGTACCAGCCGCACCCGAGCACGGAGGGCGAGCCGTCGCGCCAGCAGCCCCATTCGGTCCCGTTCGCGAGGTGGGCCTGGCAGCGGACTTTCACCACGAGCCCGGCGGACGCGGCGCGGATGACCGTGTTGCGCGGCACCATGAGGTCGACTCCCTGGTGGGTCGGGCGCGAGGCGGTACGGAATCCGGAACCCACCTCCCCGTTGACCGGCGCCGTCCACCCGGACGCCGCGATCTGCCCGGCCGCGGCGCACATGAGCTGGTTGGAGTCCCCGACCGCGCGCGCCGCCCCGCCGGTGAGCGAGTTGACGACGGTGCTCGCGAGCGCCTCGTGCTTGGCGTACGCGTTCGGGTACGCGCTGCGCTGCACCTTCTGCGCCGCGCGCGTGAGGCTCAGCTGCTGCCACCCGGGCACCTGGACGAGCTTCTCGTAGAACTTCCGCGTGGCGTACTGCGGGTCCATGATCTGCTCCGGCGTACCCCACCCGGTGCTGGGCCGTTGCTGGAACAGCCCGAGCGAGTCGTGGTCGTTGCGGGCCCCGAGATTCGGCAGGTTGTGCAGGCTCGACTCCTGCATCGCGGTGGCGACCGCGATCACCCACCCGCGCGGCGGCACCTTCAGCTCCTGCCCGACCCGGACAATGATTGCCGCATTGCGCACCTGCTCGTCGGAGAGCTCCCGATGATTCGGCAGCGACTTCGCCCCCGCATCGACGAGCTGCCCATTCCCGCACCCGGCGGCGTCATAATCCTGCGTGTTCCGCGCGGCATCCATGAAGAACGCGACCGCCCCGCCCCCGCAGCAGAGCAAAACCAGACCGACGCCGAGAGCGGCCAGAAGTGCCGAACGAAGCCGTTTCTTTTTCGCCGGTACCGCGAAATCGTCGTCGTCATCACCAAGAACGCTCACGACGCCCCCAGCCCCAGCGGCACCCTGTCCCGGAAAGTCGTCATGCGGTCTCCCAGTCCAGCGAGGTGACCAGCCACCGCCCGCCGGACGCCTGCAGCTCGAGCACGATCGTCCCGCCCTGCGCCGGAATCCGCGCAACGGTCGCCGGCCCGACGCTCTGCAGTTGTACCTCTCCGGTGACCGCGTCGGTCGGCACGTCCGCCGGGTCCGTCTCGGCGAGGTCGGCCATCAGCTCCGCCGAAGCGTCCGGCTTCAGCCCGGCCCGCCACTGCTCCCCGGTGATCCCAGGCTTGCGCAGCCACGCCTTGGCGAACCGCTTGGCCACCGTCGTGACGTCGGCGGCCCCCTTGCTCAGCGAGGGCCCAGGCTCGACCGACTCGTCGACCCCGTCATCGCCGAGCGAGGCGTACGGGTCCGCCGAGGTAGGTACCGCTGCAACGGTGGGCCCGAGCGCATCATTGGCCGACGACCCGTCCCCCCGATCGAGCACGGTCCGCCCGAGCCCGACAGCGACAAGAACGACGACAACGAGCACCACCGCGATGCCGTACCGCGTTCCGAGCAGCCGCAGGACCGTACGCATGCCCGCCTACCCGGGAAGACTCGCCGACTCAGGCCGCCGAGCCGGCGCCCGCTCGGACCCGCTCCGCTCCGACCCGGGCCGATAGATCGAGTAGGACGGCGCATTCTCCGAGGGCACGTCGGGCGCGTCCCAGGAGGGCTCCCGCCGCCGAGCGGGCCGAGCCGCACCGCCCGCCGCCCCAGCGCCGCGCCCACGCCCACCGCTTCCGGTCTCGGGCCGCTCAACGGGCGCAACTTCCCCGCCCCCAACGGAAACGGTGTCTTCACTACGAGACTCAGGCCGCTGCTGCGTCTGCAAAGTCTCCCCACCGCGCCGCTGCGAGCCAGGTTCCCGAGTACCGCCGGCATCAACAACCTTGAGCGCAGCGGCCTGCCGCACGTCCCGCATGAACAACCGATGCCAACTCCCGGCAGACGTAATCGTCCGCGTGGAGTCCTTCCCCCCGAGCTGCGTAATGCGCCGATACGGCCGCAGGAGCAACCATCCCACGACCCCGGTAAGCCAGATGAGCAACACCTGAAGCCAGGGCGCAAGCGAGGCAGTCTTGAGAATCAACGTCACGGCAAAGAGATAAATAGCCGACCCGGTGCCGAAGATTATGATGTTGAACATGGCTGCGATGACTGCGTTGCCGAGTCGCCGCAGTCCAGCATTTGCGGGCCGGAGCAGCCCAAAGGTGCCAAGCACCGGTGCGGCGATAACGGCCCATCGAAACAGCAGGAACCCGAGGATGACGAGGATCGAGGAAGTGAGATCGAAGAGCGCGAAGAATACTGCGGAGAGGATTGCCAAGAATCCTGCACCGATGCGGTCCATGCCCTTGCTGCCCTGGAGATGTTCGTACGCTTCCGGATCTTCGGTCTTGATCTGCTCGGCGATCTTCATCCAGCGCTGCTGCTTCTGTTCGATCATGACTTTGCGCATGCTTGATTCGACCGGTGGGCCGGGTCGCCCTTCGCGAATCCGCTGCTCCTCTTCGTCCGCGGCGCGACGTTCGTCCTCGCGAATGGTGTTGACTTCCTTCCAGGAGAACGATTTCGCGTCATAGAGGGCGGGACCGTACTTCTGGGCCGTTGCACTGGTCGCGGAGCCGAGCGTTCCGCGCAGCCAATTCTGGTAAAGGAGACCCTCTACCACTGTGTCGCTCGCCCGGACGGCGGGTGGACGTGGATCTTCGCAGGCCTGCTTGTCCGGGTTATGGCATTCATTCGGAGGAATCGCCTGCGACGGCGGTCCTACGGCCTCGTGAATGACTCCCAGACTCGATACCAGACCGTGGTCGGCAAGGCTCGCCGACCAGGTTGGCCAGCGGGCAATTCCAGTGATCAAGATCATGACAAAGATGGCCCAGCCAGCAGTTGTGACCGCACTGGAGAGGTCGGACTGCCGTGAGCGCCAAAGCAAATAGAGACCGACGATCGTCAGGGTCACCGCTCCGAATACGGTGAATACCTTCTCGTAGATCGCCTTGGTGGCCTGTTCCACGAGGGGGTCCGCCCAGCCCCACATGTAGGACGGATCCCAGGCGCGTTCACGTACCGCGTTCGAGGCGCCGATCACCGACGTGGCGAATAGGAACTCGCCGTTGGCGACGGTATTCTCGAACTCTGCGCTCGGGTTGGTGACCGTCGAAGCGCACTTAAGGTCGTAGGTTGAGAAATCGTAACCGGCATAGCCGTAACTGCTGTAGCGAAAGCGAAGTCTCGACACGTCCGGGATGTCCGGCTCCTTGGCAAACCAGCCGGCCATGCCCGAGTCCGGTGCACCTGGCGTCGGGGCATCGAGGCAACTGAGTCGACCCTGAATATCGACTTGGAGCCGGTCGGCACAACTTTGGAAGTTGCCCGGTACGCGCCAGGCGTCAACGGTGCAAAGCGGGTCGCCCGGGGCGTACGCCGGGGAGGCCGACGCCGGTGTTGTCGGGCCCGCGAACAGTGTGGCCATGGCCGCGACGAGGACCACGGCCACGTACACGGGCAGGCGTCTCACCGCTCATCCTCCGCCTCGTCATCATGGACGTCCACGACCTCGCCGCCCACGGCGTTTGCCGCCGGTGCGCCCCCCGGGGTCGTGTCGAGGTACCGCAGCAGCTCGGCAACGTAGGAAACGTCCACGCGCACCTTCTGGACGCGCCCGTCCACGTCGCGCATCACGAACTCGCGGAAGCCCAGGCGCGCCGACGAGCTGGTGTCCACCTGGGACAGGGCGGCCAGCGTCTGCTCGTAGCCCACGTCCGTCGGCACTCGCAGCAGGCGCAGCGCCTCGGCCGCGATCTCGGTGTCCTCGGCGATCCGGCCCACGAAGACGGTCGAGACGAGGTTTTGCACGTCCAGGCCCAGGATGTCCTTCGGGTTCTGCGAGGCCACCAGCGCGGCGAGGTTCCACTTGCGGGAGTCGCGGGCCAGGCGGACGAGGAACGAGCGGCCGGAGCGCCAGCCCTCCATGAAGTGGGCCTCGTCCAGGCCTACGAGCTTGCGCATCGACATGTCGCCGCCGTAGCAGCGACGTACGGCCAGGCGGTGGGCGGTGTGCAGCATCGGCAGGGCCAGGGACTCCTCGGCCGACCAGTACTCGCGCTCGATCTTGAGGTCGGGCAGGCGCAGGCCCGCCATGGTGATGACGGTCAGGGCCGCGTCCGCGCCCAGCAGGCCCGGGGGCGGGGAGCCGAAGAAGAGCATGGCCAGCGGCATCTCGGCGGTGTCGAGCAGGAGGTTGCCCAGCTCGGCGGCGTCGTGGTCGCCGGTGTCGCGCAGCGAGCGGATGACGTCCTCGAGCGTCGAGGACTCCTCGGCCGGCACCTGGCGTACGGCATGGCGCAGCATCGTCGCGGTCGAGGCCTCGCGGGCGACCTGGGGTGGCACGAGCATCATGCAGATGTCCTGCACGAGCATGCGGCGCTCGGCGCGGGCGTTCGACACGGAGATCTCGAACTCGCGGTCGCCGGCCGGGCCGTGGGCGTAGTGGGCGCGTTGCGGGGTCGGGATCAGGGCGTAGGGGGCGAGCGTGCCCTGCTCCGAGCCGGTCAGGTTGAGGACGCGGGCGTACGGCTTCAGCTCCGGCATGCTGCAGAGCCGGGCGAGCGGGCCGGACGGGTCGAGCAGCGTCACCTGTACCCCGCGCCGCGCGGCCAGGTAGCCCAGCGCGCCCATGAGGGTCGACTTGCCGCCGCCCGGCTCGGCCACGAAGACCGCCAGGCCGGAGCGCTCCCGGACCTCCATCGGGAAGTGCAGGTCGAGGAAGACCGGGCGGCGCGACGTACCCGCGGTGCGCCCGATGAGGTCGCCGCGGCGGTCGCCTACGGTCGAGGCGGCCTGGGGCAGCGCGGCCGCGAACAGCTTGACCGGCATGCGGCGCACGTACCCGGTGTTGGCCAGCGGTTCGCCCGGGATGAACTCGCGCGCGAGCCAGTCCTGGTTCTTCGGGTGCTGCAGGGCGACGCGCATCTCCCGCGAGTACATCTGGGTGATCCGCCGGGCCCGCTCGAGGCACTCCTCCCGCGTACGCCCGCCGACCGCGATGCGGTGCCAGCCGTGGGCGCGGGACGAGTCGACGGGCAGGCCGGTGCTGATCTCGTCGCCGATGGTGAGCGCGCGCTTGGCGAGGCGCTCGAGCTCGGGCGGGGCGTCGATGCCGTGCTCGGAGTAGTCGGCCTGCTGCGAGCGGATCAGCCGCAGCCGGTGCTCGAGGTTGCGGAACGAGTCGCCCGGGCCGAGGATGTCGATCCGCGACGACAGCTCCATCGGCCACGGCAGGCGCTCGTGGAAGTGCAGCCACGGCTCGTGCCGCTCGGGGATCTCCAGCGGCTCCATGCGCCCGACGGTCAGCACGGCGACGTGGCGCTCCTCGCCGGTCTGCCGGTTGACGAGCTTCACCGTGGAGCCGTACGGCGTGCGGTACCGCTCCACCGCCTCGGTCAGCGCGAGCAGGTCGCCCGAGCCCCACGAGCCGTCGAGCGAGGTGATGTTGCTGGGCGGCGACATGCCGAGGGCGACCGAGCGGTACAGCAGCCACTCCAGCTCGTACGCGGTGACCCGCCGGCCGCGCATGCCGAAGGCGCCCAGCACCTCGTCGAACTGCTCGACGGTGCGGGCCATGCGGCGGCGCTCGGCGTCGGCGACCCCGCGCTTGAACAGGGCCCCGAGGCGCTCCGACAGCGTGTCGCCGAGCGTTCGGCGGGCGAAGGCGATCCCGAGGTACGTCTGGCCCTCGGCGTGGTTGATCGACAGCAGGTGCTTCTGGGCCGAGACCAGATGGTCGGCCCACGAGGGCCCGCCGCCGACCGTCGGCAGCGGGTGCGGCGTGTTGCCGTCGACCACGCGCGCCCACTGGTCGGCCGGGAAGGGCCGCGTCGTACGCCGCAGGTGCAGCCGGAAGCCGGCCAGGCCCGCGTACTGCTCGGAGATCGCCGACAGCAGCGCCTCGCGCTCGGCGTCCGGGCGGAACGCCCAGCGGACCTCCGGCAGCCAGTACCACGCGGTGACCGTGTTCGGCGTGAACGTGAGGTGCCCGGCGATCTCGGTGATCGCCAGGTCGATCGACGCGGTGCGGTCCTTGTGCTTCGGCCGGGGCGTCTTGTCCAGCGGCGTCCTGCGGCCGCGCTGGGCCGGCGTCGGCTGGACGCGCGGCGGCCGGGGCGGCTGCTGGGCCGGGACACCGCGGGCGGGCGCACTGCGTCGCGCCGGTGGCGGCGGTGCCGTGGTTACGGCCTTTCGAGTTGTACCCGCTGAGCCGCTCCGTCCACCCGGCGCCCCGTAGCGTTCGGCGGCCCACTCGTCCGTGGGGGTGAGCCGTTCACCGTTGCGCCCGGGATACCCGTTCGGGTCGCGAAGGGGTGGGTGCTCGCCGGACGGGTCGCCGGGTCGCCCACGCAGTGCGGGCCGACCGCCGGACTCGGTCCAGTTGTCGTACGCGGGCCGCTCCTCGATCGCCGGCCGCTCACGGGCGGCGGACCGATCGCGGGCCGCAGCACGATCGCGTGCCGCGGACCGGTCAGTGGACCGGTCACCGGACGCGGACCGGTCAACGGACGCGGACCGGTCAACGGACGCGGACCGGTCAACGGACGCGGACCGGTCAACGGACGCGGACCGATCGCCGAGCGCGGGCCGGTCGCCCAGTGCGGGCCGGTCGGACAACGCCGGCCGGTCGCTCAGGGCCGGCCGCGTCCGGCGCCGCTCGCCGTTGGCGCGCGCCGGGTCGGTGCCCGGGTTGCGGGGAATCGCCCGTTTGGGGGCACGCAGGTCCTCGGGGGCCCGCGGCGCACCCGAGGCGGGCGCGGCCGAGATCGGGATGCCGGAGACCGGCTGGACCCGGTCGGCGCGGCTCGGGCTCGGCTCCAGTGCCCGCAGCCGGTCGCGCGGCGCGCCGCCGGGCGGGTCGTCGAAGAGCCCCAAGAACGGCGAGTCGACGTCGGGCGCCGGCTGGCCGCTCACCGGGCGCTGCGAGCCGCCGGAGCGACCGTTGGCGCCGTTCTCGGGCGGGCCGGGCGGCGTGCCGGCGCGCGGGCCGGTCGGCGTGGCGCCGGCGCCGCGGAACATGGCGACGCGACCGCCCTCGGCCACCGCGCGAAGTCCGCCATCGTAGTCGGTTGACTGCGCAGAGTCGTCATCGATGTCCGGGCGGTCCTGAAAGCCCCCGGTATTACGGGGAGGCGGAGTGGTCATGCGAGATCACCGGTGAGGTCCGGGCGGATACGCACCTTGGAGGCGACCAGGCGGGCGTCACGCTGCTCGGAGCTGGGCTCGCGAGTGTGACGCCAGTCGGTCAGGGCGGTGCGGACCACCATGCGGGCGGGTCGATCGGGGTCGACGTAACGGAAGATCAGCGACGTCGCCACGATCGCGAGAGCGATCTCGTAGGCGGGGAAGTAGTCGACGTGCAGCGTGATCAGGTAGCGGATGAACATGAACAGCGGCACCAGCAGTGCGAACACCCCGTACTGCGCGTACGGCAACTGAATGGGCAGCGTGTAGCCGGGCGGCCCCAGGTAGACCAGGCGGGCCCGGTAGATGTCGTCGTCGGTGCGCAGGCGCATGGGAGGCCAGGCCTACTTGAAGATGAGGCTGACCAGCGAGTCGCCGAAGAAGAACAGCGACGCGGCACCGGCGACGAAGGCCAGGCCGATGATGGCGATCGCCGAACTCGTCAGGACCCGTGAGACCTCACCCTTGCTGGCCCGGCCGATGAAGATCACTCCGAGCGCCGCGAGCAAAATCGGAACGATCTTGGTCGTGAAGAAGGTGAGGATGCCGTCGGTGTTGATCGTCTTCGGCTCGGGTGTTGGCGTCGGCGCGAGGGCGATCGCATCCACGGCGCGTGCGGCCGAGCCCCACATCGCCTGGCCGATCTCCATCAACATCATCAGACCTCCCCGGAGGCGCGACGGGCGCGGTGCGCGCCGCGCGTTAAGCCTCGCCGAAAAGACGACCCGGTGGTACCACCCCGGCTGCTGTGTCGTCCTCCAGCGGAACCTTATCCGGGCGTTTGCCCTGCTAAATGCCCATTGTCGGGTTTAACGGTCCGAATAACGTTCACTTGCAGAGAGTACGTTGCGGCCCTCTTTCCAACAAGCTGACCGAACCGTGGTCAGTGTGCACAGTGTGTCTCGTGAGACGCCTGAGCGCGCCCCCCGTAGGGTTGTCGCAGGTCGCCACCGGGCGGCCGCATTGAGTTGAGTACCTTCATTCAAGTGATGGTCTTGCCACGTTCAACGCCGCTCGTGATGGGCGTGCTCAACGTGACCCCGGACAGCTTCTCCGACGGCGGCCGCTACGCGGACCTCGACGCGGCCGTGGCCCACGCCCGGGAGATGACGGCCGAGGGCGCCGACATCGTCGATGTCGGCGGGGAAAGTACCCGTCCGGGCGCCGGGCGTGTCGACGCGCAGACCGAGGCGGCCCGCGTGGTGCCGGTCATCCGTGCCCTGCACGCCGAGGGCATCGCGATGAGCATCGACACCACCCGCGCCGCGGTCGCCGCCGCCGCGCTCGAGGCCGGCGTGGCGCTGGTCAACGACGTCTCCGGCGGCCTCGCCGACCCGGACATGGGCCGGGTCGTGGCCGAGGCCGGGTGCCCCTGGGTGCTCATGCACTGGCGCGGGCACTCCCGGCGGATGGCTGACCTCGCGGTGTACGACGACGTGGTCAAGGAGGTCGCCGCCGAACTGCTCGAGCGCGTGGAAGCCGCGGTCGCCGCCGGCGTGGCGCCCGAGCGGATCGTCCTCGACCCGGGGCTCGGCTTCGCCAAGCGGCCCGAGCACACCTGGAAGCTGGCCGCGCACCTGCCCGACCTGATCGCGCTCGGCCACCCGGTGCTGGTCGGGTCCAGCCGCAAGTCGCACCTGGGCCGCCTGCTGGCCGACGCCGAGGGTCACGACCGCCCGACCGAGGAGCGCGAGGCCGCGACAATCGCCACCACCGTGCTCTCCGTCGCCGCCGGCGCCTGGGGCGTGCGCGTGCACGACGTCCGTGGGAACGTGGATGCGATAAAGGTGTGGCAGGCGACGAGGGCGGCGCTGTGAGTTCCGGACGAAACGACCGTATCGCCCTGCGCGGGCTCACCGTCCGCGGCTTCCACGGCGTGTTCGACTTCGAGCGTCGCGAGGGCCAGGACTTCGTGATCGACGTGGAGCTGGAGCTCGACCTGCGCCCGGCCGCGGCCTCGGACGACGTCGCCGACACCGTGCACTACGGCGAGCTGGCCGAGGGCCTGGCGGCCGTCGTCGCCGGCGAGCCGGTGAACCTCATCGAGACCCTGGCCGACCGGCTGGCCGCGGCCTGCCTGGCCGACGGCCGGGTCCGGGCCGCGACCGTCACGGTCCACAAGCCGCACGCTCCCATCCCCCTCCAGTTCGCCGACGTCGCCGTCGTCATCCGCCGGGAGCGGTCGTGACCCGCGCGCTCCTCGCCCTCGGCAGCAACCTGGGGGACCGCGAGGGTCACCTGCGGGGCGCCGTCGCGGGCCTGCACGACCGGGTTCTCGTGGTTTCCGGGGTGTACGAGACGCCGCCGTGGGGCGATCCCGACCAGCCGCACTACCTCAACGCCGCCCTGCTCGCGGCGGATCCCGGCGCCACGCCGCACGACTGGCTCGCGGCCGCCCACCGGCTCGAGGACGAGGCCGGCCGCGTCCGCGATCCCGCGCGCCGCTTCGGCCCGCGTACCCTGGACGTTGACGTGATTGCCGTGTGGAACGACGACGGGGCGCCGGTGATCTCCGGCGATCCCGAGTTGACCTTGCCGCATCCGCGCGCCCACCTGCGGGCGTTCGTGCTCCGGCCGTGGCTGGAAATCGAGCCGTACGCCAAGCTGCCGGGGCATGGATGGGTCAACGACCTGCTCCGCGCCGACGTGGTCGCCGACGACCTCGCCGACCTGCGTCCAAGAGTTGACGTCCACCTCGATACGTGATCTGGAGCGGAAAGCCGATGGCCACGCCGTCACCCGAAGACCCCAACGTGAACGGACCGAGTGGACCCAAGGGCCGGATGGAGCCGACCCGCCCGGCCACGCTGGTGATCGCGGCGCTCGCCACCACCGCGCTGGCCTGGATCGCCATCAGCAACTTCTGGAACAGCCTGCCGACCCTGCCCTGGCTGCCGCCGCTGACGTTGATCGGCCTGGCGATCTTCGAGGGCATCGAGGCGTACTCCACCCGCAACCGCATCCTGCGCAAGGAGGGTGCCGGCCCGCTCCAGCCGCTCGTGATCGCGCGGTACGCGGTGCTCGGCAAGGCCTCCGCGCTGGTCGCGGCCCTGTTCGGCGGCATGTACCTGGGCATGTCCACCTGGCTGCTCACCCAGCGCGGCGTGCTGGCCAAGGTCTCGGAGAACCTGCCCCAGGCCCTGCTCGGCGTGGCCGGCTCGATCGTGCTCATCGCCGCCGCGCTGTGGCTGGAGCGCTCGTGCCGGGTACCCCCGACCGACCGTGACAAGGACGTGCCCCGGCAGAACCGTCAGGGCGGCAACGAGCGGGCGCCGGACGACCAGATCGCCTGATCCCGACGCCGGGCGCCGCGACGGGCGAAACCGGGCGGTTCGGCGCAGGATCGTCAGGAGGCAGGGTCTGTCGCTGGTCACCTTCCGCGGTTACTGTGCGACCCGTAACCGTCGGTTGGCAGGAGGCGAGCGCCATGGCGTACGACGACTCGCGGTTCCGCGGCGAGCCCGGATTCCGGGAGGAGCCCGACTTCCGGTCGGGGGGCGTCCCCGAGGACGCGCCGACCCTCGGGGTCTCCAACCAGTCCGTGTACACCCCCGGCGCCTTCCCGGTCTCGCCCGCCTACGGCACCCCGCCCGGCGAGAGCACGCTCGGCCTGGGCGCCGCCGGCCGCCGCCGGAGCCCGACCCCCCAGCAGCTCGGCGACGTCTTCGACGACCCCGAGCACGGCGAGCCCGGCCGCGACCGCTTCGCCGTGCACGCCCTCTGGGAACTGGTCCTACTGCTCGCCGCGGGCGCCCTGCTGTACCTCCTGCGCGACGCCAGCCCCGCCGCGCTGCGCGGGACCGAGCTGCACTCGCTGCTGCTCTCCGGCGCCGAGCTCGGCCTGGTCGCGCTGGCGATGGGCCTCACCCTGCGGGCCGGCGCGCCCAACCTGGCCGTCGGCCCGATCGCGTTCGCCTCGGCCCTGTTCTTCGCGAACAACTCCGAGCGCGGCCTGGTCATGACCGCCGCCATCACCGGCCTGGTCGCCGTCGGCGTCGGCGTGGTGATCGCGGTCCTGGTCGTCGCCTTCCACGTGCCCGGCTGGGCGGCCAGCCTCGGCGCGGCCCTCGCCCTCATCGCCTGGAACGCCAACCAGTCCGGCGAGAAGGTCGTCGCCGGCGCCTACGACCCGCACAAGCACGCGATGTGGTGGGCGCTCGGCGTGGCCGCGCTCGCGGTCGGCGGCGGTGTGCTCGGGCTCATCCGGCCGGTCCGCCGCGGGCTCGGCCGCTTCCGTCCGGTGCGCGACCCGGCCGACCGCCGCGGCGGCGGCGCGGCCACCTTCACCGGCCTCGCGATCGCCGGGTCGGGCCTGCTCGCGGCGGTCGCCGGGGTGCTGGTCGCCCTCGACGAGCGCACCGTGGCCGCGGGCGGCGCGGACACCTCCCTGGGCGGGTTCGCCGTCACCGCCGTCGCGCTCGGTGCGGCCCTGGCCGGCGGCACCTCCGCCTTCGGCCGGCGCGGCGGCGTCCTCGGCACGCTGCTCGCGGTCACCGTTGTCACGCTGCTGCTGCGGTACACGGATGCGGAGGGCTGGAAGCTCCAGCCGGTCGCCCTGGCCGCCGGCGCGATCGGCATCGGCCTGGTGGTGACCCGCCTGGTGGAGACCTTTGGCCGGCCGCGCACCGCCGCCGAGACGGCCCAGGAGGAGGCCTGGACCCCACCGTCGATCACCGCGCCGCAGCCCGAGCCCGAGGACAACTGGTCCCCGCCGTCGACGCGCACCGGCAGTTGGCCCGCCACCAGCGACTACGGCAACGACCCCGGCGAAACCGATCGCGGCTGGGGGCTCGAAGAGCGCTGGGGCACCCGGTAGGAGCTCTGATCCACCCGATAGCCTGGGACCCATGGCCGAAGTCACCCTGGAACAGCTCGACGCGCTGACCACCGAAGAGCTGCGCGACCGCGCGTTCGCCCTCGCGCGCCAGAAGCGGGACATCAAGTTCTTCTGGGACCTGTTCACGCACGTGACGCAGAGCGACAACGACACCCAGGACGGCTGGATCGGCTCGCTCGACGCCACAATCGACGACGCCGTCGCCCTGTGGCGCGAGGCCACCGGCCACAACTACGGCGAGAACGAGCCCCTGGTACGTGCGGCCTTCATCGATTATCTTCTTAAAAACGACAAATCGCCGTCGGTTTAGTTTTCGCGGCCGGGGGGCCTTATCCCGGCATGGCAATCACGCGATCCCGTTACCGCACCGCGACGAGTGCCGGTACCCTCGTCGCATTTCTCCTCGTGCTGATCTTCGGCAGTCCTTGGTACGTCGACTGGACCCAGAAGGCCGACCGGGGCATCTTCCTGGAGACGCTGGCCTGGCCGGCGTGGGACCTCGACACCAACGCCGCCGTTCGTGACGTGCTCGGGGCCGACCTCAAGGCGATCCTGCTGATCGTCTTCACGGCGCTGTTCATCACGCTGCTCGTGGGTGCGCAGCTGGCCGCCGCGCGGGGCACGATCTCGGCGATCTTCACCGGGTGGGCCGCGTACATCTTCGCCGCGGCGCTCGCCGCCTTCATCACGTCGTTCCTGCTCGCGAACCCGTCGTTCGGCCAGGCCACCGCGAACGCGGCCGGCGGCGCGGGCTACGGCCTGATCGTCGGCTGGATCATCGGCCTGGCGACCATGGCCGGGCGGCGGCCGTAGCCGCCGCCGGGAGCCATGATCACGCCGGCGTGTCCACCGCCGCGGACGCCAGGGCGACCTGGACGTCGGCGGCGGTGAGTGCGCCGATGGGCGAGTCGCCGTCGCGCACGACCACCGCGCCGCGCCCTGCCGCCAGCATCGCCCCGAACGCCTCCCGCAGCGTCGCGCCGGACGACACGACCGGCGCGCCGTCGCCCGCCTCCGCGACCGGCCGCAGCCCGTCGGCGGGGATGGGCGTCACCGAGAGGCGCATGATGCCCCGGTCCTCGCCGACGAAGCGCTCCACGAACTCGTTGCCGGGGCGCGCGAGCAGCTCGGCCGGGGTCGCGTACTGCTGCAGCTGGGCGTGGTCGGAGAGCACCGCGATGCGGTCCCCGAGCTTGATCGCCTCCTGCAGGTCGTGCGTGACGAGGATCGTGGTCTTGCGCACCGCCCGCCGCAGCCGCATGAACTCGTCCTGCAGCCGGCCCCGGTTGATCGGGTCGACGGCCGAGAACGGCTCGTCCATGAGCAGCACCCGCGGGTCCGCGGCGAGCGCGCGGGCGAAGCCGACCCGCTGGCGCTGGCCGCCGGAGAGCTCGTGCGGGTACCGCTTGCCGTACTGCGCCGCCGGCAGCCCGACGAGCTCGAGCAGCTCGTCGGTGCGCTCGGTGGTCCGGCTCTTGTCCCAGCCGAGCATCCGCGGCACGGTGCCGACGTTCGTGCGCACGTTCTGGTGCGGGAACAGTCCGACGTTCTGGATCACGTAGCCGATGGTCCGGCGCAGCTGCGTCGGGTCGGCGTTGGTGACGTCGGTGCCGTCGATGAGGATGCGGCCGCCGGAGGGCTCGATGAGGCGGTTCACCATCCGCAGTACCGTCGACTTGCCACAGCCCGACGGGCCGATCAGCACCGTGACCTCGCCGCTGCCGATCTCGAGACCGAGCTCCTCGACCGCGACCGTTGCGTCCGGATACACCTTGCGCAGCCGATCGAGGGTGATCGGCGCGGCATCGTGCTTCGCGGTAACGTCCACGCATGTCCTTCCTGGCTCGCGGTGAGGCGGGCAATCCCTGGTTCTCCTGGTCGTACGTCCGGGACAACGCCGACACGATCCGGGATGCGCTGCTCGACCACGTCGTCATCACGGTGTGGTCGGTGGCGATCGCGGTGGTCATCGCGATTCCGCTGGCGGTGCTGGCGTACTGGGTACGCCCGCTCGCCACGCCGATTCTGACATCAGCGGGCGTGCTTTACACGATTCCGTCGCTCGCCCTGCTCGCCTTCCTGGCCCCGTTCATGGGCACGGGGCGGTCCCCGGTCATTCTCGCGCTGACGTCGTACGCCCTCATCGTGCTCATCCGCAACGCCCTCACCGGCCTGCTGCAGGTGCCCGACGACGTGCGCGAGGCCGCCACCGCGATGGGGTACAGCCGCTCCGCCCGTCTCTGGCGCGTCGAGCTGCCGCTGGCCCTGCCCGGCATCCTCACCGGCCTGCGCCTCGCGACGGTATCGACAGTGGCGTTGGTCACTGTCGGCGCGATCGTCGGCTCGCACGGCGGCCTGGGCTCGCTGATCCTGGCCGGCTTCCGCAACAACTACTACAAGGCCGAGATCGCCACGGCCGCGATCGCCTGTGTCGTGCTCGCGCTGGTGCTCGATGTGGTGCTGATCCTGGTCAGCCGGGCGCTGACCCCGTGGACCCGGAGGCGTGCGGCATGAGCGTGATTGATGATGCGATCGTGTGGCTCAACGATCCCCTGAACTGGAGCAACCCGGGCGGGATCGAGGAGCGCCTGACGGAGCACCTGGAGATTTCCGTGGCGGCGGTACTGCTGGGCTGCATCGTCGCCTGGCCCGTCGGCATCCTGCTGGGCCGGCGCGGGGCCGCCTCCGGCGTCATCGTGCTGCTGTCCAACCTGACCCAGGCCGTTCCCGTGATCGCGCTGCTGACCATCCTGTCGCTGACCCCGATCGGGCTCGGCAAGACCGCGGTGATCATCGCGCTCGCCGTGTTCTCGCTGCCGGCGTTGCTGGCCAACGCGTACACCGGCATGCGCGAGGTCGACCCCGAGGTCCGCGACGCGGCCAAGGGCGTCGGCATGACCACGGTCCAGCAGCTCCTGCGGGTGGAGCTTCCTTTGGCGGTACCGTTCCTGGCCACCGGCCTGCGCATCGCCACGACCACGGTGGTGGCCACGGCGACCCTCGCCACCGCGGTCAACGGCGGCGGGCTCGGCATGATCATCTCGGCCGGCTTCGGCCTCGGCCCCGGACACGGCGGGCAGATCCTGGCCGGTGCGATTCTCGTCGCCGGCCTCGCATTGATCATCGACGGTGTGATGGCGCTCATTGAGCGCAAGCTCACACCGAAGGTATTGCGGCGGGCCGCGGGCCGTTCCTGAGCGTGAAAGGGTGACCTGCGCAACACTCCGGTGACCGGTCGTTACGAAAACGTGCCTGGTTGCGGTTGCCGAATTTCCATCGCCGGAGTTGCCTATTTGGAAGCGGGCGGGCTTTCTTGCCATTCAAGCGCCGTCCGTCGGACACGCGGCCGGTCACAGTGATCGCGCCGGGACACGGAAGGCGGGCCATTTTGCGAACTGCCATACGCGCCACCCTCGGGGTCGTCCTCGCCTTCGCCGGAGCAGGCCTCGCCGCCTGCGGCGAGTCGGGGTCCTCGGGCACGGAGGCGCCGGCGAGCGTCAGCGGTGCGGGTTGTGCCCCGGTGGCCGGAGAGAAGCTCGTCGTGCTCGACGACGACAAGAAGCTCCAGCTGGCGGACAACATCATCCCGGCGGTCAACACCAAGATCGCCGATCCGGCCCTCATCGCGGCGCTGGACAAGGTCTCCGACGCTCTCACGCCGGAGAAGCTGATCGCGCTCAACAAGGCGGTCGACGTCGACCGCAAGACGTCGAAGGTCGCGGCGGAGGACTTCGCCAAGACCGCCAACCTCACCACCGGCATCGAGAAGGGCAAGGGCGGGGCCATCAAGATCGGCGCCGCGGACTTCTCCGAGAGCGCCACCCTGGGTGCGCTCTACGAGCTGGTTCTCGACGCCGCGGGCTACGACGCCTCGGTGCAGACCATCGGCAAGCGTGAGGTGTACTACGGTCAGCTCACCAAGGGTGACATCCAGGTCGTGCCGGAGTACGCGGCGACCCTGACCGAGTTCATCAACCAGTCGGTCAACGGCAAGGACGCGAAGGCGCTGGCCTCCGGCGACGTCGACGCGACCGTGACCGCGCTGAAGGACCTCGGCGGCAAGCAGGGCCTCTCCTTCGGCAAGGCCTCCAAGGCGACGGACGGCAACGCGTTCGCGGTGACGTCGGAGTTCGCCTCGAAGTACGGCGTGAAGACGCTCAGCGACTTCGCGACGAAGTGCTCGGGTCAGGCCACCGTCCTGGGCGGTCCGGCCGAGTGCCCGCAGCGCCCGTTCTGCCAGCCGGGCCTGGAGAAGACGTACGGCATCCAGTTCGGCAAGGTCCTCAGCCTCGACGCCGGCGGCCCGCAGAGCAAGGACGCCCTGAAGAAGGGCACCGCCTCGCTCGCGCTGGTGTTCTCCTCCGACGGCTCGCTCGGCTAGCCGGTCGGCTTGACGACGTCCTCCCGTACGCCGCTTCGCCGGTGGTGCGGGAGGACGTTTCGTTTGTACTGAAGACGGGGTAAGTTCTCTGCTCATGCCGGCCGCGGAGACCACCGGACCCCCCGGGGCAATGCGGAGCACCAAGCTGCTCCAGCTGCTCTTCTGGGGTGGGGTCGGGCTGGCCCCGCTGGCCGCCCTGCTCCTGCTCGTCGGCAGCGGCTTCGTGCTGCAGTTCGCCGCCGTGCTCGGCCTGCTCGCCGTGGTGCTGATCGGCCTGTCGATCGCGCTGCGCCGCGAGGGCGAGACGGTCAAGGGCGAGGTCGAGGAGATGGTGTACGAGGAGATCGACACTCTTCGCGAAAATGTCCGCGCGGACATCACGCACGCCGCCCGCCAGACCCACGGCCAGCTCGTGGAGCGCATCGGCGGGCTGCACGAGACCGTCGACGCCCTGCGCAACCAGGTCGAGATGCTGCGCGGGCAGCTGGAGCGGGCGGCCGCCCAGCCGCCGCCCCAGGCGCACCCCACCGGTTCGGCGCCGGCCGCCCCGGGGGTGCTGCGGCACACCGAGACCGTGCAGGTCACCACCAAGACGATGGTCGTCGACCCCACCGAGTCGCGCTCCGGCACCGTGTACGGCGCCGGGCCGCGCGCGGACATCCCGCAGCAGCGCCGGCCGGACCGCTCCGAGCGCATGCCGGCGCGGCCCGAGCCCCGCGGCGAGGAGTACGGCCGCCGCCCGGAACGCCGCGACGACTACCCGCCGCGCGACGAGCGCCGTGACGAATATCCCGCGCGGGACGAGCGCCGTGACGACTACTCCGCGCGCGATGAACGCCCCGCGCGCGACGAACGTCGGCAGGAGCGTCCGCACGAGCGTCGCGACGCCTTCGCCGCCGCCGCTCGGGATGAGCGCCGCGACGACTACGGCCGCCGCGACGACCGCGAGGAGTACGGCCGCCGCGAGGAGCGCGGCCGGGACCAGGTACGGGACCAGGCCCGCGAGCAGACCTCCTGGACCGAGCAGCTGCTGCGCGAGCGGATGGCCCGGTCCGCGAGCGGTGAGTGGGAGCAGACGCAGTCCCGCGGGGCCGACCTCGAGCGCCGGAGCGGCGGCGGCCGGCGGCGGGCCGTCGAGGATGACGACGACGACAACGTGACCGGCATGCGCACCACCGACCGTTGGGCCTCGGTCCACAGCGACGAGCGCGGCGGTCGCGAGCTGCGCATGGGCGAGCGCCGCTCGGCCGTGCACGCCGACGAGACCGGCACGCACGTGCGCATCGAGGACCGCTGGGCGAGCGTGCGGCAAGAGGAGTACTACTCGGACGGGGGCGGCCACCGCGCCGGCGCCGACGACGACCGGCGGGGCGAGCGCCGCGGCGGCCGGCGCCGGGCCGAGCCGGACGACCGCGACGACGAGACGGTCGACCCGCGGACCGAGGGCCGCTACGACTCGGGCACCGAGAGCCCGCGCCGCTCCGAGGCCCGGCGGGAGCGCGAGCGCAACTGGGCCTCCGGCGAGCAGGCCCGGGTCGAGGTGGGGCGGCGGCCGGACGAGCACTGGGCGGAGACGTCCTACGAGGAGGCCCGGCGCGACGAAACCGGCGGGACCCGCTGGTCCGAGGTGCGCCGCTCCGACCGGGCCCTCGGCGGCCCGCAGGCGGCGCTGCCCGCCTCGCCGGCCGAGCCGGCGTCCCGCTGGACCGGGGGCGCGGCGCGCGACGAGGACCGCTGGGCGGGGCCGCGCGACGAGGAGCGGGTGTCGCGGCGGGCGCGGCCGGAGGACGACGAGGAGTACGGCTGGAACGGAGGCCGCGACGAGCAGCGCGGCGGCCGGGCGGCCCGGCAGATCGTGGACTTCGAGGGCAACGACGACCGCTGGCGCTGAGGGCTGGCTGTGTTTCGCGCTTCGCTCCCCATTGGGGGAGCTCCGCTCCACCCAAACCCCCTCCCACACGTGGGTCACCGTTCGGGGGCGGAAGGGGCCGGGGTCGTGTGGCTTCAGGCCTTCACGGACCGCACCATCTTTATTTGTCTATGTCGCCTACTACGAAGAACATTGAGCCGAGGATGGCGATCAGGTCCGGTACCAGAGTGCCGGGCAGCAGGGTGGAGAGCGCCTGCACGTTGGCGTAGGAGGCGGTGCGCAGCTTGAGGCGCCAGGGCGTCTTCTCGCCGCGGGAGACCAGGTAGTAGCCGTTGATGCCGAGGGGGTTCTCGGTCCAGGCGTAGGTGTGGCCCTCCGGGGCCTTGACGACCTTCGGCAGGCGTACGTTCACCGGCCCGGTCAGCTGGTCGACCCGGTCGAGGCACTGCTGGGCTAGGTCGAGCGAGACGTACACCTGATCCAGCAACACCTCGAAGCGCGCGTGGCAGTCACCCGACGTGCGGGTCACCACCGGCACCGACAGCTCGCCGTAGGCCAGGTAGGGCTCGTCGCGGCGCAGGTCCAGGTCGAGCCCGGAGGCCCGCGCGACCGGGCCCGACGCGCCGAACGCGGCCGCGTCGGCGGCGCTGAGCACCCCGACGCCGACCGTGCGGGCCAGGAAGATCTCGTTCTTGCGGATCAGCTTGTCCAGGTCGGGCATGCGCCGGCGGACCTGGTCGATCGCCGTCCGGGCGCGGCCGGTCCAGCCCGCCGGGACCTCCTCCTTGAGCCCGCCGACGCGGTTGTACATGTAGTGCATCCGGCCGCCCGAGGCCTCCTCGAGCACGGCCTGGATCGTCTCGCGCTCGCGGAAGGCGTAGAAGACTGGGGTGATGGCGCCGATCTCCAGCGGGTACGAGCCCAGGAACATCAGGTGGTTCAGCACCCGGTTGAGCTCGGCGAGGGCCATGCGCAGCCAGATGGCCCGCTCGGGGACCTCGATGCCCATGAGCCGCTCGACGGCCAGCACCACGCCGAGCTCGTTGCAGAACGCCGAGAGCCAGTCGTGCCGGTTGGCCAGCATGATGATCTGGCGGTAGTCGCGCACCTCGAACAGCTTTTCGGCGCCCCGGTGCATGTACCCGATGATCGGCTCGGCACTGATCACGCGCTCGCCGTCCAGCACCAGCCGCAGGCGCAGCACGCCATGGGTCGAGGGGTGCTGCGGGCCGATGTTGAGCACCATGTCGGCGGTGTCGAGCCCGGCACCCGTGCCGACGGTGACCTCGGACGTCATGGGGTAACTCTAGAGGTCCTGCAGGATCCGCAGGGCTCTCGATACGTTGTGCATGGTGCTGGTGTCGGCCACCGCCACCCGCTCCACGAACCACCGCTTCAGCGGCGAGGAGAGCCGGTCGGGCATGACCACGAGCTCGTCGAGCTCCACCGAGAGCGGCGAGTCGCGCAGCTCCTCGGCGTCGGTCACCTCGGCCACGATGACGACCGGGACGTCGGTGCTGTTGAACACGTCCGAGCTGATGATCAGACCCAGCCGCTCACGGGCACCCTTGATGAGCCAAACTTCACCGCGACGCACGGCGTCCACGGTATAGCTCGGCGTTGACGAGCGCGATCTCCTCCTCGTCGGCGAGTGCGGACGCGTCGAGGTCGATCTTGGCGCGGCGGACCGCCTCGGCGTGGGCCGAGAAGATCTCCCGCAGGGCGCGCTCCTGGGTCGCGCGGTCGATCCACGCGCTGAGCGACACCCCGTCGCGCTCGGCCCAGTGTCGGGCGTCGGCGATGGTCTGGTCGGAGAACGAGAGCGTCACTTTGGTAGTCATGCCATCGAGTGTACCGCTGGTATGACCATTGGTCATACCCAGTGCATGACCCAATGGTGGCCGCCCAGTCCGCCGGGGTCGGTGAGCTCGGCCGCGGCCGAGGCCCGGGCCAGGGCGCGCACGTAGCCGGCCGGGTCGGTGCTCGCGAGCGCGAGGGGCGGCCGGGCGCCGTCCACGCCGAGCAGGCGCAGCGCCTCGCGCTGGGGCAGGGCTGGCGCGCCCAGCGAGTCGAGCGCGACGTGCGCGGTCAGGTCCCGCTCGCCGTCCGCGACCGGCTCGACCTGGCGGCCGTCGCGGTACGCGGTGAGCGTGCCGAAGAGCGGGCGCTCGGCCGCGAAGTGCCCGTAGTCGACCGCCAGGGCCAGGCCGCGCTCGACGGTGGCCACCGCGGCCGACCAGGCCTCGTCGCGCGGCGTGCCGATCTCGGCGCGGGCCCCCGGCGGGGCGTCGTCCAGCGGCCACCAGCGGTCCAGCCAGGCCCGGTCCGATTGGGCGATGGGTTCGTCGGCGAGCGTGAGGTCGCTCAGGAGGTACCGAATCCGGCCGTTGACATCGAGCTCGACGATGTCCAGCGGGACGTTGTCGAGCCACTCGGTGGCGATCAGGAGCCCGTTGGTGCCCTCGGGCGGGGACGCGGTCCACCCGATCGGGGACGGCAGATCACCCGGCCGGGGCGCCCGCTCGACCCCGGTCGCGCGCACGCGGCGGCGTACGTCGTCCGGCAGGGCGGCCAGGATGCCGGTCAGCAGCTCGCCGCGGCCGGCCCCGACGTCGACGAGGTCGAGGCCGGCCGGGCGCTCCAGGGCCTCGTCGAGGCGGCCCAGCAGCGTGGCGATCGCGCCGGCGAACAGCGGGGAGGCGTGGACGCTGGTGCGGAAGTGATCCGCCGGTCGCTGCCTGCGGAAGAAGCCCTCCGGCCCGTAGAGGGCCGCGTCCATCGCCTGCCGCCAGCGGGTCACAGGAAGGCTTGGCCCTCGCCGCGGTACGTGGGGACGACGTCGACGATCCGGTCGCCCTGCACCAGGTGGACCTCGTTGACGTGCTCGCACAGCTCGCCGGCCTTGGAGTGGCGGAAGTACACCCGGTCGCCGGGGCTGAGGCCGGCCGCGCCCGGGCCGATCAGCGGGGTCTGCACCTCGCCGGCACCCTCGGTGCCGATGAGCTTGAGGCCCTCCGGCAGCCAGGGCAGCGGCTGGCGGCTCGGCGCCGTCTCGCCCGAGGCGATCCAGCCGCCGCCGAGGACGGTCGCCGTGTCCGCGTTGGGGCGCCGCACGACCGACAGCGCGAAGAACGCGGCCGGTTCCGGGCGCCATTGGCGGTACCCGTCGAAGAGCCACGGCCCGAAGAGCCCCGATCCGGCGGCGACCTCGGTCACGGCCGGATCCGCGGCCGTCGCGGCCACGCTGCCGGTGCCGCCGCCGTTGACGAACTCCAGCTCGGCGTGGCGGCGCACCTCGGCGACGACCGCGGCCCGGCGGGCGAGCAGCTCAGGCATCGAGCGCGCCTGGATGGCCCGGATCAGCGCGCCGCGCACCGGGCGCCCGGGCGGGGCGTCGCCGAGGCCGGCGATCTGGGCCTCGTACGACATCAGGCCGACCAGGCGGAACCCCGGCCGGGCGGCGATCGCGGCGGCCAGCGCGCCGGCCTGCTCGGGGCTGTGCACGGGGGAGCGGCGCACGCCGATGTGCACCTTGGACAGCGGGCGCCAGGAGGCGTCGAGGTCGACGCAGAGCCGCACCGTCTTGCGCTGCGCGGGCGGGACGAGGGCGTCGATGAGGTCGAGCTGGTCGATGCTGTCGACCATGACGGTGATGGTGGCGGCCAGCTTCTCGTCGGTGGCCAGGCGGCGCAGCGCGGCGCGGCCGGCGGTGGGGTACGCGACCAGGATGTCGTCCGCGGTGCCGTGCCCGGCCAGCCAGATGGCCTCCGGAAGGGTGAACGCCATGATGCCGCGCCAGCCGGGCCGGGCCAGGGTGCGGTCGATGAGGGCGCGGACGCGCACGGACTTGCTGGGCACCCGCAGGGGCTTGCCCGCCGCCCGGGCGATCAGGGCCGAGCTGTTGGCGTCGAAGGCATCCAGGTCCACGATCGCGAACGGCGGGTCGAGCTCGGCGGTGGCCCGGTCGTAGCGGGCACGGGCGTTGGACACGCCGTCACGGTAACTTGTGCTCCCCGAATATGAAAGAACCTCGCATACCCGGGCGCGGCTCAGAAATTGTCAGGGGTGGGCTGTAGCGTGAGGGCCGGAGATTTGAGGGGGTGTCGTCATCGCCAGCAGCGACCTCTCCGGATTCGGGGAGCTTCAGGCCGTACTGCGCATCCGGCCCTTCCGCCGGCTGTGGGCGGTGCTCGGGCTTTCATCCCTCGGCGACTGGCTCGGCCTGCTCGCCGCCTCGACGTTCGCCGCCGCGCAGGTGTCCAACGAGGCCGCCCAGGGCGTGGCGTTCGGCTCCGTCATCGCCGTGCGCCTGCTGCCCGCGCTGATCCTCGGCCCCGTGGCGGGCGTGTTCGCCGACCGGTTCGACCGGCGCTACACGATGGTCGTCTGCGACCTGCTGCGCTTCTTGTTTTTCGCCTCCATCCCGGCCGCGGCGCTGCTCACCGACGACGGCGCGCTGGTCATCACCTGGACCGCGATCGCCACGTTCGTGATCGAGACTGTCGCGATGATCTGGACGCCGGCCAAGGAGGCGTCGGTCCCCAACCTGCTGCCCCGCGCCCGGCTGGAGACCGCCAACCAGCTCACGCTGGCCACCACCTACGGCATCACGCCGGTCGCGGCCGCGCTCGTGCTGATCGGCCTGCAGCAGCTGGTGACCGCGTTCTTCGGCAGGGACGCGCCGGCCGGCGTGCAGCCGAGCAGCGTGGCGCTGTGGTTCAACGCGCTGACGTTCCTGGCCACCGCGGCCACCGTGTTCTTCGGCATCCGCGAGATCAGCGGCCGGCGCACGGCCGGGGTCGAGCGCAAGCCCGGCATGATCCACGAGTTCACCCAGGGCTGGGCCTTCGTCAGCAAGACCCCGCTGGTGCGCGGCCTGGTGCTGGGCATCTTCGGCGCCTTCGCCGGCGGCGGCGTGGTCGTGGGCACCGCCAAGTTCTACGCGGTCTCCCTCGGCGCCGGCACCGCCGCGTTCGCGCTGCTCTTCGCCGTGCTCTTCCTCGGCCTCGGCCTGGGCATCGCGGCCGGACCCAAGCTCGTCGGGGCGCTGTCCCGGCGCCGTTGGTTCGGCCTGTCGATCATCCTGGCCGCCGGCTCCGTGCTCATCCTCGCGCTGGCCACCCACCTCGCCGTCGCCGTGGGCGGCGCGCTGCTGGTCGGCGTCGGCGCCGGCATGGCGTTCCTGTCCGGCACCACGCTGCTGGGCGGCGAGGTCGCCGACGACATGCGCGGCCGCGCCTTCGCCTTCGTGCAGATGGGCACCCGCGTGGTGCTCATGCTCACCATCTCGCTCTCCAGCGTCATCGTCGGCCTCGGCGGCACCCGCACCATCAACCTGGGCTTCTACGAGTTCGACGTCTCCAGCACCCGCCCGCTGCTCGCGATCGCCGGCGTGCTCGGCGTCTTCGCGGGCCTGTTCGCCCTGCGCCAGATGGACGACAAGCGCGGCGTGCCGATCCTCGCCGACCTGATCGGCTCGGTGCGCGGCCGCCCGCTCAGCGCGGCCGACCCGCGGGCCGCGCAAGGGCTGTTCATCGTGTTCGAGGGCGGCGAGGGCGCCGGCAAGTCGACCCAGGTCGGCCGGCTCGCCGCGGCGCTGCGCGAGATCGGGCGCGACGTCGTGGAGACCCACGAGCCGGGGGCCACGCCGATCGGCGCGAGCATCCGCAGCCTCGTGCTCGACCGCCCGTCGGTGGGCGGCGACGTGATGACGCCCCGCGCCGAGGCGCTGCTCTACGCCGCCGACCGGGCCCACCACGTGGCGTCGGTGGTCCGGCCGGCGCTGACGCGGGGGGCGGTGGTCATCAGCGACCGGTACGTCGACTCGTCGCTGGCCTACCAGGGCGCCGGGCGCACCCTTCCCGTCGACGAGGTGTCGTGGCTGTCGAAGTGGGCGACGGGCGGCCTCAAGCCGGACCTCGTGGTGCTGCTCGACCTCGACCCGGCGGTCGGCCTGGCCCGCGCGGGCAAGCGGGGCGACGCGGACCGCCTGGAGAGCGAGTCGCTGGCCTTCCACGAGCGCGTGCGCTACGCGTTCCTCGACCTGGCGTCGGCCGACCCGAGCCGCTATCTCGTGCTCGACGCGTCCAACGGGGTGGAGGCGCTGGCGGAGGGGATCCTGCAGCGGGTGCGCCACCTCATCCCCGAGGCCGAGTCCTCCATCGAGACCGTCCTGCACGACGCGGCCGAGGTCGCTTCAACGCTGACGGGCAGCGCGGACGCCGACGACGAGACCGACTTACCGAAGGGCTCGCGCGTATGACGGGGCCGCTCTTCGCTTCGCCACCGCGCCGTGACGCCGCTTTCCTTTCCGCCCCCGAGCATGGTCGTGCTCGGCGGCGCGCCGCCGGGCGCGTGACCGCTTTCGGCCGCGTCGCGGTGCGCGGTCGTGGGCGGCGCGTTGCGGCCGTCGCGCCGCTTTTCGTCGCGCGGTCGAGCGTGGTCGTGCGCGGTTGCACGCGGCGCGTTGCTGGGTTCGCGACCGCTTTCGGCCGCGTGGCGGTGCGCGGTCGTGGGCGGCGCCTTGCTGGGCTCACGTCGTTGTTCGCCGTGCGGCCCTTCTTCGCTTCGCTTTCGCCCAGTCGTGGGCAGCGCGGGGCCGCCGTCGCGCCGCTTTTGGTCGCACGGTCGAGCGTGGCGGCGCGGGGCGCGTTGCTGGCCTTGTCGTTCGCGCCGGGCGGGAGCTTGCGGGTATGACGCCGCTTCCGGCTCTTTCGTCACCCGTCCCCACGCGCCGCGTTCTGGGTTTCGCGGCCGCGCGTGGGCATGCGTGGCGAGTCGCCGGGATCGCGACCGCTTTCCGCCGCGTGGCGGTGCGTGGTCGTGGGCGGCGCGGTGCCGGGTTCCCGTCGCCTTTCGCAGGGCGGCCGTTCTTCGCTTCGCTTTCGCACGGTCGTGGGCAGCGCGGTGCCGCCATCGCGCCGCTTTCCGTTGCGCAGGGCGTGTTGCCGTCCTTGCTGGTCTTGTTGTTCGCGCCGGGCGGGGGGTTGCTCGTATGACGCCGCCGATCTTTGATGAGCTCGTTGGGCAGCCCGATGCGGTCGCCACGCTCTCTCGTGCGGTCGAAGCGGCCGATGCGATCGTGCGCGGCGAGGCGCCCGACGTCGCCGGGCAGCAGGCTATGACCCATGCGTGGTTGTTCACGGGGCCGCCGGGTTCTGGTCGTTCGGTCGCCGCGCGTACGTTCGCGGCCGCGCTGCAGTGTCCGAACGGCGGCTGCGGCACCTGTCAGGCCTGCCACACGGCGCTGACCGGGACCCATGCCGACGTGCGGTTCGTGGTGCCGGAGGGCCTGTCGATCGCCGTCGGCGAGATGCGTGCGCTGGTGCTGCGGGCCGCCAGCTCGCCCACTCAGGGGCGCTGGCAGGTGCTGCTGGTCGAGGACGCCGACCGCCTGACCGAGGCGGCCGGCAACGCGTTGCTGAAGGCGGTCGAGGAGCCGCCGGCGCGCACGGTGTTCCTGCTGTGTACGCCCAGCACCCACCCCGACGACATCTCGGTCACGATCCGTTCGAGGTGCCGGGTCGTACCGCTGCGCCAGCCGTCCGCCGATGCCATCGCCGCCGTCCTGCACCGTCGCGACGGCATCGACGAGCAGACCGCCGCGTGGGCGGCCGCCGCGTCGCAGGGGCACGTCGGTCGCGCCCGTCGCCTGGCCCGTGACCCGCAGGCGCGCAGCCGGCGGGATGCCGTGCTGGCGGTACCGCGGCGGCTGACCGGCATCGGCGCGGCCTTCGACGCCGCGAGCGCGTTCATCGAGGCGGCCGAGGCGGAGGCGGCCGCGTCGGTGGCCGAGACGGACGCCAAGGAGCGTTCGGCCCTGGAGACCGCTCTCGGCGCGGGCGGCACCGGCAAGGGCGCGGCGGGGGCGGTCCGCGGCTCGGCGGGCCAGCTGAAGGAGCTGGAGCGCCGCCAGAAGTCCCGCGCGACCCGGACGCAGCGCGACTCGATGGACCGCGCCCTGGTCGACCTGGCCGGCTTCTACCGCGACGTGATCGCCAACTCCTTCGGCGCGGACGTGGCCCCGGTCCACGGTGACGTCGACGAGCTGGCAACGGCCGCGGCGGAGAAGTGGACGCCGGAGAGCGCGCTGCGGCGGCTGGAGGCGGTCCTGGACTGCCGCGTCGCCATCGAGGCGAACGTGAAGCCGCGGATCGCGGTCGAGGCCATGATGCTCTCGCTCTGGCGCGGCTGATCCGCTTTTCGCGGGGTTATCCACAGGGGTGGATTTGGTCTTCCGTGCGGGTGTGGGGGTGTCGTACGGTCGGCCCGGGAGGTCGAATGGGGCGCGAGATCGACGAGGCTTGGATCGAGGAGGCGGTCGAGCGCTACCGCCGGATCGAGGCCCTGCAGGCCAAGTTCGACAAGGCGGTGAAGACCGTCGAGGTGACCGTTCGATCGGCCGACGGGCTGGTCGAGGTCCTGGTCACCGCCGACGGGACGATCCGCGACGTCCGCATCGACGGGCCGCTGCACAACCGGTCGGGCGAGGCCTTGTCGCGTTCGGTGCGCGAGGCGGTGACGGCGGCGGCGGACGCGGCGGCGTGGGCGCGCAAGAAGCTCCAGGCTGAGACCTTCGGCGACTACCGCGACCTTCCATGAACGCGGCCAGGAGCGCAATGCCGGCGATGAGCGGGCACTTCGGTTCGAGTGGCCGGTGGGTCTCGGGCAAGGGTGGCGTGTAGATGCGACTCGATGACCTCGCGCAGCGGATCGAGGCGGCCGGTGACGAGCTCGCCGGGGCCGGCGCCACCATCAACGTCATCGATCCCGGGGCTCGGGCGCTCGGGGGTGACTTCGACGGTGCGCTGGGGCAGACCGGGCGGGAGCTGCATCGGCTGCTCGCGATCGCGTTGAGTGCCCGGGCCCACGAAGCCGTTGTGCACGGTGGGCGGCTCTCCGAGACGGCGCATGCGCTGCGGCGGGCCGCCGACGGGTACCGCGGGGCCGAGGCAGACATCCAGGGGCGGCCGTGACTGACGCGCTGGATCGGCTCGCCGTTGTTGGCAATGACCTGTTCCGGCGGGTTGATGTGCTGCTCGCCGGGGGCGGGGTCGCGCCCGGGAGTCGGGCCGCCGAACTGCTTCGGCGCGTCGGTGGGCTGCCCGCTGACGTGCTCGAGTACGCGCTGCGGCTCGACGTCGCCGGGCTGGTCGCCGCCGCGGAAGAGCTTCGGGGCGTCGGGGATCGGTTCCGGGGGCTGCCCGGGACGGTCGCCGTCGGAGTCCGGGGGAGTGCCTGGGAGGGGAGCGGCGCCGAGGCGTTCGGGGTCGCCTGGGCGGCGTTGGCGCAGCACATCGGGGAAGGCGGCGACGAGCGCAGCATCGTCGGGCGGGTCGACGCCACCGCCGACTATCTCGGGGCCGTCGCCGGCTGGGCCCAAGGGTTTCGGCACGAGCTCGCCGAGGCCGTCGCCCGGGTCGTGCAGTCCGCCGAGGCCGTTGTCGTCGTCACGGTGAAGGACGGGGTCGAGGCCGTCGCGGCGGCGGGGCGGATTGCCGAGCGGGTGCTGCGTACCGCCGGTGAGGCGCTCGATGCCGCCGACGAGCTGCGGCGGCGGTACGAGGGGCGGCTCGGCGAGCTCGAATACCAGCCGCCCGAAGTCCCCCGCGGGACGGCGGTCATCGCCGGCGTCACGCGGGTGACGATGTAGAGGTGGCGATCAAGAATGGGGAACGCCAGGAACTGCGCGTACGAGCTCACCGGATCTGGATCGGGTCGTCGATGAGGTGCAGCTCCATCGGGCGGCCCGGCTCGAACCAGGGCGCGGACGGGGCGGCGTCCGGGCGGGCGTGCCAGCGGCGGCCGGTGTGCCGCGTGCCGATCGGGTAGATGGTGAGTGCGCCGTCGGCGTGGAAATGCAGGCGCAGGAAGCCTTTGTACCCGGTGATGCCCTGCCCCGCGAAGAGCTCGTTGACGTTCACGTCGAACTTCGCCGCGACGAGCAGGTACAACGCGAAGAGCTCGCCCGCGGCGACGGCTGACAGCGGGAGGTACAACACGATGGAGATGAGCAGGGGCAACGGCCAGGCCAGGTCCACGAACGGAAGGCTGAGCCAGCCCCAGGTGCCGAGCGTCGCCAGTCCGACGAAGGCCAGGCCGTGCACGAGGCCGAGCACCCAGTGCCGGGGCCTTCGCTGGCCGGCCGAGCGGGGCATCGCCAGCAGGCAGGTGCCGAGGAGGTCGAGGACCACCATGAGCACGGCCGGCACGGTGACCAGGCGCTGCTCCACGCCCGACACCACGCGGTCGGCGGCGTTGACGAACGCGAGCATCGTGAGCAGCTGCAGCATGCCGAGCAGGCCCAGGAACATGGGGTTGCGCCAGGGCAGGCGCCAGAAGACGCCCAGGGCCAGGCCACGCGACTGGGACTTGGTGGGGAACGTGCGCCGCAGGTCGTACGACTTCGAGGGGGTCGCGTTGCGGACCAGCGAGCGCACCGGCGGGACCGAGATCTTGTCGGGCAGCTCGTGGGTCGGGTAGAGGTACGCCCCGCCGCCGCCCGAGGTGATGAGCTCGCGGCCCGGCCGGGAGTAGCGCGCGTAGTGGTGCAGGTCGCCGGAGATCATCGCGCGGACGTCGGCGCCGGTGGGGGCGACGATGGTGCGGACGAAGTAGTCGAGGCTGTCGTAGGCCTTGCGGTCGTCGGTCGCCTCCACCCAGCTCGGCGACGGCGGGCAGATGATGACCTTGTCGCCGGGGCCGAGGCGGGCGGCGACCGAGCGGAAGTACCGCAGCTGCGGGTCGTCGATGTAGGCGCCCGCCTGCACGTCGAGCCCGAGCAGCCACCAGCGGTTCGGCAGCTCGATCGCGAAGTACGACCGCGACTGCCGGGTCCGCCAGCCGCCGACCGAGCCCTCGTCGCCGCGGACGAAGAGCCGGAGAAAAGCGGTGAGCCCGTCGTACCAGTCGTGGTTGCCCGGCACCGCGTACATCCTCGGCCGCGGGCCCTCCTCCGGCGGCTCCGGCAGCGCCGCGCGGAACGGGCCCTTGAAGCGGTCCTCGTACTGCTGCCCGCTCGCCGTCGGGTAGACCTGATCCCCGCCGAGGACCAGCACCTCGCCCCGCGGCAGCTCGTGGCCGTCGACCGTCAGGCTCGGCTGGGCCAGCAGGTACGCCACCGAGTAGGTCGCGTTGAAGCCGTCGCCGGTGTCGGCCGCGTAGTCCAGCCACAGCTCGCCGGTGTCGGGCCAGTCCGTCTCGTCGGTGACCTCGCCGGCGTAGTTCGCGCCCTCGCGCAGGATGCGTGCGGAGAGCGCGTCCTGCAGCTCGCGCTTGTCGAGGTACGCGCCGAAGAGGTCGGCCAGCAGCACCCGCACCGCCGTCCCGCTCAGCAGCACCGGGCTCAGCCAGGGCACCCCGCGCCGCGGCGTGAAGCCCGTCTGGTCCGGGTCCAGCGCGGTCGGCCGGCCGCCGGGCGCGGTCGGCGGGGCGTCGCCGTCCTCCTGGGGGATCGGCAGCAGCGGCTCGCCCGGGTCGGCGGACAGTTCCCCCGGTGCGGGCGGCATATCGTCGGGCATCACGCGCGGGACGTTACCGGGGCCGCGAGGGCGGGGAAACCCCTCGCGCAAGCGCCCGGGGCGTGCCGTACACTAGGGAACCGTTGCCGCCTTAGCTCAGTCGGCAGAGCGATTCACTCGTAATGAATAGGTCGACGGTTCGATTCCGTCAGGCGGCTCCGAAAAGGGCCCGGGAGGCAGCTCCCGGGCCCTTTCCACGTCTCCGGGCCCGCGAACGGTCAGGTTCGCGGCGCCCCGGCCGATGGGGACGGGGTGAAGTCGGGACGCCGGGATGCGTGGGGCCGTGGCCGCGGCGCTCAGCCGGGGTGCGCGCGAGGGCCGCAGCACCGCGGTGCCGCTCGTCGGCCCCGAACGGCCCGGCGGCGCGACGCTCGACGGCTTCGACGAGCTCATGCGCCGCAGCGTGCTGCGCGACGACCCGGTCGGGCGCATCGGCGACGAGTTCGCGGCGGTCCTGCAGGACATCCGCAGCGTTGCGCGGTCGCCCAGGCGGTGCTGCGCCTCGGCCAGATCCCGCACCTGGACACGGTGGCCGAGGGCGTGGAGAGCGAGGCCCAGGCCCGGGAGCTGACACTCCTGGGCTGCCACGAGGCCCAGGGATTCCATTTCGCCCGCCCGGTCACCGCGCTCGAGCTGCAGCGATGGCTCCCCGCAGGCGACCTGTCACGCTACGAGGCGGAGGTCTGGGGCCCGGAGGTGTGATACTGCACGGGCCATGCGTGCCGATCTTCGCCTCCGCCTCGGTGTGTCACTCGTCGTGGCCGTCGTGGCCGCGACCGCCGCGACGGCGCTCGCCGCACTGCCCGCCGCGATCCTGCTCATCGCCGCCGCCGCGCTGGCCGGCGCCCTGCTCGGCTGGCCCGGCGCGGTGTTCGGGCTCGCCCTGTTGGTCTTCGCCGACGGGGGCGCGGCCAAGGTCGCGGTCGGCCTCGCCGGGGCGCTGCCGTGGGTCGCGATGGAGGCGTGGCGGCGCTGGTCGGCCCGCGGCCGGCGGGTCCGCGCGGCGGCGGCCGCGGCCGAGCGGGAGCGGCTGCAGCGGGAGATGCACGACTCGCTGACCCAGACCCTGGAGATGGCCGCGATCCGCGATCCGGACCCGGCCGCCGCCGCCCTGCCCGACCTGGTCGCCGCGATCACCCAGGAGTGGTCGGCGCGGACCGGCATCGGGGTCATCCTGCACAGCGCCGGCCTCGACGCGGCGGGCGACGCGGCGCCCGAGGCCGGCATCGAGCTGTGCTGGATTTTGCGCGAGGCGCTGCGCAACGTCGCCACCCACGCCAAGGCCGAGACGGTGGCCGTGACGCTCGAGCGCGACGGCGACGGGATCACGCTGGAGGTTCGCGACGACGGCGCCGGGTTCGCCGAGGGGCCGCCGGGCGGTCGCGGCATCGCCGGGATGCGGGAGCGGGCCCGCGTGTGCGGCGGGCAGCTGACGGTCTGGTCGCGCCCGGGCGGTGGCACCCGGATCACCGCCACCGTGCCGGCCTCGATGGCCGTGGGGGCCGCTCAGCCCTCGTGGCGCGTCCGGCTGGGCGCGGCTTTGGCGGCTGCGGCGGTACCGCTGGCGCTGGTTGCTCTTCCGACCGCCCCCGGCGGCCTCACCTCGCCGCTGGTCGCCGACGACGGGCGCCTGCCCTTCGATCCGAACGCGACCGGCGGCCCGGCCACCGCGCGGGCCGCGGCCGAGGTCTCGCCCGGGCGCTCCGGCGCGACGGCCACCGGCAGCCCGGCCGCGGGCCCGTCGCGCACCCCGCCGGCCCGCCCGTCCGGGACGGTCACCAGCGGGGCCGCCGCGCCGCCGCCGCCCACCGCCGGGACGACCGTCGCCGAGCAGCGCACCTGCCGGGTCACGTACGTCAAGCGCAGCGAGTGGAGCCCGGGCTTCGTCGCCGACGTGACGGTCACCAACCTCACGGCCGCGCCGATGACGGGCTGGTCGCTGCGCTTCGACTACACGGCCGGGCAGAAGGTCACGAGCTACTGGAACGCGGTCGCCGCGCAGAACGGCGCCGCGGTCACCGCGCGCCCGACCGGGGACCAGCCGTCGCTGGCCGCCGGCGCGTCGCTGACCTTTGGCCTGCAGGGCGTGTGGCAGGGCAGCAACCCGAGCCCGGGCGCCTTCACGCTCAACGGATCGCCGTGTGGCTGAGCCAGTGCACGATCGCCTCGGTGCGGTTGTGGACCTGCAGCTTCAGGTAGATCTGGCTGACCCGGTTGCGGACCGTCTTCTCGGCCGGCGCCAGGCGTTCGGCGATGGCCGCGTTGGGCTGGCCGGCCGCGAGCGGCGTCCATGATGTCCAGCTCCCGGCGGGTCAGCGGCTGGCGCTGCGGCCCGTGCTCCGGCGTCCGGCGCTGCAACGGTTTCCGAAACTTATGAGCTCCGGGTCGGTCTAGCCGTGCCGCTCCTCGTAGGCCTGGCGCGATCCGCACACCGACGCGCGGCTGCAGGAGCACCGGGAGCCGTCGGCGTCCATGCGGACGATGACGGAGTCGCGGGGCACGCTGTGGCCGACCACGCGGCCCTCACCGTCCGGGGTGCTCACCCGCGCCCCGACCGCCGGGGCCGTCGCCTGGAAGGAGGCGTACAACGGGTGCTCGTACTTCAGGCAGCACATGAGCCGCCCGCAGGCGCCGGAGATCCGCAGCGGGTTGAGCGGCAGGTCCTGGTCCTTGGCCATGCGGATGGTGACGGGCTCGAAGTCGTTGAGGAACGTGGCGCAGCACAGGTCGCGCCCGCACGAGCCGATGCCGCCCTGGACGCGGGCCGAGTCGCGCGCCGAGAGCTGGCGCAGCTCGACCCGGCAGTGCAGCGTGGCGCCCAGATCCCGCACCAGGGAACGGAAATCCACCCGATGGGGTGCGGTGAAGTAGATGGTCGTCCGCGCGCCTTGCCCGCCCGCGGAGTCGAGCACGTGATCTACTGCGACGACCTTCATCGGCAGCTCGTGGTCGCGGATCAGCCGCTTCGCCGCGACCTTGGCCTCGGCCTTGCGCTTGCGCAGCAGCTCGTCGCGGCGCAGGTCGTCGTCGCCGGCCAGCGCCACCAGGCGCGGGAAGCCCTCGGTCTCCTCGGTGACCCACTGGGCGGCCCAGACGCACTCGGCCACCTCGGGCCCGTCGTCGGTCGGCACCAGCACGCGGTCGCCCACCTGGGGGCGCAGGTCACCGGGGTCGAAGTAGAACAGCCGCCCGTAGCGATTGAAGCTCACCGCGCACAGCATGCCCATGGCGCTCACAGTAACGCGGGTCACGCGGAGCGCCTACGGCTCGGTACGAGATGCCAGGAAGAGTAGGTAAAAGTCCGACTCGACACTTTTGAGGGACCACGTACCTACTTCGTAGCTTTCGTCAGCACTAGTGCGGATGAATCCGGAAAAATCGGCGTAAATCCGGCCGGAAAGGCCTCGTTGGGCGCAGCAGTGGCACGCCCCGACGGGCCTGCACTCGTACTCCCCGGTCTCGGAGGATCTCATCACCATGACGGCACCAGCAGCTTCCGCGCGCCCAAAACAGCCCGACTCATCGTCGCCCTCGCCGCCGCGGGGGTCCTCGGAGCAGCGAGCCCGGTCGCGTCAGCGGCACCCTCCTCGGCGGGCGCACCGGAGACCGCGACCGGCGTGGACAAGCTCGACGGCAAGACGGCCGCGAAGGCCACCGCCACCGGCGACATCGCCGGCTTCACGCTCCTGGCGGGCGGCCCGTCCGCGATCGGCGTGCGTGTCGTCAGCCCGCCGAGCCTGACGATGGCGGCCGGGGCCAAGAAGTCCGTCGACTACAACGGGCATCTACGCGAAGGCCTACTCGGTCCGCGTGAAGCTCATCGTGCGCACGAAGTGGAAGTCGGGCGGGTACGGCGACCAGTCCGACCAGACCACGATCCTGGACCTGGGCGTGTGCGCCCTGGAGGCGGCCGCGGCGTCCCCGTCGGCGGGCGGCGGCTACTACGGGGGCGCGGGCGGCCGCTCGCACGGCGGCTACGGCGGCGTGAGCGGCGACACCGGCGGCGTTTTTCGGGATGTGCGCGACCTGGGCCCACGGCTGCTCGCGTGCACCGGTGCGTCGTAGTGCCTGGTGCCGACCGGGCGAGTGAGCTGCACACGTCGGTCGCCGCTATCACGAAGGAGGCGTGGTCCCCTCCCCGACGGGTCCGTCGATCGAGGAGCTGAGCGGGAAGGCCGACGCCGGCGATGCCAACTCCACGCGCCGCCTGCTCCGGAGTGCCGGCGCGCGAGTTGTGGGCTGCAAAACAAAAATCCGCCTCTGGAACTCCAGAGACGGTGCGGTGGTGCGGGGGCTGGGCGGTTCTGCGCTATTGGGGGATCGGGCGTCTGCGGAGGATCGCGGCGAACTCGAGGGACGCGGAAGCCACCCGCTGGGCGCCGATTATGGCGTGCTCCCAGCTGCCGTTCATGCCCGTCGTGAACTCGATCTGCACGTCGCCGTCGTCGATCAGGAGGATCAGGTCGCCGTCGTCCTCTGTTATCACCGCGTTGATGGCTCGCAGGTCCAGGGACACGACCGGGCTCAGCTCTTCCTCGTCGTCCAGCATGTCGGGCCTCCAAAGGGCCTGCTCAGGGGGTGCGGCGACCGCGCGGCTCGCAGCGTGTGGACGGCCGCCGCACCCCGGTTCCGGGAGTGCGCGAGGCCTGACCGCCCAGCCCGGCCTCGCGCTACGCTAAATAATAGTGGCCGTTGGGCCATAAGGCCAGTATCAGTTGCGCCGATAGACCTTCGTATGGTCGCGAGCATGATCTCCCGGAGTTCCGGCCTGTCGCTGTATCGGCAGGTCGCGGACGCGATTCGGCAACAGATCATCAGCGGTGAACTGCCGCCGGGAAGTCTGCTGCCCTCGGAAAAATATCTCGCCGAGGAGCACGATGTCGGTCGCGACACCATCCGCGACGCGATGGCGCACCTGCGCAGCGAGGGTCTTGTCGAGAGCAAGCGCGGGTACCGCAGCCGCGTCCGCGCCGTCCAGCCGCGCGAACGCGTCTGGCTGCACGCCGGCGAGCTCGTGACCGCGCGCATGCCCACGCCGGCGGAGAAGAAGGAGTACAGCATGCAGGAAGGCGTGCCCGTACTCGTCGTCGGCGACAAGGCCTACCCCGCGGACCGCTACGAGTTCGGTCCCGCCGAGTAAAGGTGCCGCGCATCACGCGTAAATAGGTTGTAGTCGGCCGCCCATGATACCGATGCTTGTGGCAAGCAAGTATCAACACGGGGGAGCCGGAGCGCGTGTACGAGCACAGTGAGCACGCCGCCATCGGGCGGCAGGTCGGCCGGTTCATCCGGCTGTCCGAGCGGCTCTTCGCCACGCTCAAGTGGAACGAGGCCGGTCGCGGCCTCGAGCGCCCCGCGTACGTACTGCTGAGCCGGATCGCGGTCGACGGACCCTTCCGGTTGTCAGCCCTCGCCGCCGACGTCGCCCTCGACCTCTCCACCGTCAGCCGGCAGGTCGCGGCGCTGGAGAGTGCCGGCCTGATCGGCCGGTACCAGGACCCGCACGACCGGCGGGCCAGCCTGGTCGAGGTGACCGAGCTCGGCCGTGAGGTCTTCGCCGAGAACCGGGCCCGCTGGCTGGCCATCTGGGAGGACCTGCTCTCGGACTGGACGCCGCACCAGCGTGCGGAGTTCGCCGAGCTCTTCACCCGGCTGAACGAGTCGATCGCGGAACGCTTGCCGAACGCAGCGCCGTCTACCGAAAAGGACCCTCGATGACTACCGCGCCACCTGAGCAACAGACCCGGCCCACGCTCTCCCATCAGCAGATCCTGCTGCTGATGGGCGGCCTCATGACCGGGATGCTGCTCGCCGCGCTCGACCAGACGATCGTGGGCACCGCGCTGCCGACGATCGTCGGCGACCTCGGGGGCCTCGACCACTACTCGTGGGTCGTCACCGCTTACCTGCTGGCCTCCACCGCGTCGACGCCGCTGTACGGCAAGATCAGCGACCTCCTCGGCCGCCGCCCCGTGCTGCTGTTCGCGATCGCGACCTTCCTGGCGGGCTCGCTGCTGGCCGGCCTGTCGCAGAACATGACCCAGCTCATCGCGACCCGCGCCCTGCAGGGCATCGGCGCCGGCGGTCTCATGACGCTCGCGTTCACGATCGTCTCCGACGTCGTCGCGCCCCGCGAGCGGGCCCGTTACCAGGGCCTCTTCGGCGCCGTGTTCGGCATCTCCTCGGTCGCCGGGCCGCTCGTCGGCGGGTACTTCGCCGAGCACGACTGGCGCTGGATCTTCTACATCAACGTGCCGCTGGGCATCTTCGCCCTGTTCGTCTGCGCCCGCGTGCTGCGGCTCGTCCCGCACACCCGCCGCGAGCACCGCATCGACTACCTCGGCGCCGTGCTGATGGTCGCCGGCTCCAGCGCGCTGCTGCTGGCGCTGTCGCTGGGCGGCAGCGACGGCTACGCGTGGAACTCGGCCAAGATCCTCGGCCTGCTCGCCGCGTTCGTGGTGCTGGCCGCGCTGTTCGTGTTCGCCGAGGGCCGGGCCCAGGAGCCGATCCTCCCGCTGCGGCTGTTCAAGCGGGCCACGTTCTCGCTGGCCAACACGGCCACGTTCATCCTCGGCTTCGCGATGTTCGGCTCGATCATCTACGTGCCGCTGTACCTGCAGATCGTCAAGGGCGCCACCCCGACCCGCTCGGGCCTGCTCATGCTGCCGATGATGGCGGGCGTCATCGTGACGTCGATCGTGTCCGGCCGCGTGATCTCGAAGCTCGGTCGCTACAAGTGGTTCCCTGTCGCCGGTACCGTCGTCATGGGCTCCGGTCTGTTGCTCTTCACGACCCTCCAGGTCGACACGCCGCTGTGGCAGGCGTTCATCTACATGACCGTCATCGGCGTGGGCCTGGGCCTGGCGATGCAGCCGCTGATCCTGGCCGTGCAGAACGCGCTGGACCTGCGGGACATGGGCGCCGGTACCTCCGCCGCGACCTTCTTCCGCTCGCTCGGCGGCTCGGTCGGCGTCGCGGCGCTCGGCGCGGTCATGAACAGCAAGCTGAGCGGCGGCGGCGGTGGCGTCTCGATCAACGCGCCGGCCCAGGTGCGGGCGCTGCCCCCGGCCCAGCTGCAGATGGTCGAGCACCTCTTCGTGAACGCCCTGCACCCGGTGTTCCTGTCGGCCGCGATCGTCGCGCTGGTGGGCACCCTGATCACCGTGGCGCTGCCGGACCGGGCGCTGCAGGGCGGTGCGCCGGTGGAGACCGCCGAGGCCTCGGACATGGAAGCCAAAGTCGCCGCGTTTTAGGTAAATCGCGAAATGTCCGGACGTCGAACGGCGTCCGGACATTTTGTTACCCGTGGGTTTTCAATGTGGTGCACGACACATTAGCTTTGGCGTCATGCGCAGCACGATGATGAATACACCCCTCCTGATCTCCCGCATTCTGCAGCACGGCAGCTCCGTCCACGGCGACTCCGAGGTCGCGACCTGGACCGGGGAGGGCGCGCGGCGCACCAGCTACGCCGAGGTCGGCCGTCAGGCCGCGCGGCTGGCCCACGCGCTGCGCGGGCTCGGGGTCACCGGCGACGAGCGCGTCGGCACCCTGATGTGGAACAACGCCGAGCATCTGATCGCGTACCTCGCGGTGCCGAGCATGGGCGCCGTGCTGCACACGCTCAACCTGCGTCTGTTCCCCGAACAGCTCATCTACATCGCCAACCACGCCGAGGACCGCGTGGTGATCGTCGACTCGACGCTGATCCCGCTGCTGGCCGGCGTGCTGCCGCACCTGAGCACCATCCGGCACATCGTGGTGGTCGGCGGCGGCGACACGGCGAAGCTCGCCAAGGACGGCGTCGAGGTGCACGCCTGGGACGAGCTCCTCGCGGGCAAGCCGGAGACGTTCGAGTGGCCCGACGTGGACGAGAACGACGCGGCGGCGCTGTGCTACACCAGCGGTACCACCGGCAACCCCAAGGGCGTCGCGTACTCCCACCGCTCCATCTACCTCCACTCGATGGAGGTCTGCATGGCCGAGAGCTTCGGCCTCGGCCCGCAGGTGCGCGACCTGTGCATCGTGCCGATGTTCCACGCGATGGCCTGGGGCCTGCCCTACGCCGCGCTGATGAGCGGCGCCCAGCTCGTCATGCCCGACCGCTTCCTGCAGGCCGCCCCGCTGGCCCGGATGATCGAGGTCGAGAAGCCGACGTTCGCCGGCGCGGTGCCCACGATCTTCACCGATCTGCTGGCGTACCTCGACGCGAACCCGACCGACGTCTCCTCGCTCAAGGAGGTCGTCATCGGCGGCTCGGCCTGCCCGCCGGCCCTGATGCACGCGTACGCGGAGCGGTACGGCATCCAGGTCATCCACGCGTGGGGCATGACGGAGATGTCCCCGCTCGGCTCCATCGCCCGGGCGCCGTTCGGCGTCGAGGGCCCGGAGGCGTGGGCCTACCGGTACACCCAGGGCCGCATCCCGGCCGGTGTCCAGGGCCGGATCGTCGGTCCCGGCGGCGAGGCGATGCCGAGCGACGGCAAGGCGGTCGGCGAGCTGCAGGTGCGCGGGCCGTGGATCACCGCGCAGTACATCGGCGAGGACGGCCCGGACCCGGAGAAGTTCGAGGACGGCTGGCTGCGCACGGGCGACGTCGGCACGCTCACGCCCAACGGGTACCTCACCCTGACCGACCGCGCCAAGGACGTCATCAAGTCCGGCGGCGAGTGGATCAGCTCGGTCGACCTGGAGAACGCGCTGATGGCCCACCCGGCGGTGCTCGAGGCCTGCGTGGTCGGCGTGCCCGACGACAAGTGGGGCGAGCGGCCGCTCGCGACGGTCGTGCTCAAGGACGGCCAGAGCGCCGACGCCGAGACCCTGCGCGAGTTCCTGTCCGCGAAGGTGGCCCGGTGGCAGCTGCCGGAGCGGTGGTCGTTCATCGAGGCGGTGCCCAAGACGAGCGTCGGCAAGTTCGACAAGAAGCGGGTCCGTTCCGACTATGCGGGCGGCACCCTCGAGGTGGTACAGATCAACGGGTGACGCGCCCGGCCAAGATTGCATTGGTGATCACCGCCGCCCTGTCGGCCTGCGTGATCGCGCTGTGCGGCGTGGCCCTGGCACTGCGGGACTGGGTGCCGGGGCTCGCGGGCTGCCCCGACCCCACCCGGCCCGCCAAGACGTCCGTCTTCACGGAAAAGGCCAGGATCGAGCAGCAGTACCCCGAACTGAGGCCGATCCGTTCCGTGCACTGGCAGGAGCGCGAGGCCCGGGCCCGCAGCTGCCCCGAGATCGGCCCGATGGACTACGTGATGAACGGCTTCGTGCTCATCACGCCCGAGCGCGCGGCCGCCGCGCCCGACGGGCCGGCCGCGGCCGACCCCGAGGTGCCCGCGGACCTGCGCCCGTTCGCCCCGCCGGCGCCGCACTGGCTGGACGTCGGCGGTGGCCTGCTGCTCGACCGGGCGTCGGCGACCGTCTACTTCACGCGGATTTCTTCGCGGCCGTCTTCTTCGCCGGGGCCTTCTTGGCCGGCGTCGCCTTCTTCGCCGGGGCGGCCTTCTTCTTGATGGGCGTGGGCCCGGAGTCCTCGTCCGGCGCCTCCTCGCCCCGGGCGGCCCGGGCGCGCTCGACCGACGCGCGCAGGGCGGCCATGAGGTCCACCGCCGCCGCCGGGGCCTCCTCGGCCTCCTCCGGCTGCACGACCTCGCGGCCGGCCACCTTGGCGTCGATGACCTCCTGCAGCGCCTCGCGGTAGTTGTCGGTGTACGAGTTCGGGTCGAAGTCGGCCGCCATCGACTCGATGAGCGAGCCGGCCATCGCGAGCTCGGCCGGGCGGGCGGTCACGTCGTCGTCGAGGATGTCGAACTTGGCCGTGCGGATCTCGTCCGGCCACAGCATGGTGTTGAGCACCAGCACGTTGTCGCGCACGCGCAGGGTCGCGAGCTGCTCGCGCTGGCGCAGCGCCACCTTCACGATCGCGACGCGGTCGACGTTGGTGAGCGCGTCGCGCAGCAGGGCGTACGGCTTGGCCGCGGTCTGCTCCGGCTCGAGGTAGTAGGCCTTGTTGTACAGGATCGGGTCGACCTGCTCGGTCGGCACGAACTCCAGGACCTCGATCGCGCGGCTGCTGGTCAGCGGCAGCTCGGAGAAGTCGTCGTCGGTGAGGATCACCATCTCGCCGCCGCCGAGGTCGTAGCCCTTGGCGATGTCGTCGTAGGCGACCTCCTCGCCGTCGACCGAGCAGACCCGCTTGTACTTGATCCGCCCGCCGTCCTCCCGATGTACCTGGTGGAAGCGGATGTCCTTCTCCTCGGTCGCCGAGTAGAGGCGGACGGCGATCGAGACCAACCCGAAGGAGACCGCGCCCTTCCAGATCGCGCGCATGAAGATCCTTTCCCCGGCGGACCACGCAAACTTCAGCTTCCCATCGTTTTGACCTGGGCGCGAGCAACTCCTAGGCGAACTATCGTGTGGCTATGGCCGGCCCGCCCGCTCCGATGCTCGCCTCGCCCGGCGTGCTGCCGGCCGGGCCGGGCTGGGCGTTCGAGTTCAAGTGGGACGGCATCCGCGCCATCGCGGTCGTCCAGGCGGGCGTGACCAGGCTCTTCGCCCGCAGCGGGGCGGAGGTGACGGCCGCCTATCCCGAGCTCGCCGGCATCGGCCGGGACCTGTCCGACTCGGTGCTCGACGGCGAGGTGGTGGCCATGGACGAGGCCGGCCAGCCGTCGTTCCAGGTGCTCGCCGAGCGCATGCACGTGCGCGAGCCCAACCGCGCGGCGCGGCTGGCGGCGACGGTCCCGGTGACGTACCTCGTCTTCGACGCCCTGCGCGCGGAGGGGCAGGAGCTCGTCGGGCTGCCGTACCGCGGCCGCCGCGAACGCCTGGAGCGCCTGCCGCTCGGCCCCCGCGCGATGGTGCCCCCTTCCTTCGACGACGGCCCGGCGACCGTGGCCGCGAGCCGCGAGAACCGCCTCGAGGGCGTGGTGGCGAAGCGGGCCGAGTCGCTGTACCACCCGGGCGTGCGCACCTCCGACTGGATCAAGGTCAAGCTGGAGGAGAGCAGCGAGTTCGTGGTCGGCGGCTGGCGGCCGGGCAAGCGCGCCCTGGGCGCCCTGCTGGTCGGCGTGCCGGTGCCGGGCGGCCTCGCCTATCGCGGCCGGGTGGGCGGTGGCATCTCCGGCGCGGCCGAGCGGTCGCTGCTGTCGGCGCTCGAGCCGTTGTCGGCGACCCAAAATCCCTTCGGCGCATCGGTACCGCGGGAAGACGCTCGCGGCGCCGTCTGGGTCGACCCGCACCTGGTGGTGGAGGTCAAGTTCAGCCACCGCACGCGCGACGGCCGCCTGCGCTTCCCGCGCTTCCTGCGCATCCGCCCGGACCTCTCCGCCGAGGAGGTGACCGATGCCTGACCGCATCCCGGTGGAGGTCGACGGCCGCCGGCTGGAGATCTCCAACCTGGACAAGGTGTTGTACCCGCGCGCCGGCTTCACCAAGGGCGAGGTGCTCGACTACTACACCCGCATCGCGCCGACGATGCTGCCGCACCTGCGGGGCCGCCCCCTCACCCGCACCCGCTACCCGAACGGCGTCGAGGGCGCCGGCTTCTTCGAGAAGAACGCGCCGGCCGGGACGCCGGAGTGGGTGCGGACGGTACCGCTGCCGGTCCCCGGCTCCTCCAAGGGCCGCGAGAAGATCGACTTCATCCTGGTGGACGAGCTGGCGACGGTCGTGTGGCTGGCCAACCTGGCGGCGCTGGAGCTGCACACTCCCCAGTGGCGCGTCGACGCCGAGGGCCGCGCGCTCGACCCCGACCAGCTGGTCGTGGACCTCGACCCGGGCCCGCCGGCGGGGCTGCCGGAGTGCTACGAGGTGGCCCTGATCCTGCGCGAGCGCCTGGCCGCCGACGGCCTCGAGGGCGCGGCGAAGACCTCCGGCAAGAAGGGCATGCAGCTGGTCGTCCCGCTCTCCGGCGCCGAGACGGCCGACGAGGTCAGCGGCTACGCGAAGGAGGTCGCCGAGGAGCTGGCGCGCGCCCACCCGAAGCTGATCGTGGCGAAAATGGCGAAACAGCTCCGGCCGGGCAAGATCTTCATCGACTGGAGCCAGAACAACGCGTTCAAGACGACGGTCGCGCCGTACTCGCTGCGCGCCGGCCCGTCCCCGACGGTGAGCGCCCCGCTGACGTGGGAAGAGGTCGAGACCGGCGAGCTGACCGCGGCCGACCTGACCCCGGCGGCCGTGCTGGAGCGCGTCTCAACACGCGGCGACCTGCTGCGGCGCGGGTCGTGAACCGATAAGTCGGGCGCCGCGCGGGTCGTGAACCGATAAGTCGGGCGCCGCGCGGGTCGTGAACCGATAAGTCGGGCGCCGCGCGGGTCGTGAACCGATAAGTCGGGCGCCGCG
>NZ_JBEZDS010000022.1:45357-49091 GCF_040648435.1 Dactylosporangium sp. NPDC049140 | reverse complement strand
CGCGGGTCGTGAACCGATAAGTCGGGCGCTCCGCGCCACGACTTATCGGATTTATACCCCGCCGCCGGATAAGTCAGTACTCATCGCGGTGAGCCGGGAGCTCACTCCGAGGAGACGATCACCGCGTCGGGCGGTGGCTCGCTGCGGTGCTGGACCAGGTGGCGAATGCCCGTGTTCAGCACCGCCACCAGCGGCACGGCCACCAGGGCGCCGATGATCCCCGCGAGCACGACGCCCGTCGCGATCGCCACGATCACGGCCAGCGGGTGTACCGAAACAGCGCGCCCCATGATCAGCGGCTGGAGGACGTGCCCCTCCAGCTGCTGGACCGCGATCACGCCGATCAGCACGACCAGGGCGGTGATCGGGCCCTCGTCCACGAGGGCGACGAGCACGGCCACGGCGCCGGAGACCGTCGCGCCCACGATCGGCACGAACGCGGCCAGGAAGACCAGGGTGCCCAGCGGGAACCAGAAGTCCACGTTGAGGAAGAACAGCAGCAGGCCGATGCCGAGCGCGTCGATGAACGCGACGAGCACGGTCGCCCGCACGTACGCGACCAGCGTGTGCCACGCCGCCTCGCCCGCGCGGCGGACCGGGTCGCGGGCCGGTGTGGGGAGGATGCCGGTCACGAAGTGCCAGATCCGCTTGCCGTCGCGCATGAAGAAGAAGGTGACGAAGAGGATCAGCAGCATCAGGGCCAGGAACTCCACCGTCGCCGTGGCGGTGTTCACGGCGCTGTCGGTAAGGCTGCCCCGGTTGTCGTTGAGCCAGGTGGTGGCCGCGTCGAAGGTGGCGTCGAGCTGGCGGCCGCTGAGGTGCAGCGGGCCGGTGGTGAGCCACTCCTGGATCTGCGACACGCCGGCCGACGCCTTCTCGGCCAGCGCCGGGAAGCCCGCCACGAACTCGCTCACCACCAGGGTGAGGACGCCCGCGACCGCGCCCAGGCCCATGATCAGCACGAGGAACGCGGCAAGCGACGGCGGTAGCTTGACCCGCCGGCGCAGGACGCCCATCACCGGGGCGAGCAGGGCCGAGAGCAGCAGCGCGATGCTCAGCGGGATCAGCACGGTCTTGAGCCGGCCGACGAGCCAGAGCAGCACGGCCGCGGCCGCGATCAGGATCAGCAGGCGCCAGGACCAGGCGGTGGCGATGCGCAGGCCGTGCGGTACCTCCGCGTCGTCCCGGCTCGTCGTCGTCGCGTGGTCGAGTTCGCGGGCGGGCGGGGCCGGCTCCGGCTCGGGCTCCTCGACCGCCGCCAGTTCGCGCTCGGCCTGCACCTCCGCCAGACGCTGGAGATAGGCCTGGCGCAGATTGGCGCGTACCTTGTCGAACCGGCCCACGGACTACCTCCCCGATTGCACCCCGACGTTGCTGTACCCGACGGCGACTCCCCACGGTAGACCGGGTCGCGCGGCGTTGGCACGCACCGAGGCGGTAGCGTCGCAAGCGTGACAGCACAACCCGCCGCTGGTTACCAGGGGTCCACCGAAGATCCACCCACATCCGTGGATGCCCTGCCGATCCGGCTCCTGCACGACCGGGTGCTTGTCCGGTTGGAGGGTGCCGAGGGCGAGCGGCGGCACATCTCCGGCATCGTGATCCCGGCGACGGCCTCGGTCGGCAAGCGGCTGTCGTGGGCGACCGCGGTCGGGGTCGGGCCGAACGTGCGCTCGATCGTCTCCGGCGACCGCGTGCTCTTCGACGGCGAGGACCGCTCCGAGGTCGAGCTGCAGGGCCGCGACTACGTGCTGCTGCGCGAGCGCGACGTGCACGCGGTCGCGGCCCGGCGCGTCGAGCCGGACTCGACGGGCCTCTACCTCTAGTTACCGGTAATAGGGCGCCGCGAAGACCGGTGGGGGCGGCGGGGCCAGCGAGATCGGCACGGGTACCACCGGAGTCGCCGGGGCATCGAGGACGCGCACGATGCCGTCGGGGAAGGTGATGTGGTACCGCGAACCGTCCCACACCGCCCGCGGCGACTGCGGGTCGCGGCCGACGAACACCTGGCGGTACGCGTCGAGCGCGATGAGTAGCTGCCGCTCCTCGGCCAGGGCCTCCATGCGCCGCTTCGGCTCCTTGTCCAGCCCCCGGTGCAGCCCGTCGCGCAGCAGCGCCAGCCGCGTCGCGTCGAACTGGAACGCCCGCATCGCCTTGGCCCCGGCGTCGCCGGCCACCCGCTTGGCCCAGCGGCGCGCGGAGAGCCGGCGCCCGAGCGTGCCGAGCGCGGCGATCTCGGGCGGGGAGAACCACCCGGCCCGGGCATACTCGCCCAGCACCCGCTCAGTCAGCCGGCCCTCGTTGGCGCGCAGCCAGAGCGCGAAGCCGACCATGCACAGGAAGATCGGCATCATCACGGCGAAGTAGCCGTACAGCAGGACCCAGGCGCTCGTCGACGCGGTGACCGACATGAGGTTCCACGAGCCGTGCAGCATCATCGCGACCAGCAGGCCGGCGAGCGGGGCGAGGAAGCGCACCGCCCGGGCCGAGGACCGCGAGGCGAAGCCCAGGCCGATGCCGGTCATCGAGGTGAACAGCGGGTGGGCGAACCCGGTCATGAGGATCCGCACGATGAAGATGCCGACCAGCGCCGCGGCCCCGGTCACGGGCCCGGACTTGTCGGCGGTCTCGCCGTAGCCCTTGAAGCCCAGGTACAGGATGTTCTCGACCATCGCGAACCCGGTCGCCGACAGTCCACAGTAGACAATGCCGTCGATGATGCCGGAGAACGCGCGCGGGCGGCGCCAGAACAGCAGCACCGGCCCGAGCGCCTTCATGCTCTCCTCGATCAGCGGCGCGACGAGCACGGCGACGAGCGCGTCGGACAGCCCCGCCTTCTCGGCGAAGTAGGAGCCCGCGGTGTTGACGACCAGCGCCACCCCGGTCGCCACGCAGGCGCCCCAGCCGAAGACGAAGACGAGATACTTGACCGGCTCGGGCTCGTACCGATCCAGCCAAAGGAAGCAGGAGACCAGCACCGGCACCGGGATCACCGCGGAGCCCACGCCGACGACCAGCGCCGTCCAGCCGCCGTTGAAGCCGAAGAACGCGAGCACGGCGACGCCGCAGGCCGCGATGAACCCCATGACGCCGATCAGCGTCCAGAGCCGGCGGCGGTCGGAGCGCTTGGCGGGCGGGGCGGCGGCCAGGGCCAGCGCGGCGGTCGCGTACTCCGCGCGGCCGATCTGCGGCTCCGCCGCCTCGGTCACGTTGGGTACGGCGGAGGAGGGCATCATCGGCGGCCCGGACAGCTGGCCGGCCGCGACCTGGGGCGTCATCGGGCGGCCCCACTCGAAGCCGGGCGGCGCGCTCGGCTGCACCGCGGCGGGCTGGCCCCACTGGGGCTGCTGGTCGGGACGGCCCCAGGCGGCCGCCGCGCCGGCGGGCGGTTGCGCGGACGCCGGCGGCTGACCCGGGTGGCCCCCCGCCGGCGGGACCGAGGCGGGCTCCTGCACGGGCGGCTGCGGGGAAGCGGGCGGTTGCGGTTGTGCGGCAGGCGGTTGTCCTGGGTGGCCCCACGGGGGCGGGCCAGAGGCGGGCTCTTGTGCAGGCGGCTGCGGCGGTTGGCCCCCCGCCGGCGAGCCCGGCACGGGTGGCGGCCCTGACGTGGGCGGCTGGCCCGGCTGGCCCCACGCCGGCGGCGGCCCTGACGTGGGCGGCTGGCCCGGCTGGCCCCACGCCGGCGGCGGCCCTGACGTGGGCGGCTGGCCCGGCTGGCCCCACGCCGGCGGCGG
>NZ_JBEZDS010000022.1:0-45259 GCF_040648435.1 Dactylosporangium sp. NPDC049140 | reverse complement strand
GGCCCGGAAGCGGGCGGCTGGCCCGGGTGCCCCCACGCGGCCGGTGGGCCCGACGCGGCCGGTGGGCCCGACGCGGCCGGTGGGCCCGACGCGGGTGGCTGCCCCGGCTCGTGCCATGCCGGCGGTCCCGAGGCGGGCTGGGCGGCGGGCGGGGCCGACGCGGGCGAACCCCAGTCGGAGGGCGTCGACGCAGCGCCCGGCGCGGTCCAGGGGGCCGCGCCCGAGGTCGGGGCGGCCGGCGGCCCGGACGCGGGCTCGGGCGAGGACGGCGTCCCATTCGGCGGGAGTTCGCTCATGGGGCAACTTTATCCACGGTACCGTCGGGACAGGTCATGAGTGCCAGCGCACAGCCCCGGCTTGCTGGCCGGCAACCCTCGCGTTCGCGGCGGGGTGCCCCGGGTGATGACACGGTCCGGCACGCGGTGTGTCCGGGCAAGCGCGAGCGGAGGGGTCTACCCGTGTCCGAAATTCTCACGCCCGGCGAGGTCAAGCTGTCCGACGGCCGGTCCGTCGACTTCGCCAACCTCGACATCGCCGCGACCGCGCCGTGCCTTCGGGTCGTCGCGGACGCGGTCGCCGAACTGCTGCCCTACTACGGCAGCGTCCACCGCGGCGCGGGCGCGCTGTCCGAGCGGTGCACGCGGGAGTACGAGCAGGCGCGCGAGACCGTCGCCGACGTCCTCGGCCACGGGCCGGGCGACACGGTGATCTTCACGCGCAACACCACGGACGCGTTCAACCTGCTCGCGCGGGCGGCCCCGGCGGGCACCACGGTCGTCACGTTCGACGCCGAGCACCACGCCAACCTCCTGCCCTGGCGCGACACGATCCGGCTGGCGGCGCCCCGGTCGCCGGAGGAGGCCGTCGAGGCGCTGGACTCGTGTCTGTACCGCCGGCAGAACCCCGACATCCTCGTCAGCGTCACCGCGGCGAGCAACGTGACCGGCGAGGTGTGGCCGGTGGAGCGGCTGGCCGAGGTCGCGCACCGCCACGGCGCCCGCATCGCCGTCGACGCCGCCCAGCTGGCCCCGCACGCGCCCGGGCGCCTCGCCGGCCTCGGCGCGGACTACATCGCGTTCTCGGGGCACAAGCTCTACGCGCCGTTCGGGGCGGGCGTCCTCGCCGGGCGGGCGGACTGGCTGGACGCGGCCGAACCGTACCTGGCCGGCGGCGGCGCCAGCGCCCACGTCGCCGACGACGGCACGACACGGTGGGCCACCGGCCCGGCGCGCCACGAGGCCGGCACCCCGAACCTCATCGGCGCGGTCGCGCTCGCCACCGCGCTGCGCACGCTGCACCACCGCGACCTCGCGGCGACCGAGCAGGCGCTGCTGCACCGCCTGCGTACCGGCCTGGCCGCGCTGCCGCACGTGGAGGAGCTGCGCCTCTTCCCGGCCGCCGCGGAGCGGGTCGGCATCGTCTCGTTCACCGTGCCCGGCCGCGACCCGGGCGAGCTCGCCACGACCCTCGGCCGCGACCACGGCATCGGGGTGCGCGCGGGCCTGTTCTGCGCGCACCCGCTGACCCGCCGCCTGCTGTCCGAGGCCACGGCCCGGCTCACGGGTACACCCGAAACAACTGGGGCGGCCGGGTGCGAGCCGGGCGCCGACCAGGCGATCCGGGCCAGCTTCGGGATCGGCACCACCGAGGGGCACATCGACCGCCTGCTGGCCGCGCTCGGGTAACCCGGCATATACGAAATATCCGATAAGTCGCGGCGCGAAGCGCCCGACTTATCGGCGGCCGGGCGCAAGCGTCAGACTTTTGGCCGCGCGGAGTCGATCCGACGCCGCGCGGCGAGTCGATCCGACATTGCGTGCGAGGCCGCCCCGAGGTGGTGCGCACGGAGTGCGGTCTGACGTGCGCGGGCGAAGGCGTGGCCTGGCGTTGCGCAGGCGAGGTGCGGCCTGGCGTTGCGCCCGGAGTCGGCTTCGGAGTGGGTGCGACAGCGTCCGGCGGTCGGGTCAGTCGGACAGGCGTACGCGGACGCGGCGGTTGGCCTTGCCCTTGCTCTCCACCTTCACGACCTGCAGGCGGCCGATCTGCGCCGTCGACGCGACGTGCGTGCCCCCGTCCGCCTGGGTGTCCAGGCCGATGATGTCGACGATGCGGATCTCCTGCTCCTCGGCCGGGATCAGGTTCGACTGGGTGCGGATGATGTCGGGCAGGGCCAGGGCCTCCTCGCGCCCGAGCACCTTCGTCACCACCTTGCGGTCGGCGATCACCTCGGCGTTCACCAGCTCCTCGAGGCGTGCCTTGAAGTCCGGCGGTACCTCCGGCAGGTTGAAGTCCATGCGTGCCTCGGCCGGCTCCATCGAGCCGCCCGTCACCAGGGCGCCGAAGTCGCGGAACACGACCCCGCACAGCACGTGCAGGCCCGAGTGGGTGCGCATGAGCTTGGTGCGCCGGTCGTCCTCGACCGCGCCGGTCACCTCGGTGTCCACCGGGGGGAGCGGGTCGCCCTCGACGGGCAGGAGGTACAGGTCGTCGGCCTTGCGCGTGCCGGCGATCCGTGTCTGGACGCCCTGCCAGAGCAGGACGCCGTGGTCCGGGGGCTGGCCGCCCCCGCCCGGGTAGAACGCCGAACGGTCCAGCACGATCCCGTCCTCGGCCGACGCGTGCAGGACCTTGGCGGTCCAGTCGCGCAGCGTCGGGTCGGCGAGGTCGAGCCGGTACGTGCGGCCGTGATGTGTGACACCCATGAAAACCGACTATATGCGGCGGGTCGGCCCCGCCCAGCACCACGAAGTAGTCATGCAATACAGAATCCGTCGGGGGCCGTTCTGATACGCGTCACGGGCTCGGCCGTTCGGTCACTCCTGGCGGGCCGATCGAGGGGTCAGGCGTTCAGGAAGTCCGAGATCCGGCTGCGCAGGTCGGCGCGCTGGGTCCACAGGATGCCGGGGCGGTCGTAGATGTGCAGGTCGGCCTTTGGCAGGGCGGCGGCGAGCTGCTCGGCGACGACGGACGGGTGCAGGTCGTCGCCGCGGCAGCCGATCACCAGGCACTGGGCGCTCACGGCGGCCAGGCCGGCACGGTCGTCGAGGGCGGCCTGCTCGGGCAAGCCGGCCAGGCCGGCGGCGAGGCCGTCGCGCATGAGCTGGTCGAGCCGCTGGCGCAGGAACGCCCAGACCGGCGGGGAGTTGCGCAGCTGGGCCGGGACCTCCTGGGAGATCACGTCGGCCACGGCGGCGGCGTCGCCGACCTCGATCGCGCTCAGCAGGGCGGTCAGCCGCTCGTGGGCGGCGGCCGGGCGGGGCGTGTCGAGCACGGCGGGCAGGAAGAACACGACCCGCTCGAAGCGGCCGGGGTTGTCGGCGAGCAGCCGGGTCAGCGCCCCGGCGCCCAGGCTCACGCCGAGGGCCCGGGTGGCGCCGGCGAGGTCGGCGATCGCGCGCAGGTCGCGGGCCAGGTCGAGGTAGGTCCACGTGCCCCCGGGCGCGGCCGACTGCCCGTGGCCGCGGAACTGGAAGAACACCTTGCGGCCCCGCACGGCGCTGCCCAGCGGGCGGGTCTCGGCGATTCCGCTGCCGAGGCCGTGCGCGAACACCGTCACCGGGTCGCCCTCGCCGGTCACCAGCTGCTCCAGCTCGACGCCGTGCGGCGTGGCGACCAGCTCGGTGGGCGGGGCGGGGAGGGTGGGGCGGCCGGTCTGTGGGCCCCGGGTCACGGGCGGCCGGAACCGGTCGGGGCGCCCGTCCGGCGGGGGCGGCCAGCGGAAGTCCATCACCAGGAGCCGTGGCCGTCGACCGCGTCGCGCAGAGCGGGGCGGATGTCGAGCAGGTACACCGCGAAGATCCCGGCCGCGATGAGCGAGAAGATGCCGAGGTAGCCCAGCTGGAGGTTGGGCGAGATCGCGGTGAGCAGCTCGCCGCCGCCGATCAGGGCCAGCCAGATCGACTTCGACATGGTGCCGATCGCCGGGAAGGCGTCGGTGCGTTGCACCACGCAGTGCAGGAAGGCTGCGGCCCCGAGCACCAGGCAGAAGATCCACACGGTGATGGAAATGTAGTTCTCGACCTGGGCGTAGAAGATCGGGACGGCACTCACCATGCAACGAGCTTAAGCCGAAGCCCTCCGGCCCGTGTACGACGGTGCCGGAGGGCTTCGCAGAATCGGTGTTACTTCTTCGGGGCGGCCTTCTTCGCCGCGGTCTTCTTGGCCGCGGCCGTGGCCGCAGTGGCGGGAGTGGCCGGCGTGGCGGGCTCCTCGACCGTGGTGACCTCGGCGGTCACGGCCTTGTGGGCCGGCTCGAGCTCGACCCGGGCCTCGGCGGTGCGGGCGGTGCTGACGACCTTCTCGCCGCGGGCGACGAGCTCGGTGTAGACGGCCAGGGCCCGGTCCTGCGCGATCTGGGCGCCCTGCTGGGCGTTGGCCAGCAGGTTCGCGGCGTTGCGGCGCGCGGCGCCCCGCAGCCGGTCGAGGTTGGTGTCGGCGACGGCCGGACGCAGCTCCTCGACCCGGGCGCGCAGCTGGGCGACCTGCTCCGGCAGCTTGCGCAGCTGCTGGTAGGCGAGGTCACCCGCGCCCGCGGCGGCGTAGAGCGGCGTGGGGATCTTGCGCGTGGTCTTCGTGGTGGTTTCGGTGGTCACTGCGACTCCTCGTGGGAACGTGTCGGCTCGGCGTCGGGCGCTTCGTGCGTCGCGCCAGGCTGTTCGGCGCCATCGGTACCCCGGACGGCTTCGTCGGCCGGGGCCGGGTTGTTCCGCGCGTTCTCCCGGCGGAACGTTTCGTAGATCTGGGTGAGCGACTGCTTCTGGGCCACGGTGAGATCACTGTCCGCGGCGATCGCGGCCAGCACGTCGTGACCCTCGCGCTCCAGCAGCCCGGCCCGCAGGTACATCAGCGGGGTCGAAACCCGCAGTGCCCCGGCGAGCTGAGCCAGGACCTCGGCGCTGGGTTTCCGCAGGCCGCGCTCGATCTGGCTCAGGTACGGGTTGCTCACCCCGGCCTGCTCAGCGAGCTGCCGGAGCGAGATGCGCGCGTTGCGGCGCAGGTCACGGATGAACCCACCCAGGTCGCGCGGCTCTTCGGTCACGCTTACTGACGGTAGCGCGCAGTGCTAGCTGTTGCAAGCAAAACGCTAGCTCTGGTTAGCGTGAACCCGGTCACCGCCGCTCACCACACCGAGCGAACCACGCCCACCTCGCGGCCGCCGCCGAAAACCGGAACCTGGCCCGGGAGGTTCACCCCGAGGCGCGCGAAGGCCGCCGCGAGCACCGGCAGCCGCGCCCGCATCCCGCCGTCGTCGATCTTGAGCGCGACCGCGCCGACGCCGGGCAGCGCGGCCGCCGCGACCCCCTCGGCGCCGCCCTTGAGCAGCAGCCCCGGCACCGCGCGCATCAGGCGCGTGTCGTCCTCGCCCGGGTCGTCGCCGGAGACCAGCAGCGGGTACCGCCGCATCGCATCGGCCACCGCACGCTCCCCGCTGCCCTCGGGCGCGCTCACCAGCCGCAGGAACGCCCCGGCCAGCCCGCGCAGCGAGAACGCGAACACCGGCGCGCCGCAGCCGTCGACCCCGGTCGCCCGGATCGGCTCCCCGGCCAGCTCCTCGACGGTGGCGGCCAGGCGCTGCTGGAGCGGGTGGGCCGGGTCCAGGTAGGTCTCGAGGGGCCAGTCGTTGGCCCTGGCGGTGCGCAGCATCCCGGCGTGCTTGCCCGAGCAGTTCATGAAGATCCGCTCGCGGCGGTGCCCGGCCCGCACCACGGCGTCGCGGGCGTCCTCGGCGAGCGGATAGTCCGGCGGGCACCGGAGGTCGTCCGCCGTGATGCCCGACTTATCGAGAATCTCCCGTACGCCGGAGATGTGCGCTTCCTGCCCGCGGTGGCTCGCCGCGGCAAGCGCGAGATCCGGGCCGGCGAGGTCGAGGCCGGCGCGCAGCATCCCGACCGCCTGCAGCGGCTTCACCGAGGAGCGCGGGAACACCGCGCCGAGCACGTCGCCGGCCCAGGCCGCGACCTCCCCGTTGGCGTCGAGCACGACGACGGACCCGTGGTGGCGGCTCTCCACGAACTCGCTGCGCACGACCTCGGCGAGCAGCTCCCCGCCCGCGTAAAGGTCAGACACGGTCGATCCCCAGCGTGGTGCGGGCCTCGGCGGCGCTCATCGGGGGTCGCTGGGCGAGCCGGGCGAACCCGCTCGCCCGGGCCACGAGCTGGGCGTTGCTCTCCACCGGCCGGCCCTTGGCGTAGGTGACCGTGTCCTCCATCCCGACGCGCAGGTGCCCGCCCGCGGCGAGCGAGGCCAGCAGCACCGGCAGGGAGGAGCGGCCGATGCCGGTCGCCGAGAACGTGGTGCCCGCGGGCAGGTCCCGCAGCGCGGCCTCGCAGGCGGCGAGCGCGGCGACGGTGCCGGGCATTCCGCCGGGTACCCCCATCACGAGGTCGACGTGCACATGGCCGCCGGCGGGCAGGCCGTGCTTGTCCAGCAGCCGCGCGAGGGTGGCGAGCTGGCCGAGGTCGAAGATCTCGTACTCGGGGACGATGCCCCGCTCCTGCATGCGGGTGTGCAGCTCGACGACGAACGCCCAGCGGTTGAGGAACACGTCGTCGCCGAAGTTGACGGTGCCCATGGTGCAGGAGGCCATGTCGGGCTGGGCGTCGAGCACCCGCAGGCGGTCGGCCTCGGGGTCGGTCACCGCGCCGCCGGTGGACAGCTGCACGACGAGGCCGGTCGCCTCGCGCAGCGCGGCCACGGCGTCCTTGAGCCGGCCCAGGTCCAGCGTCGGCTCCGCGTCGTCGTCGCGGAGGTGGACGTGGATCACGCTCGCCCCGACCGCCTCGCAGTCCCGTGCCGTAGTCACCAGTTCGTCCAGCGTCACGGGCAGCGCCGGCACGTCCGTTTTGCGGGTCTCCGCACCGGTCGGGGCCACCGTGATCAACGTCGTCGTCATCACGACGATGAGGTTACGGCTCCGGGTCGATGCGGGCTGTGGAAGGCCCCACACGCAGGGCGGAGTCGGGGGTCAGGTTCTGCTTCACCACGGCCAGGGCGATCATCCCCAGCTCGTGGTGGCGCACCGCCGTGCCCACGAAGCCGACGGGCCGTTCGCCGCCCTCCAGCAGCACCGGCGTGTGCCGGGCCGGGAGCTCGTCGGTGGTGATCCCGTCCAGGTGCAGCAGCGCCAGCTTGCGCGGCGGCCGGCCCAGGTGGTGCACGCGGGCGATCGTCTCCTGGCCGCGGTAGCAGCCCTTCTCCAGGTGCACGGCCGGCCCGGTCCAGCCGACCTCGGCCGGGAGCGTCTTGTGGTCGGTCTCGAACCCGGCCCGGGGCCGGCGGGCCGCGACCCGCAGGGCCTCGAACGCCCAGATGCCGGCCATCGGCAGCCCGAGGTCCTCGACCACCGCCGGCACGACCGGGCGGGGGACGAGCAGATCGGCGCCGTACGGCATCCGGCGCGCCCAGCCGCCCTGGGCGAGGCGACCGGCGGCGTAGACGGCCGTCGGGCGCGGCGGGACGGAGCCGGTGGCGAACTTCGCCTCCGGTACCGAGAGCAGGTCCGGCGGCAGCAGCGGCCCGACGCCGAGGGAGATGAGCACCTCGTCGGTCTGCGGCCCGACGATCGACAGCAGCGCCCAGTCCGCGGTCACCTCGGCCGGCTCGACCCGCATCAGGAAGCGCATCCGCTCCAGGAACCCCAGCAGCCCGGGCGCGTCGCCGGTGTCGAGCCAGGTGGTCTCGCCGTCGTCGGTGAGCACCGCGTGGTGCTCGACGTGCCCGTGCGGGGAGAGCACGAGCAGCTCCGAGCCGGTCCACGGGGCCAGCCCGGCGAGGTGCTGGGTGGTGAGGCTGTGCAGCCAGCCGAGCCGGTCGGCGCCCGGCACGCCCAGCACCCCCGTGTGCGAGCGGTCGACCAGGCCCGCGGCGGTGTCGAGGAGACGTTGCTCACGCGCCGGGTCGCCGTAGTGCGCCACGGCGCCGGCGTCGGGGTCGTTCGGATCGAGGGCGGCGACCGGTACTGCGCTCAGCATGCTGCTCCCTTGCTCGTCCCGCATTCGCCGCACAGCCCGAACAGCGCCACGTGCCCGATGTCCAGGCGGAACCCGCGGCTCTCCAGCAGTTCGCCGGCGAGCTGGTCGAGGACCGGCGACGGCAGCTCCCGCACGGAGCCGCAGCCCCGGCACACCAGGTGGGCGTGCTGGTGCTCGTCGACCGCGTGGTAGGTGGGGGCGCCGTGCGACAGGTGCGCGTGCGTGATCAGCTCCAGCTCCTCCAGGAGCTCGAGCGTGCGGTACACGGTGGTGATGTTGACCCCGGCGGCCTTGCCCGCCACCTCGGCATGGATCTGATCCGGGGTGGCGTGGCGCAGCCGGTAGACCGCCTCGAGCACGAGCTGCCGCGGCGCGGTCAGTCGTAACCCGCGCGACCGGAGCATCTCCGCGAGGTCCACGGGACTAAATCTAGCCCGCTACTCGCTCCAGACGCGCGGACAGGTGTACCTGGAGGGGCTGGCCGACCGCGGCCATGTCGAAGGTGTACAGCAGCGCGCCCTCGACGATCCCGTAGAGGCGCTGCCCACCGCGCACTTCCTTGGCCGTGCCGGTGCGCCCGACGCCGTCCGTGGCCATCTGCCACTGGGTGCTGGAGCGGGCCTGCCCGGTGTACAACTCGACGATCCCGGTCGGCGCGGACAGCAGCACCTCGAGCTCGTCGGTGGCCTTGCCGTCCACGATCACCGGCCGCCACCAGCCCACCTCGCGGTGCGACGGCCGGACCGGGTTCGCATCGGCGTCGATGAGCCACGAGCGCGACTCGTAGTACAGGAACGGCCGCCCGTCGTGGCTGAACCGGACCTCCTGGCCGTAGTGGAAGCCCTCGATCGTGGGGTAGTCGCCCTGGCCGCGCCCGCGCCAGACGCCCACGAGCGGCAGCAGCCCCAGCAGGGCCGGGTGCAGGTCCGGCCCCGATCGCAGGTCGTGCGTCTCCTCGTATGGATACCCACCGACCTGGGCGAGCCCCGCCCACGGCGGCTGCACGTCAGTCACCAACGCCCCCTCGACACCCGAACCGCAAGGTAGACGAGCCCGCCCGCCAGCGCGCCCATCCCGGCCACCAGCAGGCTCACGAACCCGATCTCCGTTACCATCACCGGAATTCTATGCTGCGAAGCATGGCCCGTTCTCTCGTCGTCAAGGCAACCGCCGGATCCGATGCCCCGGAGCGCTGCTCCCAGGCCTTCACCGTGGCCGCGACCGCCGTCGCCGGCGGCGTGCCGACCTCGCTGTGGCTCACCGGTGAGTCGGCGTGGTTCGCCGTGCCGGGCCGCGCGGCCGAGTTCGACCTGCCGCACGCGGCGCCGCTGCCCGACCTGCTGGAGGCGATCCTCGCCGGGGGCACGGTGACGGTGTGCACGCAGTGCGCCGCGCGCCGCGGCATCGGCCCGGAGGACGTCCTGCCGGGGATTCGCATCGCGGGGGCGGCGGCGTTCGTCGAGGAGGCGCTCGCGGAGGGCGCGCAGGCGCTCGTGTACTAGAGCCGCCGCACGATAAGCCGGGCGCTCCGCGCCACGACTAGCCGCCGCACGATAAGCCGGGCGCTCCGCGCCGCGACTTATCGCATTTATCGCCCGACGGGGCATAAATCCGAAAAATCTGGTGCGGAGCGCCGGATTTTTCGCAAACGCCCAGTTCAGCAGCCCGCGGACGAGCTCACCACGAGCGTGTCGCCGTCCTTGCGCAGCGCGACCCCCGCGGACCCGGCCCGGTAGGCGAAGACCTTCGCCGTGTCGAGCACCACCGCCGAGGCCGGAACGGTGCCCCGCGCCGCCGCGCCGTCGCCGGTGGTCACGGCCTCCACGGTCCACAGTGCCCCGCAGGCCGGCGAGGTGAGCCGGTGCGTGCGCCACTGCGAGGCGGGCTTGCCCAGCGTGTCGAGCACGGCCTGCACCGGCGCCCGGTTCGCGTCCTGCGACTGCGGCGTGGCCTCCGTGACCGCCGCCTTCTGCACCCGGCACCCGGTGTCTGCGCTGAAGCGCAGCACGCCGGGCTCGGTCACCGAGCCCCGCACCGCCACGAAGTTGCCGGCGTCGGCGGTGAGCAGGTCGGTCGTGCCGCTGTGGGCCACGTTCGGCTCGTACGCGGCCGGGAGCGCCGACTTCACGCGGTCGAGCGCGGCCGCTTCGGAGCCCGGCCTGACGTACACCATCAGCTCCCGGTTGAAACGGGTGCCCTCGCGCGCCGAGGTCACCCGGCAGCTCACCTCGGTGCGCCGGTACCCGCCGAGCGCGGCCACCGACGTGGCCGGGTCGAGCGCGGCGTAGATCCGCCCGAGCGCGGTGTCGACGGTCGGCAGGGCGTCGGCGATCGTGGTCTGCTCGCGGGCGGTGGGCGGGTCGCTGGAGTACGAGTACAGCGCGAACCCGGCGATGACCACGGCCCACGCGACGACCCCGGTGACGATCCAGCGACGCTTCACGGCGGTCATCCTCGCAGCCATATAGTGAGACGCCGCCCGCCGGGTTGATCCCGGCGAGCGGCGTCACGTCCGAGCGCGTCAGCCGACGGTGACGGCGACCTCGTTGAGGCCGCGGCTCGCGGCGAGCGTCGCGTCGCCGTTGCCCTGGCGGGACAGGGCGCGCAGCGTCCAGTTGCCCGGGGCGGCGAAGAAGCGGAACTGCCCGGCCGGCGAGGTGACGACCTCGGCCGTGAACTCGCCGGTGGAGTCGAGCAGGCGCACGTACGCGCCGCCGACCGGGTCGGCGCCGGAGCGCACGACGCCGGTGATGACGGTCTCCTTCTCCACGTCGACGGACGCGGGCAGCGGGGCGCTCTGGTCGGGCGCGGCGCAGCTGTCAGTGCTCATGATTCGGTTTCCCCTCTTCAGGCCTGGCCGGGCTCGTCGCCCAGCGCCACCGGCACGCCGACCAGCGAGCCGTACTCGGTCCACGAACCGTCGTAGTTGCGCACGTCGGAGTGGCCGAGGATCTCCTTGAGCACGAACCAGGTGTGCGAGGAGCGCTCGCCGATGCGGCAGTACGCGATCGTCGCCTTGCTGTCGTCGAGCCCGGCGGCGCCGTAGATCGAGCGCAGGTCGTCGTCGGACTTGAAGGTGCCGTCCTCGTTCGCGGCCTTGCTCCACGGCACCGAGATCGCGGTCGGGATGTGGCCCGGGCGCTGCGCCTGCTCCTGCGGGAGGTGCGCCGGGGCCAGGAGGCGGCCGGCGAACTCGTCGGGGGAGCGGACGTCGACCAGGTTCTGCACGCCGATCGCCTTCACGGCGTCGTCGCGGAACGCGCGGATCGACAGGTCCTGGTCGTGCACGGCGACGTAGTTGGTCGCGGGGCGGTCGACCTCGTCCTTGTTCAGCGGGCGGGCGTCGAGCTCCCACTTCTTGCGGCCGCCGTCGAGCAGCTTCACGTCGCCGTGGCCGTAGAGCTTGAAGTACCAGTACGCGTAGGCGGCGAACCAGTTGTTGTTGCCGCCGTAGAGCACGACCTTGTCGTCGTTGCCGATGCCCTTGGCGGACAGGAGCGCCTCGAACTGCTGCTTGTTGACGAAGTCCCGGCGCACCGGGTCCTGCAGGTCGGTCTTCCAGTTGATGCGCACGGCGCCGGGGATGTGGCCGCCGTCGTACGCGGTCGTGTCCTCGTCGACCTCGACGAACACGACGCCGGGGGTCTCGATGTTCTGCTCGGCCCAGTCGGCCGTGACCAGGGCGGATTCGCGACTCATGGGTGTTCTCTCTCCCAGGAACGAGTGGTGGGTTCGAGTCGTCACACGGGCATGCAGCCGCGCGCGACCCGAGGGGGACGGATCACGGTTTCGGCGATGAGTCTGTCGGAATGCCCGCGGAGATATGCCGAAATCGGCTCGCCGGCCAGACCCATCGGTCTGGGGCGCCGCTGCCTCGAGCCGTTACTAGAGCACGCTGCAGGGCCGCACCACTAGGGGCGGCAACACAGGCACGTGGTCACGCGGCAGAGGTCGACCGCGCGGCGCTTCGTGAGCAGCATGCTCATAGTTCCGGAGCCTAGCATTGCCGAGCGTGAAGGCCCAGGGTCCGCCGCGTCACTGTCCCGTGAGCTTGACGTCCGCGGCCGAGGCGGTGACCTGAAGGCCCGCGTCGGTCGTCTGCACCGAGTTGACCACGAGGTTGTACGGCAGTCCGGGCAGCTTGACGGTGACCTGCAGCTTGTTCTGGTACTGCTTGATCAGCGTATTCACCTGGGGCGGGAGGTTGCCCTTGTCGGTCGCGACCGATTCGAGCTTCAGCCGGATCTTGCCGGTCTCGACGACCATCGACCCCGTGGCGATGAGGGTGGCCTTGATCCCCTGGAACGCCAGCGGCACCCGCATCTCGATCTTGTTGTTGACCACCTTCAGGTCGACGTTGGAGGGGTCGATCGAGGACGGCAGCCCGGCGACATCCAGCAGCGGCCGCACGTTGTCCCAGCTCATCGACGCGTTACCGGCCACCACTCCGGCCACCACGTCGCCCTTGCCGTTCATGAGGTCCCGCGCGTCGGCCTTCACCGAGCGCGCCTCGACGTACAGGGTGTCGAGCTTGACGTTGTTGAGCTGCGGCTTCGCCAGCGTGATCGTGATCTTCTGGTACTCCCCGGCGACCACCTGGGTCAGGAACGGCCACCCGGTGATGTCCACCGCGGGCTCGCCCTCGTACTTGACGTTGTTCGCCGCCAGCTGCGTCTTGGTCTCCTGCGTGATCCGGTCGTCGGCCGCCCCGGCCGCGATCCGGTCCACCACGAAGAACACCCCGACCAGAATGATCGCCAGCACGACCAGCACGATGCCGATCTTGGCCCCTCGCCTCGCCGCCACTGACACTCCCTCCGACCGGTAGTTGTCTCGCTCGTACCCAAGCACGAGGATTTCGTACCCGCACAAGTCCGGGCGGGATGCCCGGCAAGCTTGGCGCGAATTGGCGGCTCAGTTACAGCAACAGCAGGACACTCGCGACATATGCCGCGGGCGCCGCGAAGGCGATCGCGCCGATCGGGCCCTGGATGTGCCGCGCCAGCCACAGCGCCGGCTCGTCGCCGTCGATGATCCGGCTCGCCTCGGCGTAGCCGACCGACAGGTCCACCATCACCGCCACGATCGCCGTCGCGAGCCCGGCCAGGGCGCTGGGCAGCGGGCTCAGCCCGTCGAGGTAGTTGCCGATCGCGCCGGCCGCCGCGGTGCCGACCATCGTGCCCAGCACCACGCCGGCGCCGCCGCGGGGCACCTGCGGGGCGATGCGCGGCAGGGCGGCGATCGAGTCGGCGAGCCGGGCGATGAACAGCGCCAGCCCGGCGGCCACGAGGCAGGCGACGATCGCCTGGGTGCCCTTCGGGCTGCGCCCCAGCACGACGAGGCTCGCGAAGGAGACCACGCCGAGGGTCACGACCAGCGAGGAGCCCAGGGACTCGGTGACCCGCTGGCGACCGGCCGGCCGCGTGAGCTGGCCGACGACGCCGATGATGAAGCCGGCGGCGGTGAGGTAGGCGAGCGGGGCGAGCGACGCCGGCCGGGTGAAGACGGCGGCCGCGTCGGTGCCCGCCGCCACGGCGATGCCCACCACGCCGACGACCCGCGGGGCCGGTGGACGGCTCGCGATTGTCCAGACGGCGACGAAGAGGACCTGGACGCCGAACATCACCACGGCGTACGACTCGTGGCGGGTCTGCGCGCCCACGATCAGCGCGATGGCGACCAGGGCCGCGAAGCCCGCGGTGCCGAGCGAGATCCAGCGGCGTACCGGCGCCAGGGCAGCCTGGCCCTGGGTAGCGCCGTCGTCACCCGATTGGGGGTCACCCTCCGAGTGGTCTGGGCCCGCATCGCGGCGGCGGCGGGCGGCCGGCTCGGTGGCCTGGGGCCAGGCACCGAAGTCCTCGGCGGGCGGCGGGGTTGTCGGCACGCACCGATCGTGCCAGAAAGCACCGGATCCGGCCTCGGCGGGGATCCGCGAACCGCTATAGCACGTCGGCGGAAACGGTGGGGTGTGGCTCAGCCGACTGTCTCGAACTGCGGTTCGACCGGACGCAAAACGTGAATACTCCGATATTCTCGTTGGGGATACGTCCATAACCTCCCGCCAGAGCTGCCGGGACGATAGCGAGCCGCCGCCCCTTCCGGGGGCGCCACAGCGCCCTCTCGCGAGGAGCGCAGCGGCCACGGAGGTGACTCGTGGAGATTCTGCTGCTGACCGCGGCTCCCGCGGGCCAGGTGGTCCTGCCGGGCCTCGACCTGCTGCCCCACGCGGTGCGCACCGCCCCCCGTGACGTCCGCACGCTGGTGAACGGCCCCAGCCCCGACGCCGTCGTGGTCGACGCCCGCACGGAGCTCGCCGACGCCCGCGCCACCTGCCGCATGCTGCACGCCACCGGGCTGGGTGTGCCCCTGCTCGCCGTGGTCACCGAGGCCGGCCTGGTCGCGCTGCACGCCGACTGGGGCGTCGACGACGTCGTCCTCGCCACCGCCGGGCCCGCCGAGATCGAGGCGCGCCTGCGCCTGGCGGTCGGGCGGCTCAACTCCGCGGCCGCGGCCAGCGGCGGCATGATCAAGGCCGGCGAGCTGACGATCGACCCGGACACGTACGCGGCCAAGCTCAAGGGCCGCCCGCTCGACCTCACCTACAAGGAGTTCGAGCTGCTGAAGTTCCTGGCCCAGCACCCGGGCCGGGTGTTCACCCGCGACCAGCTGCTGCGCGAGGTCTGGGGCTACGACTACTTCGGTGGCACGCGCACCGTCGACGTCCACGTGCGGCGGCTGCGGGCCAAGCTCGGCTCCGAGTACGAGTCGATGATCGGCACCGTGCGCCAGGTGGGGTACAAGTTCGTCGTTCCGCCGTCGCGCCCGCTGCACGACTCGGAGCCGGTCCGGGTCTGAAGATCCTCCGGCTAGATTGATCGGATGAGCTCCTCGCCCCCGGTGCGCCGCGCCGACCGTCTGTCTCCCGACCAGGTCGAGCAGGTGCTCGCCCTCATGCGGGCGGCCGGCGACACCGACGGCGTCGTGCCGCTCTCCGAGCACGTCGTGCTGCACCTGCGGCACGGAGGTGAGGCTCCCGCGGTACACCTGCTGGGGTATTCCGGGGAAACCGTCGTCGGCTATGCGCATGTGGACACGACCGACGCGGTCGAGGGGGCCTCCGCGGAGCTCGTGGTGCACCCGCTGCACCGGCGGCACGGCCTCGGGCGCGCGCTGGTCACCGCGGCCATGCAGGTCGCCGACGAGCGCGCCGCCGGTCGGCTGCGGCTGTGGGCGCACGGCGACCACCCGTCGGCGTCGGCGCTCGCCATCGGCCTGGGCTTCGATCGGGTCCGGGTGCTGCTGCAGCTGCGGCGCTCGCTGTTCGCGCCGCTGGACGAGGTGGCGCTGCCCGAAGGGGTACGCCTGCGCGCCTTCGAGCCCGGCCGGGACGACGCGGAGTGGGTGGCGCTCAACGCGGCCGCCTTCGCCGAGCACCCCGAGCAGGGCAAGTGGACCCTCGACGACCTGCACGTGCGGCTGCGCGAGCCGTGGTTCGAGGCGGCCGGCTTCCTCCTGGCCGAGCGCCAGACCGACGGCCGGCTGCTCGGGTTCCACTGGACCAAGGTCCACGGCGAGGAACATGTACATCCGCACGAGGCCGGGGAGCCGCATGCACATGAGCCGATCGGCGAGGTGTACGTTCTCGGCGTGGCCCCCGACGCGCACGGCGGCGGCCTCGGCCGGGCGCTGACCCTGGCCGGGCTCTGGCACCTGCGCAACCGCGGGCTCGCCCAGGTCATGCTGTATGTCGACGAGAGCAACACCCGTGCCGTCGCGCTCTACCAGCGGCTCGGGTTCGTCCGCTGGTCGAACGACGTTTCGTACCAGCGCGCGCTGTGATTCACGCCCGGTAACGGCGATCACGGTACAAAAGCGGACACCAGGCAACACCGCTGGGCAGTTCACCCAATGGACAACTCTCCTCCGACCAGGCGTCATCTGCGCCCAGTGACCTGTTCACCCTGCGTTCACCCTTCTCCACGGGCCTGTTTCCCTGGTCCTTTTAGCGTGCCTTTCAGTCGACGACGTCCGTCGGCCTTCCGAAATCCTCCCCAGGCATCGGAAGTCGGTTCATCCCCGACGAAGGGACCGCAGTGAACTTCAAGCGGCACGGCCTCATCGCCGGCATCGCGCTCACCGCGACGCTCGCGCTCGCCGCGTGTGGCTCGGACAACAACGAACCCTCGAGCTCGGCGTCCGGCGGTGCTTCCGGTGGTACCGGCAGCGACGTCGCTTGCGCGAGTGGCACCCTTACCTCGCAGGGCTCCAGCGCCCAGGGCAACGCCATGGCCGAGTGGGCGAAGGCCTACCAGCAGAAGTGCTCCGGCGCCCAGGTCAACTACCAGGCGACCGCGTCCGGCGCGGGCATCACGGCGTTCCAGGGCGGCACGGCGGACTTCGCCGGCTCCGACTCCTCGCTCAAGAGCGGTGACGAGCAGACGAAGGCCGACGCCCGCTGCGGCGGCGCCCCGGCGCTCAACCTGCCGATGGTGACGGGCCCGGTCGCGATCGCCTACAACCTCACCGGCGTCAAGGACCTGCAGCTCAAGCCGGAGACGATTGCCAAGATCTTCTCGGGCTCGATCAAGACGTGGGACGACGCCGCGATCAAGGCCGACAACCCGAGCGCCTCGCTCCCGTCGACCGCGATCCTCGCCGTGCACCGCGGTGACTCGTCCGGCACCACGGACAACTTCACCGCCTACCTGACCGCCGTCGCCCCGTCCGCGTGGACCTTCGGCCACGACAAGGTGTGGAAGGCCCCGGGCGGCTCGGCCGAGCAGAAGTCCGACGGTGTTGCCGGCGCCATCAAGAAGACCGCCGGCGCCATCGGCTACGTCGAGCTGTCGTTCGCCAAGACCAACGCGCTGTCGATGGCCAAGGTCCAGAACGGCGCCGGCGAGTTCACCGCGCTGACCGGTGAGTCGGCCGGCAAGACCATCGCGGGTGCCAAGATCGCCGGCACCGGCGACGACCTGAAGCTCTCGATCGACTACGCCACCAAGGAGGCCGGGGCCTACCCGATCGTCCTGGTGACCTACGAGATCGTCTGCAGCAAGGGCACCGACGCCGCCAAGCTCCCGCTGCTCAAGGGCTTCCTCGGCTACACCGTCAGCAAGGACGGCCAGGCGCTGCTCGACAAGCTGGGCTACGCCCCGCTGCCCGAGACGGTTCGCGCCAAGGTCGAGACCGCTGTCAAGAACCTGGCCTGACAGGAAGACTCGTTGAGCCAGTCGACTCTGCCCGCCACCTCCGCCGGTACGCCCGGCGGGGGTGGCGGTCTTCCGCCGCGCAAGCGGTTCAGCGGTGACATGCTCTTCCGCGGAACCGCGACAGCCGCCGGCTCGATGGTGCTCGTCATCATCGCGGCCATCGCCATCTTCCTTGTCGTGAAGGCGCTCCCCGCCATCAACAAGGACACCGAGAACTTCCTGACCTACAAGGACTGGTTCACCGACGGCGACCAGCCGAAGTTCGGCGTCGCGGCAACCGCCTTCGGCACCGTGCTGACGGCCGTACTCGCGCTGATCATGGCCGTTCCGGTGGCCCTGGGCATCGCGCTGTGCCTGTCGCACTATGCCCACCGGCGGGTCGCCACCACGCTGAGCTTCGTCATCGACCTGCTCGCGGCGGTTCCGAGCGTCGTGTTCGGTCTGTGGGGTCGTGACTACTTCTACGAGCCGATCGCCAACTTCTCGCAGTGGCTGCACGATGTGGCCGGCTGGCTGCCGATCTTCGGCAGCAACGGCCCGTACGGCAAGTCGGTCCTGCTGGGCTCGGTCGTGCTGGGCATCATGGTCCTGCCGATCGTCACCTCGCTGTCCCGCGAGGTGTTCCTGCAGACGCCCCCGGAGAACCAGGAGGCGGCGCTCGCGCTCGGCTCGACCAAGTGGGAGATGATCCGCACCGCGGTCATCCCCTACGGCCGCGCCGGCATCATCGCCTCGGTCATGCTCGGCCTCGGCCGCGCGCTCGGCGAGACGATCGCGCTGGCCCTGACCCTCGGCAGCGTCTTCGCCGTGAACTTCGACCTGCTCGGCCCCGGCGGCGTCACCATCGCCTCCAACATCGCCAGCCGGTTCGGCGAGGCCAACGAGTTCGGCCGCAGCGCGCTGATCGCCTCCGGTCTCGTGCTGTTCGCCATCACGCTCGCGGTCAACATGGCCGCCCGCGCGATCGTGTACCGGCGTCGTGAGTTCGTGGGAGGCTCCGCGTAATGGCCGTCCAGACCCCCGTCCGCAGCCTGGCCGTGCAGGACGCGTCCCAGCTGCGGGCCAAGCAGCTGCCGAAGTGGACACCGTTCGCGGTGGCCGCGGCGGCGATCGTGCTGTCGTACGCGCTGATCAACCTCACCGGCGCCGGCGGCATGGTGCTGACCGGCGTCGTCGCGGCGGTGCTGTTCGTGATCCTCATGGGGGTCGCGGCGGCCATCGTCGAGGGCGGCCGGTCCGCGCGCAACCGCATGGCGACCGTGATGATCTACGGCGCGTTCATCCTCGCCCTGCTGCCGCTGCTGTCGGTGGTGTGGACCCTGGTCGACAAGGGCAGCGCCCGCCTCGACGGCAACTTCTTCAACTCCTCGATGAACAACATCGGCCCGTTCGACGAGCAGGGCGGCGCGTACCACGCGATCATCGGCACGATCGAACAGGCGGGCATCGCCACGCTGATCACCGTGCCGCTGGGCATTCTGGGCGCGATCTACATCGTCGAGTACGGCCGCGGCTTCTTCGCCAACCTGATCCGCTTCTTCGTCGACGTCATGACCGGTATCCCGTCGATCGTGGCGGGTCTGTTCATCCTGTCGTTCTGGGTCTTCACGATCACGCCGCTGTACAGCTCCGACGGCTTCGCCCACTACTCGGGCTTCGCCGCCGGCCTGTCGCTCAGCGTGCTGATGCTGCCGACCGTCGTCCGCTCCAGCGAGGAGATGCTGCGGCTCGTGCCGACGGCGCTCCGCGAGGGCTCCTATGCCCTCGGCGTGCCGAAGTGGAAGACGATCATGAGCATCGTGCTGCCCACCGCCGGCCCCGGCATCGTCACCGGTGTCATGCTGGCCGTGGCCCGGGCCTGTGGCGAGACCGCTCCGGTCCTGCTCGTGGCCGGCGGCGCCTCCGCCATCAACTTCAACCTGTTCGACGGCAACCAGTCTTCCCTGTCGCTGTTCGTGTACCAGCAGGCCGGCGTCGCCTCGGAGTTCGCACCTGGGCGGGCCTGGACGGCCGCTCTGACCCTGGTCGTCCTCGTCCTGGTCCTCACCGTTGCGGCGAAGATGCTCGCCCGCCGCAACAAGATCGCCCGATAATCACTGGAGCGCCAACATGGCAAAGCGGATCGAAGCCCACGGCGTCACCTCGTACTACGGATCGTTCAAGGCGATCGACTCCGTGTCGATGACGATCGAGCCCAAGTCGGTCACCGCCCTGATCGGACCGTCGGGTTGCGGCAAGTCCACGTTCCTGCGGTCGATCAACCGCATGCACGAGGTGCTGCCCAACGCCCGGATCGAGGGCCAGCTCCTGATCGACGGGCAGAACATCTACGACCGGGACGTCGACGTCACGGCCGTGCGCCGGATGATCGGCATGGTCTTCCAGCGGCCGAACCCCTTCCCGACGATGTCGATCTTCGAGAACGTCGTGGCGGGCCTGCGCCTCAACGGCGTGCGCCGCAAGTCGGTGCTGGAGGAGGTCGCGGAGAAGGCGCTGCGCAGCGCCAACCTCTGGAACGAGGTCAAGGACCGGCTGGGCCGCCCCGGCGCGGGCCTGTCCGGCGGTCAGCAGCAGCGGCTGTGCATCGCCCGGACGATCGCGGTCGAGCCGCAGGTCGTGCTGATGGACGAGCCCTGCTCGGCCCTCGACCCGATCTCCACGCTCGCGATCGAGGACCTGATCACCGAGCTGAAGAACCAGTTCACGATCGTCATCGTCACGCACAACATGCAGCAGGCCGCCCGCGTGTCGGACCGCACCGGCTTCTTCTCGATCGACAAGACCGGCGAGCCGGGCCGGCTCATCGAGTACGACGACACGGCGAAGATCTTCACCAACCCCTCGGTGAAGAAGACCGAGGACTACATCACCGGCCGCTTCGGCTGAGCCGGTTATGCAGTAGGGCGGATGGCGTCGGCCGGGTCCCGGTCCGGCGCCGCCGCCAGCGCGGCGTCGATGCCGCCGGCCTCCGCCAGCTCCAGCAGCGTGTGGCGGGTCGGCGGCAGCATCGTGTAACGGCCGTCGGCCGCCTCGGCCGGCGAGCACCACTCGGTGGCGTCGGCCTCGCCGCCCACGTCCCGGGTCAGCTGGCCCTTGGGCAGCAGGGCGAGGAAGAAGTACGTGTCGAAGCGCCGCGGCTCGAACTCCGGCGTGATCCAGCGCGACCACGGCACCAGCAGGTCGCTGCGCAGGACGAGCCCGTTGCGGCTGAGAAACTCGGCGAAGCCCAGGTCCCGGGCGATCAGCGCCAGCCGCGCCTCCTCCCAGTCCGGCCCGCTCACGTCGCCGACCACGCTGTCCGCGTCGGGCCCGGCCAGCAGGACGCCGGACTCCTCGAACACCTCGCGCACGGCCGCGCAGACCACCGAGCGGGCCACGGACTCCTCCAGCCGCAGGCGCGCCGCCCACTCCGCCGGGGCCGGGCCGGCCCAGCCGGGCAGGACGCCGGCGTCGCGCGGGTCGACGCCGCCGCCCGGGAAGACGTACATCGAGGCCGCGAACGCCATCGTGGCGACCCGGCGCAGCAGGTACGCCTCGAACGGCTCGCGCAGCAGCACCACCGTGCTCGCCAGCCTCGCCGGCACCGGTACCCCGCCCTCCCGCTCGAAGCGGCGGGCCATCTCGGCCAGTTCCGGCGGGAGCTTGTACTCGACCATCAGTCCACGCTATGCGCCGAATTCGTTCGGCACAGCCTCGTGTCCTGTTTGTCCATGGGTCCGGCGTTGCTCCTTCATCTCCGCCTCGTACAGGTGGCGCCGCCCCCCGGCGAGCTCCTCGCGGGCCTCGCGCTCGACGTTGCGGAAGGCGGCGTAGTACCCGTCCTCGAAGTCCTCCACGATCTGGAACGTCCACCGCCCGGCGATGACGTTGCGCCCGACGACCTCGTCGCGCACCCGGTCGGCCGTCCTGCCGTGCCCGGCTGCGCGCAGCAGCGCCACGGCGTCATCGAGCATGAGGTCGGCGTGGCCGATCAGCTGGTGCAGGTCGAAGAGGCGGCCCCGGGCCCGCTCGACGGTCTCCAGGGCCTCGCTGAGCTTGCCCAGCGCCTCCACCGTCTTGTCGCCGAGGCCGGCGGGGCGGGTGTGGGCGGCGTCGGGGCCGTCGGCGTTCCGGTCGTCGTTCATGAGCCCCTGCATACCCACCTAAGCTACGGCCATGAGTGATCGCACCCGCTGGGGCATCCTTTCGACCGGCTCCATCGCCGCCACGTTCGCCGAGGACCTCCGGCTGATGCCGGATGCGGAACTGGCCGCGGTGGGGTCCCGCAGTACGGAGTCCGCGGAGCGTTTCGCCGCCCGGCACGGCGCCGCGCGGGCGCACGGCTCGTGGCAGGCCCTCGTCGACGACCCGGGGGTCGACGCGATCTACGTCGCCACCCCGCACAGTGCGCACTACGAGGCCTCGATGCTGGCGCTGCGGGCCGGCAAGGCGGTGCTGTGCGAGAAGCCGTTCACGCTCGCCGTCGCCGAGTCCGAGGAGATGGTGCGCACGGCCCGCGCGTCCGGCGTGTTCCTCATGGAGGCCATGTGGATGCGGTGCATCCCGGCCATCCGGCGCATGGGCGAGCTCGTGCGCGACGGCGCGATCGGCGACCTGGTCTCGGTCCACGCCGACTTCGGCATGCAGGGCCCGTTCCCGGAGACCTCGCGGCTGCGCGACCGCAAGCTGGGCGGCGGGGCGCTGTACGACGTCGGCATCTACCCGGTCACGTTCGCCCACCTGTTCCTGGGCGCGCCGGCCTCGGTGCAGGCCTGGGCCCGGATGAGCGCCGGGGGCGTGGACGAGAACACCGGGATGCTGCTGGGGTACGACTCCGGCGCCCTCGCCGCGCTGAGCTGCTCGCTGCTCGGGGACACCGCCCGCACCGGCGCGGTCACGGGCACGCTCGGGCGCATCGACGTGCGGCGGGACTTCTTCCACCCGCACGGCTTCACGCTGTGGCGCGGCGGCGAGACCGAGGAGTTCGAGCTGCCCTACGAGGGCCACGGGTACCAGTTCGAGGCGGCCGAGGTCCAGCGCTGCCTGCGCGAGGGGCTGACCGAGAGCCCCCTGGTACCGCTGGACGAGACGCTCGACATCCTGCGCCTGCTGTCGCAAATTTCCGGAATTATCGGACTTGACTATTCGAGCTGAGGGCTGAACGGGGCGGACGTAGCGTCCCGGCCCCACTACGGTCCGGCGTATGGCTCAGGAGCTCCGGGCCGACCCGGACGAATTGATCACGCTGGCCGCCGCCTGCCTGGCCGCGGCCGACACGCTGGGCGAGCACTACCGCACCGGGCTGGGCGAGCTGGACCTGCCCGCCGACGCCTTCGGCAACACCGGGGCGTCGGCGGGCCTGGCCGGCGCGGCCGCCAACATCGGCGCGGACGCCCAGGAGGCCGTCTCGGCGCACGTCGAAATCCTCGAGGAGGACGCCGACGCGCTGCTGCAGACGGCCTTCGCGTATCTGGCCGCCGACCGGCAGGCCGCCCGGACGGTGGGCAACGCACGGCGAGCGCCGCTCTGAGCGCTCTCGACACACGGGGGATCACATGGTGCAGACGGTTGAGGCGCCCACCGTCACAGTGGACGACATCTGGGACCTGCAGGCGCGGCCGGAGCTGCTCGGGCGGGCCGCCGCGGCCTGGCGGGCGGTCGGCGCCGACGTGCGCGCCGCCCACGACACGCTCGCGCGCGCCGCGGCCCCGGTCGTCGGCGGCGACTGGGAGGGCGAGGCCGCCGACGGGTTCCGGGGGCATTACCGGCAGTACACGGACGGCCTGAACGACCTCGACGCGGTCGTGCGGGACACCGCCACGGCGCTGGACGGCGCGGCCGCCCTGCTGCGCGGCGGCCAGGACCAGCTCGCCGACGCCTTCGCCGGCGCCGCCGGGGTGCCGCACCGGCGCGGCGGCGGGAGCGTCACCTTCACGCCGGCCGACGCCGCCCAGGAGGCGGCGGTGCGCGCCGCGCTCGCGACGGCGGGCGAGATCCGCGCCGACGTCGAGCAGGGGCTGGCCGGGCACCGCGCGGCGCTGGCCGGGGCCGGGGCCCGCTGGGAGGTGCTCGCCGCCGTCTGGACCCCGGTCATCGGCCGGACGGTCCCGGCCTGGGTCCCGCCGGCGGCGACCGGCGGCGTCGACGCGCGCCTGGCCGGCGACCTCTTCGTGGTGCAGGCCGGCGGCATCGCGGACGTCGTCGTGGTCGACGACGGCCACGTGACGGTGAACGGGCAGCGGCTCACCATCCCGCCCGGCGCCCGGCTCGTGCTGCGCACCGGCGCCGGTGACGACACCGTCCGGGTCGACGGCGCCGCGGGCGTCACCGTGCTCGGCGGCGACGGCGACGACCGGCTGACCGGCGGGCGCGGCGACGACGTGCTCATCGCGGGCCTGGGCGTGGACACGGTGGCCGGCGGGGCCGGGGCCGACCGGGTCAGCCTCGGGGCCATGGTGACCGCGGCCCAGGCGCCGCCGAAGGACGCCACCGAGCGCGCCGACCTCGGCGACGGCGACGACCGGCTGTGGGGCAGCCAGGGCGCCGACACCGCCGACGGGGGCGCGGGCGCCGACCTGCTCTTCGGCGGCTCAGGCGGCGACCGGCTGCGGGGCGGGGCGGGCGACGATACCCTCGCCGGCGGCGCGGACGGCGACCAGCTGCTGGGCGGGGACGGCTTCGACCTTCTCGACGGCGGCGAGCACCGCGACTACCTCGACGGCGGGGCCGGCGACGACCGGCTCGAAGGCGGCCGCGGCGACGACACGCTCTACGGCGCCGGCGGTGCCGACACGCTGCGCGGCGGCGTGGGCGACGACTTCCTCGACGGCGGGGAGGGCGCCGACCGGGCCGCCGGGGACGACGGCGCGGACGTGCTCTCGGGCGGCCGCGGCGACGATGCGCTCGACGGCGGGGCCGGCGACGACGTGGTGTACTCCGGCGCCGGGCGCGACGCGGTGACCGGGGGCGCCGGCGCGGACACGCTCTACGGGCAGGGCGAGGACTCGGCTGCCGGGGTCGAGCGGATGACCGCGACCGGGGACGACGACGTGACCGGGTTCATCCGGGTCGGCGGCGACGCCGAGTACAAGGCGCGGGTGCACGCCGACCTCGACCTGCTCGCCGCCTCGCCCGCGGGCCGCGCGATGCTCGCCGACCTGCAGGCGTCCGGGCAGCGGTTGTACATCGAGCCGCTCGACGAGCCCAACGGTCACGCCACCTACGACGACGGGGTGCCGCGGATCCAGTACAACCCGGCCTACGACGCCCGGACGCCGGTGACGACGCTGTTCCACGAGATGGCGCACGTCTACGACTACGAGCACGGCACCGACGACGGGCACGCGTACAACGAGGCGAGCGGGCCCGACTACCAGTACCGCGGCGGCCCGGCGGTGCTGAACTTCGAGCGCCAGGCGGTGGGGCTGCCGATCGACGACGACGGCGACCCGGGCACGCCCAACCGCATCGACCCGAGCCATCCGCTGACGCTCACCGAGAACGGGCTGCGCCGGGAGATGGGCCTGGCCGACCGGCCGCGATACGGGTCGGCCTAGAACAGCGCGTGCGTGAGCAGGTACGTCACGATCGCGATGACCGCGGCGGCCGGGAACGTCAGGACCCAGGCGATCAGGATGTTCCCGGCGACCTGCCAGCGCACCGCCGAGAGCCGCTTCGTCGCGCCGACGCCCATGATGGCCGACGTGATGCTGTGCGTTGTCGAGATCGGCAGGCCCAGCTGCGAGGTGGTGAACAGCACGCCGGCGGCGACCGTCTCGGCCGCGAAGCCCTGCGGCGGGTCGAGGTCGATGACCTTGCGGCCCAGGGTGCGGATGATGCGCCAGCCGCCGGAGTACGTGCCGAGCGCCAGCACCGTCGAGCAGGCGAGGAACACCCACTCCGGGATGTCCGTCTTGTCGGCGTGGTAGCCGCCGGTGTACAGGGCCAGCACGATGATGCCCATCGTCTTGGCGGCGTCCTGCATGCCGTGGCCCACGGCCATGGCGGCGGCCGAGACGGTCTGCGCGCGGCGGAACCGGCGGCCGAGCACGCGCGGGTTGGACCGGCGGAACGTCCACATGATGGCGATCATCAGCAGGCCGCCCAGTAGGAAGCCGACCACCGGCGAGGCGACCATCGGGATCAGGACCTTGTCCACGATGCCGGACCACAGCACCTTCGCGTCCAGGCCGAACCACACGGCGCAGATCGACGCGCCCACCAGCCCGCCGAAGAGCGCGTGGGAGGACGAGGAGGGCAGGCCGAAGTACCACGTGACGAGGTTCCAGGCGATGGCCCCGACGACGCCGGCGAAGACGATGCCGAGCCCGCCCATGCCGGTCGGCGGGTCGATGATGCCGCCGCCGACGGTCGCCGCGACGTGGCCGCCCAGGTGGGCGCCGATGAAGTTGCCCAGCGCGGCCATGATGAGCCCGGCGCGCGGGGTCAGCGCGCGGGTCGACACCGACGTGGCGATGGCGTTGGCGGCGTCGTGGAAGCCGTTGGTGTAGTCGAAGATCAGCGCCACCGTGATGACGGCGAGGACCGCGACGAGCTGCGCGCTGATGACTACGACTCCTTGACCACGATGGTCTCGACCGTGTTGGCCACGTGCTCGAAGGCGTCGCAGGCGGCCTCGAGCTCGTCGACGACCTCCTTCATCTTGAGCACGGTCAGCGCGTCGTACTCGCCGGAGAACAGACGGACCAGGGCCATGCGGTAGGCGCTGTCGCCCTCGTTCTCCAGGCGGTTGCACTCCACCCAGTACGACTCGAGGTCCTTCATGGACTTCAGGCGGGGCATGGCCTCGGCGGTGAGCCGGGACTGCTGGTCGAGCACCTTCACGATCTCGTGGATCTCGCGGGGCAGCGACGGGAGCTTGGTGAGGCCGTAGAGGTACAGCAGGCTGCCCACCGCCTCCAGGTGGTCCATCACGTCGTCCAGCAGCGACCCGAGGCGGTAGATGTCCTCCCGGTCGAAGGGGGTGATGAAGCTGGAGTTGATCTTCTTGTACAGCTCGTGCGTGATCGCGTCGCTGTCGTGCTCGACGTCGACGAGCCGCTCGCTGATGGACTGCACGTCGGCGTCCGGGAGGGCGAGCTCGGCGAGCAGGTCGGTGCCTTTGACGAGGTTGCGCGCCGCGCGGCTGAAGAACTCGTAGAACGAATCGTCGCTAGGACGCAGCCTGAACCGCACAGTCGACCCCGATACCTCGATGAAGAAGCGCCGAAACACCTGAAACGTGAATGTTAAGGCTCACGATCCACCGCAGTACCAGTGAGATACACCGCACGCTGCTGGTTCACCTGGCGTTCATCTGCCGTTTACCTCAGATGCCGGGGTGTACCGGACCGACGCCGCACGGTGTTTGTGGGTGCGCTGCACCGGCTTGCGCAGGAAGCGCGCGAGTGCCCCCGGCGCCGGCTGGCGATCACGTCCACCTCGGCCGCGCGCATCTCCCGCCAGAACGCGTTGCGCACGCGCCGCGGGCCCTCGGGCACGTCGGCGCCGAGCAGGTCGGCCCGGGACCAGTGCGCCCCCGTGAGCACGACGGTGATCGCGCCCGGCACGACCCGGCCGCCGAGGAACTGGGTGAGGATCGGCGCGTGCGGCCGCAGCAGCCGGTCGAGGGTGTCGTACTCGCTCCCGGCGGCCCGGACCGCGCCGGTCTCCGGGTCCGGCTCGGGCTCGGCCCGCACCATGAGCAGGAACGGCTCGGCGCGCCGGGCGTGCACCCGCCCGAGCGGGTTTGCGGCGGCGCGCGTGGCCAGCGGGGTCAGCACCGCCGGGTCGAACGTGGGGCCGGCTCGCCGGGCGGCATCGCGCAGGTCAGGCGGAGCGCGGGCCGGGTCGTGTCGGGGTCGGTGCGCACGCCGACCTCGACGCCGGCGAGCCCGGCGCGGGCCGCGGTGGCGGCGGGGTCGACCGGGCCGTCAAGCGCGACGAGCAGGCCGTTCGCGAGGTACGGCCGGCCGCGCCGGACGCTGGATGCGGCCACGGTGCCGACGGCTCCGCAGGTTGCGAGCCCGGCAAGTCCTACGGCAACGGTCGCCAGGCGTTGTCCATGGGAAAATGGTACTTAACGTACATTTCGCACGGCGCCGAACGCCGCGCCTTGCGCTCTTCAGAAGCAGGCCCTACACAACCTCGTCGAGCCACCGCCGGTAGGCCGTGCCGAAGGGCTCCACGTGCCCGCCCACCGCGCCCATCAGCCAGTCGGCGCTCGTCAGGGCGGAGGTCACGACCTCGGAGGGGTACTGGTAGCGCACCTGGTGGACCGCGAACTCGTCCTCGTCCAGCAGCTCGACGTCGCCGGTACGCCGCCGGCGCACGTCCAGGTCCAGGTCGATCGCGGTCACCTCGGTCGCGCTCGGCCAATGGGGCACGCTCGTGATGTCGCAGTAGACCTCGGTGCGGTGGGGCTCGGCGTTGAAGCAGGCCGTCCACCAGGCCTGGCGGGGGAAGAGCAGCACGTGCGGGGACTCGGGCGCGCCCTTGAGGGTGGTGCCCTTGAAGACCTGCGTCGCCGGGCCGGCGCCGACCCACACGCCGTACTCGTCCTCGCCCAGGAGCTCCGTCTCGTAGTTCCAGTGGAGCGAGCCGTCGTACTTGCGGTACACGACCCGGATACGTTTCATGCCGCTCACGGTACCGACCGGGTGCGCCCGGCCGATTCTGTCGTACGCAAGGGGTAGCGTCCCCACCGTGACAGCCACCCCTCAGCTCCGCCGCCCCAAGCCGGAAGTGATCGATCTGCTCGCCGCCGCCGTCGGCGCGGTGCCTGACGGGGCCGAGCGGCCCGGTCAGCAGAGCATGGCGACGGCGATCTCGGCCGCGGTGGAGAAGGAGGAGCACCTGCTCGTGCAGGCGGGCACCGGCACGGGCAAGTCGCTGGCCTACCTCGTCCCGTCGCTGCTGGTCGACGGGCCGGTGGTGATCTCGACGGCCACGCTCGCCCTGCAGTCGCAGCTCGTCGACCACGACCTGCCCCGGCTCGCCGACGCGGTGCAGCCGCTGCTGGGGCGCCGCCCGACCTATGCGGTGCTCAAGGGGCGCCACCACTATCTCTGCCTGGCGCGGCTGGAGGGCACGTCCGCCGACGAGCCCGACGACGGGCTGTTCGACGTCGGGGAGGCCCGGCCCACGAAGTGGCTCGGCGAGGCGGGCCGGATCGGCAAGCACATCGAGCGGCTGCGCGGGTGGGCGATGGAGACCGAGACCGGCGACCGGGACGAGCTCGACCCCGGGGTGGAGGACTCGGCCTGGAAGATGGTGTCGATGCCGGCCCGCGAGTGCGTCGGGGCGCAGCGGTGCCCGTATGGCGCCGAGTGCTTCGCCGAGGCCAGCCGCAGCCGGGCGCGCGAGGCCGACATCGTGGTCACCAACCACAGCCTGCTCGCCGTGGACATGCTCACCGGGCGGCAGATCATCCCGCCGCACGAGCTGCTGGTCGTCGACGAGGCGCACGAGCTCGCCGACCGGGTCAGCTCCGCCTCGCAGGCCGAGCTCACGCCGGAGACGCTGGAGCGGGCCGCCCGCCGGTGCCGGGCCTATGTCGACGACGACGTGGCCGACCGGCTCATGGAGGCCGGCGACCTGCTGACCGTCGCGCTCGCCGAGGTGCCCGCAGGCCGGGTCGTGGGCGCGCTGCCGACGGTGCTCGGCGAGGCGCTCACGCTGCTCGACGCGGGCGGGCGCAAGGCGCTCGACGCGATCGGCGAGGTGCGGGCCGACGACTCCGACCCGGTGCGCAAGCAGCAGGCCAAGACCATGATCGGCGACCTGGTGAAGGTCGCCCAGCGCATGATCGCCAACGTCGAGCACGACGTCACCTGGGTCGAGCGCGACGAGCGGGGGCGCCGGGCCGTGGTCATCGCGCCGCTGTCGGTCGCCGGCACGCTGAGCAGCCACCTCTTCAGCGAACGGACCGTAGTGGCCACCTCGGCCACGCTCGCCCTCGGCGGCCAGTTCGACACCGTCGCCCGCTCGCTCGGGCTGCCGATCCCCGTCGAGCGCCCGAGCGTCGCGGCCGGCCCCGCCGAGGCGGCCCGCGAGGCCGTCGTGCGGGCCGACGCGGCGCGGGACACAGCCGGGCTGGCCTGGAGCTCGCTCGACGTCGGATCGCCGTTCGACTACCAGAAGCAGGGCATCCTCTACGTCGCGGCGCACCTGCCCAAGCCGCAGAGCTCGGGGCTGTCCGAGCCGGCCGCCAACGAGATGGTCGAGCTGGTGCAGGCGCTCGGCGGCCGGGCCCTGGGCCTGTTCTCCTCGCGCAAGGCGGCCGAGCGGGCCGCGGAGGTGCTGCGCGCCCGCACGCCCGGGATCACGATCCTGCTGCAGGGCGAGGAGTCGCTGCCGATCCTGGTCCGCAAGTTCCGCGAGGACCGCAACAGCTGCCTGCTCGGGGTCATGTCGCTGTGGCAGGGTGTCGACGTGCCGGGCGACGCATGCCAGCTCGTCATCATCGACCGGCTGCCGTTCCCGCGCCCCGACGAGCCGCTGTCGGCCGCCCGCTCCGACGCGGTGCAGTCGGCGGGCGGCTCCGGCTTCGCCGCGGTGAGCGTGCCGATCGCCGCCGTCCGGCTGGCCCAGGGCGTGGGCCGGCTGATCCGCTCCAACGCCGACAAGGGCGTGGTGGCGGTGCTGGACTCCCGGCTGGAGCGCGCGCCGAGCTACGGGCCGTTCCTGCGCAAGTCGCTGCCCCCGTTCTGGTACACCACCAAGCCCGAAGTCGTCCGCGGCGCCCTGCAGCGACTCGCCGGCTCTTAGGGCTGTGTCGAAGTGGATGGCCGGGCTGCGGCGGACTCAGGCGTCGCCTCGCTCCGACCCCCACTTCGACACAGCCCCTAACCGAGGGGCCGCTTGACCTTGCGCGGCAGGGTGAGGATCACGCCGATCAGCAGCAGGCCGCACACCACCTGCTCGACCTTCATCCACACCGGGAACAGCCCGGGCACCGCGACGATCACGGTGATCGCCACCGTCATGACGATGGCGATGATGCGCAGCCGGCGCACGTCGCCGCGCGCCGCCAGGATGTTGCACACCGCCGCGCTGGCGACGACGATCGTGCCGCGCACCCAGACCGCGTCGGTCACCAGGTTCGCGTGGTGGCGCAGCAGGTAGGCGACGCCGAGGGTGGCCAGGCTGAGGATGAGGTACAGGGCCGTGAGGAGCCGTGGGGTCCGTGGGGTCCGTGTCATGGCCAACAGCCTGTCCGGCGGCCCCGCTCAACCGCATCGGCGCACGGTTGGAGCCGCGAGCTATAACCACGGTTGGATGTGGATCACCGCCGGAACGGATTGAATGGGCGTCATGAGCTCCTCCGCGCTCGCCACGCTCGACCGCTCCCGGGCCCAGCGCGCCGCCGTCATCCGCTGGCTGCGGCCCCTGGCCCCGCTCATCATGGCCGTGGTCGTGTGGTCCGCCTGCACCGCGCGGCCGGCCCCGGCGCTGTCCGGGTCCGGGCTGGCGGTACTGCTGGCCCTGGCCGCGTTCGTCGTCTCCGGTGCGGGCGGGGTGCTGACGCTGGCCCGGTCGCCGCGCACGCACATCGCGTGCACCGCGGTCATGCTGGCCGCGTCGGCCGCGCTGGCGTGGCTGCAGCCCGACGGCGCGGCCGTGGCCGGCATCTTCGTCGGCGTGTCGTTCCTGGCCCCGCTGCTGCGCGGGCACATCTCGATCCCGATCACCGCCGTCGCGCTGATCCTGCTGGCCGTCGGCGTCGCCTCGGCGCACCACGGCTCGATCATCGACGCGCTCCTCGACGCGGTGATGGTCGGCGCCTTCTACGGCATGCTGGTCTTCGCCATCCGCCTCGGCGAGGCCAACGAGCAGGCCGAGCAGCTGGTCGAGGAGCTCGAGCGGGGCCGCGCGGCCCAGGCCGAGGCGGCGCGCCTGTCGGAGCGCCAGCACCTGGCCCGGGAGATGCACGACGTGCTCGCCCACTCGCTGTCGGGGCTGATGCTGCAGCTGGAAGGGGCGCGCCTGCTGGCCACCCGCACGCCCGACGACCCGCGCCTGCCGGCCGCGCTCGAACGGGCCCAGCAGCTCGGCCGGGCCGGGCTCGACGAGGCCCGGCGCGCGATCGGGGTGCTGCGCGACGACGAGCTGCCGACCCTGACCGAGCTGACCAGATCCTTCGCCCACGACCACGGCATCCGGTGCGACTTCACCACCGACGGGCCCGCGCGCGAGCTGGAGTCGCCGGCGCGGATCGCGGTGTACCGGGTCGCGCAGGAGGCCCTGACGAACGCCGCCCGGCACGCGTCCCCGACTCTGGTGACCGTGCACCTGGAGTACCTGCCGAGCGCCGTCCGCCTGACCGTCGAGGACGTCGGCCCGCTCGCCGCGACCCCGAGCGCCGGCTACGCCCGGTCCGGCTCGATGACGCCTCGCGGAGATCGACCCGGACCGGGCGCCGGCTACGGCCTGTCTGGCATGCGGGAACGGGCCGAGCTGCTGGGCGGTACCCTCGCCGCCGCCCCCACCGCGAATGGCTTCCGCGTCCGGCTCGAGGTGCCGGCGTGACGATCCGCGTGCTGCTCGCGGACGACCAGCGGGTGGTGCGGGAGGGGCTGGCGCTCGTGCTCGGGCTGCTGCCGGACATCGAGGTGGTCGGGGCGGCCGCCGACGGGGCCGAGGCGGTGGACCTCGCGGTGCGGCTGCGCCCGGACATCGTCCTGATGGACCTGCGCATGCCCCGCTGCGACGGCGTCGAGGCGACCCGGCGGCTGCGGGAGCGGGCGCCCGAGGTGCGCGTGGTCGTGCTCACCACCTACTCCGACGACCGCTCGGTGCTGGAGGCGCTGCGGGCCGGGGCCAAGGGGTACCTCACCAAGGAGGCCGGCGGCGAGGAGATCCGGGCCGCCCTCCAGCGCGTCCTCACCGACGGCGCCGCGCTCGACCCGGCGGTGCAGCACCACGTCCTCAACGCGCTGACCCAGCCCCCGCCGCCGCCGAAGGCGGACGACCTGACGCCGCGGGAGGTCGAGGTGCTGCGGCTCATCGCGGCCGGGCTCACCAACGGCGAGATCGCGGCCCGGCTGTTCATCAGCGAGGGGACGGTCAAGAGCCACATCAACCACCTGCTGGCCAAGATCGGCTGCCGGGACCGGGCGCAGGCGGTGGCCTACGCGTACCGCAACGGCCTAGCGCCCGCCGAGCACCCCGACGGTTCCTAGCTTGGCGCCGGCTAGGCCGCGCCCACTAGACACCGGCCCCCGAGCGGCCCGCCCCGCCCGGCCCCGCGCGGGAGCGCCTGCAAAAGTGGCCGCGGAGCGGCCATGGGGGGGGGAATCCCCCGCCGCGTATCCGGCGAAGCCGGCGCCAAGCCAGGAACAGTGCGGACGAGTAGGCTGCCAAGCCGTGGGTCAGCTGAAGACGACCGGGTCCGAGTTCGCGATGGGGCTGCGGCTGCTGGGCAAGGGGTTCGCGCGCTACGGGCGCAGTCCGCGCCTGCTCCTGCTCGGGGCGATCCCGGCGGTCATCACGTGCGCGCTGTTCGGCGTCGCCTGGACGTTCCTCATCATCTACATCGACGACATCGCGTCGGCCGCCACCTGGTTCGCCGACGACTGGTCGGACTTCTGGCGCGGGCTGATCGAGTTCGGGGCGGGCGCCGCCATCCTCGTCGCCGCCGCGCTGCTCTCGGCGCTCACGTTCACCGCGCTGACGCTGCTGATCGGCGACCCGTTCTACGAGGTCATCTCCGAGCGCGTGGAGGACGGTCTCGGCGGCACGCCCGGGGCGGTGGACCTTCCGTGGTACCGCACCCTCTGGCCGAACCTCGTCGACTCCCTCCGCCTGATCCTGCTGGGCGTGGTCCTGGCCATCCCGCTGTTCCTGATGGGTTTCATCCCGGTCGTCGGGCAGACCGTGGTGCCGGTGCTGAACGCGATCGTCGGCGGCTGGCTGATCACCGTCGAGCTCACCGGCATCCCGTTCAACCGCCGGGGGCTGCGCCTCGCCGAGCGCCGCAAGATCCTGCGGGCCAACCGCGCGATGGCGCTCGGCTTCGGCATCCCGGTGTTCCTGGTGCTGCTGGTCCCCATCGTGGCGATCATCGTGATCCCGGCCGCGGTGAGCGGGGCGACGCTGCTGACCCGGCGGAGCCTGGGCCTGCGCATCGACGACGGGCCCGGCCCGGCGCTCAGGCCAGCAGACCCCGCAACAGCGTTGCGTCCCCGCTGACGAGCAGGGTGTCGAACGGCACCCGGCCCCACAGGGCCAGCGCCAGGTCGCTCGCGCTGCCGCTGGCCGTCGCCCGCTCGTGGTGCTCGTCGGAGTCGAGCAGGGTGTCGGTGTCCAGCAGCGCGATGCCGGCGCCGCGCAGCCGGACGTACCAGACCTGGTCGGAGTCGGTGGCGTGCAGCGCGATCATGCCGGCCCGGTCGGTGGGCCCGCTGCGGCGCCCGGACGGGATCCAGGTGTCGAGCACCTCGGTGACGTTGTCGCTGGCCAGCCGCGCCTCGATCGGCTCGGCCAGGCCGCCGGCCATCTGCGCGTCCCAGCGGTGGATCACCGTCTCGTGGGCCATGCGCCGGTGCCAGAACGACGCCTTCTTCGCCTGGGGCGCGAAGTTCCAGGCGGGCAGCTCCGGGTCGACGGCGTCGAGGGTCGCCACGAGCTCGGTGAACGCGTCGGTCCAGGCCGTCGCCGCGTCGACGCCCTCGGGCCGCGGGTCGGTCGAGCGGGGCGCCGGCTTGTCGAGGACGCCCCGGGCGACGTGTCCGGTGACGTACACGTACACCTGGCTCACATGCCACGCGAGATCGGCCAGGCTCCAGCCCGGGCAGCTCGGCACCGGCGCGTCGAGCGGCACGCCGCTGCTCAGAGCGGTGCGGAAGGCGCCGCCCTCGGTGCGCAGGGCGGCCAGCCAGATGTCCTTGGCGAGCTGTGGCTTGCTCATAGCCAACAAGATTAGGGCACCGCTTACTCTGGTGCGGTGCCCGAACCACGCACGCTCGCCGCGTTCACGACCCTGCGCCTCGGCGGCCCGGCCGGCCGCCTGATCGAGGTGACCACCGAGGCGGAGACGCTCGCCGCCCTGCGCTCGGGCGGCGACCAGCTGATCCTCGCCGGTGGCAGCAACGTCGTGGTGGCCGACGAGGGCTTCCCGGGCACCGTGGTGCTGCTGCGCCGGCGGGGCCTCACCAGCGACATCCGCGACGGCGAGGTCACCCTCACGGTCGCCGCCGGTCACCCGTGGGACGACGTCGTCGCCACGGCCGTGTCCAGCGGGTGGTCCGGGATCGAGTCGCTGTCGGGCATCCCGGGCTCGGCCGGCGCGACGCCGATCCAGAACGTCGGGGCGTACGGCCAGGAGGTCGCCGAGACCATCGCCGAGGTGCGCGCCTACGACCGGGAGCGCGACGAGGTCGTGACCATCCCGGCGGCCGGGTGCGGATTCGCGTACCGGACGAGCATCTTCAAGCACAACGCCCGCCATGTGGTGCTGTCGGTGGTGTTCCGCCTGAAGGTGTCGGGGCGGTCGACGCCGATCGCCTACGCCGAGCTGGCCCGCACCCTCGGGGTCGAGCCGGGCGCGACGGCCCCGCTGGAGGAGGTCCGCGCGGCGGTGCTGAAGCTGCGCGCCGGCAAGGGGATGGTGCTCGACCCGGCGGACCCGGACACGTACTCCGTGGGCTCCTTCTTCACCAACCCGGTCGTCCCGGCCGCCGACTTCGAGCGCGTCCGCGAGCTCGCCGCCGAGCTCGGCCCCCCGCCGTCGTGGCCGGCCGGCGACTCGGTGAAGCTGAGCGCGGCCTGGCTCATCGAGCGCGCGGGCTTCGCCAAGGGCCACGGGGACGGGGCGCGCGGGGTGGCGCTGTCCGGCAAGCACACCCTGGCCCTGACCAACCGCGGCACCGGCAGCACGAGCGCCCTGCTGGACCTGGCCCGCGAGATCCGGGCCGGCGTCGAGGCCCGCTTCGGCGTGACGCTCCATCCGGAGCCGGTCCTCGTCAACTGCTCGCTCTAGGGCGCGACGGCGGCGTACGGCACGGTGATTTCGCCCAGGCGCCAGCGCGCCGGGCGGTCCAGCACCGGCCACCCCGCGCCCCGTGCCGCCTCCACCGCGGCCCGCCATCGCTGCCGGGGCCCGAACACCGACAGCGGCGCCGCGGCCCGCCAGCCGGCGTCGAGGGCGTCGAGCAGGGCGTGGATGCGCGCGCCGGGGACGTTGTGGTGGATGAGGGCCTTCGGCAGCCGCTCGGCCAGCGTGCCCGGCGTGTCGAGGTCGGCCAGGCGGGCGGCCAGGGTGAGCGTGCGCGGGCCGGTGGGGGAGACCAGCGCCCAGGCCGCGAGCCGGCCGAGTTCGTCGCAGGTCCCCTCCACGAGCAGCGCGCCCGTCGCCGTCATCGCGGCCCAGGCGCCCGGCACGTCGGCCTCGTCGTACTGGCGCAGTACGTTGAACGCCCGCACCAGCGTCGGGCGCAGGCTGGCCAGCTCGAAGCCGCCGAGCTCGAAGCGCAGGCCGGCGGTCTCGTAGGGGCGCGCGGCGGCCACGCGGTCCGGGTCGATCTCCAGGCCGACGACCGGCACGCCGAGGCGGGCGTGCAGCTCGATCGCGGTGATCGGCGAGGCGCCGAAGCCGAGGTCGACCACCAGCGGGTCCGCCGCCCGGCGCAGCGCCCCGCCGAGCGTCGCCGCGATCCAGTTGTCGACGCGGCGCAGGCGGTTGGGGTTTGTCGTGCCCCGCGTGATCGACCCGACGGGCTTCACAGCACCCGGTGGACCTTGTGCTGGGCGGCCTGGGCGAGCGGGCGGACCACGAGCCGGTCGATGTTCACGTGGTGCGGGCGGGTCGCGGTCCAGGCGATGCAGTCCGCGACGTCGTCGGCGACGAGCGGCTCGGCGACGCCCGCATAGACCGCGGCCGCCTTCTCGGCGTCGCCCTCGAAGCGCTTGAGGGCGAACTCGTCGGTGCGCACCATGCCGGGGTCGATCTCCACGACCCGGATCGGGCGGCCGCTGAGCTCCAGGCGCAGGGTCTCGGCGACGGCGGTCTGGGCGTGCTTGGCGGCCGTGTACCCGCCGCCGCCCTCGTAGACGACCAGCCCGGCGGTCGAGCTGAGCACGACGACGGTGGCCCGGCCCGAGCGCTCCAGCAGCGGCAGCAGCGCCTTGGTGACCCGGACGGTGCCGAGCACGTTGACGTCGAACATCCACTGCCAGTCACCGAGGTCGGCGTGCTCGACGTACTCGGCCCCGATCGCCCCGCCGGCGTTGTTGACCAGCAGTTCGACCGGGCCGCCGAGCGCCTCGACCGCGGCCGCGAGGGCGGCGACGGACTCGTCGGACGTGACGTCCGCCACGATCGCGGTGCCGGAGCGCAGCGATCCGACCAGCTCTTCGAGGCGGTCCGCGCGGCGGGCGACGGCGACGACGTGGAAGCCCTCGGCGTCCAGGCGGCGGGCGGTGGCGGCCCCGATGCCGCTGGAGGCGCCGGTGACGACGGCGATTCGAGTAGACATGTGGCCATCCTGCACGAAGTTGCCCGGGATGCAGTGACCAACGCAACGGTGGGTAGACCGCCCTCGGCGAGGGAACATGGACGGTTGGGAAGATGTAACAGCCCGGCAACAGAAGGAGCACGACGTGGCGCGGGTCGATTCGCTGCACGGCCATACCCCGCAGTCCCGCCGTACGCTCCCGAGGCGCGTCGCGACGCTGTCGGTGCACACCTCGCCGCTGGACCAGCCGGGCACCGGCGACGCCGGCGGGATGAACGTGTACGTCGTGGAGGTGGCCGAGCGCCTCGCGCGGGCCGGCGTCGAGGTGGAGATCTTCACCCGCGCGACAAACAGCGAGCTGCCGCCGACCGTGGAGATGGCCCCCGGCGTGCTCGTGCGCCACATCATCGCCGGGCCGTTCGAGGGCCTGGCCAAGGAGGACCTGCCAGCGCAGCTGTGCGCGTTCACCGGCGGCGTGCTGCGCGCGGAGGCGTCCCGCCCGTCGGGCTGGTACGACCTCGTCCACTCCCACTACTGGCTCTCCGGCCAGGTCGGCTGGCTCGCGAAGGACCGGTGGGGCGTCCCGCTGGTGCACACCGCGCACACCCTGGCCAAGGTCAAGAACCAGGCGCTCGCCGACGGCGACAAGCCCGAGCCGATCGCCCGCGTGATCGGCGAGGAGCAGGTGGTCGCCGCCGCCGACGGCCTGGTGGCCAACACCCCGGCCGAGGCCGCCGACCTCATCGACCTCTACGACGCCGACCCGCGCAAGGTCAGCGTCGTGCCGCCCGGCGTGGACCTCGACCGGTTCGCGCCGCGGCCGCACCGCAAGCTCGCCGCGCGGGAGCGCTTCGGCCTGCCCGCCGACGCCCGGATCGTCGCTTTCGCCGGGCGCATCCAGCCGCTCAAGGCCCCCGACATCCTGCTGCGCGCCGCCGCCGAGCTGCGTGCCACCGACCCCAAGCTGCTCGTGGTCATCTGCGGCGGCCCCAGCGGCTCCGGCCTCGACCGGCCCACCGCGCTCATGGACCTCGCCCGCGACCTCGGCATCGCCGACATCGTGCGGTTCCTGCCGCCCCAGCCGCGCGACGCGCTCGCCGAGCTGTTCCGCGCCGTGGACGTCGTCGCCGTGCCCAGCTTCAACGAGTCGTTCGGGCTTGTCGCGATCGAGGCCCAGGCCTGCGGCACGCCGGTCGTCGCGGCGGCGGTGGGCGGCCTGGTGACCGCGGTCCGCGACGGTGTCTCCGGCTTACTGGTCGACACGCACAAGCCGGCCGACTGGGCCGCCCTGCTCGGGCCGCTGCTGGCCGAGCCGGCCCGGCGGGCGGCGCTGTCGCTGGGCGCGGTGCGGCACGCGCGCGAGTTCTCGTGGGCGCACACGGCCAGCGGCCTGCTGGCCGCGTACCGGGACGCCCTGGAGTTCCATCGGGAGGTTGTGGCGGCATGAAGACTTCCGTGAGTGCCCTGATCGAGCGGGTCGCGGCCGAGCGTGAGATCCCGTGGGAGAAGACCGGCGAGCACGCGTACGTCGTGACCCTGCCCGGCACGCACAAGCAGAAGACGAACTGCAACCTCATCGTCGGCGAGCACGCGCTGCGGATCGAGGCCTTCGTCATGCGCCACCCGGACGAGAACCGCGAGGCGCTGTGGGAGTGGCTCCTGCAGCGCAACTCCCGCATGTACGGCGTGGCCTTCAGCATCGACGCGGTCGGCGACGTGTACCTCATGGGCAAGCTCCCGCTGCACGCCGTGACCGAGGCCGAGCTCGACCGCCTGCTGGGCGCCGTGCTGACCTACGCCGACGAGAGCTTCGACCCGATGCTGGAGATCGGCTTCGGCTCGGCGATCCGCCGCGAGTGGGAGTGGCGGGTCAAGCGCGGCGAGCCTCTCGACAATCTCCGGGCATTTACGGACTTCGTGAATCGACCGGCTTAGCTACGATCTCGGAGGTGACCCCTCGGGCGCCTCTGGCCTGGAAGCCCGTCGGCGCAGTCGCCGGCGCTGCTTTCCTCGTGTTGTTACTGACCATCGGCCGTTACGACTACCACCGCGACGAGCTCTACTTCCGCATGGTCGGCGCGCACCCCAAGTGGGGCTACGTCGACCAGCCGCCGTTCACGCCGCTCATGGTGCGCGGCTGCATCGAGCTGTTCGGCGACACCGTCTGGGCCATCCGTATCCCGGGCCTGTTCTTCATCGCGGGCGCGGCGTTCCTGCTGGCGCTCGTGGCGCGCGAGATCGGCGGCGGCGCGCTCGCCCAGACCCTCGCCGCGGCCGGGGTGCTCACCACGTTTCCGCTCGTGGCCGGGCACATCACCATCACCGCCGCACCCGACCTGGTGATGTGGCTGCTGGTCATCCTGAGCCTGATGCGCGCTCTGCTGCGGGATTCGCCACGGTACTTCCTGTGGGCCGGCCTGTTCGCCGGGATCGCGCTCTACAACAAGCACCTCGTGATCCTGCTCCTGCTGACCTTCGCGGCCGGGCTGCTGGCCGTCGGGCCCCGCGGTGTGCTGGCAACGAAGTGGCTCTGGGCCGGGGCCGGGATCGCGGTGATCGTCGGGCTGCCCAACCTGCTGTACCAGATCGCCAACGACTTCCCCCAGATCCACATGGCCGGCGCGCTCGCCGAGAACAAGGGCGACGACGCGCGCATCACGCTGCTCCCGCTGCAGCTGCTGTGGCTCGGCCCGTTCTTCGTCCCCGTCTGGGTCGCCGGGCTCGTGACGCTGTGGCGGCGCCCGGAGCTTCGGCCGGTGCGCGCGTTCGCCGTGGCGTACCCGCTGATGCTGGTCCTGCTGTTCGTCATCGCCGGCCAGCCGTACTACAGCTTCGGCCTGCTGGCCGCGCTCTTCGCCATCGGCGCGGTGCCGACCGTGCGCTGGCTCGGCGACCGCACCGCCCGGCGCTGGCTGCTCGGCGCGGCCGTGGTCGTCAACTGCGGCGTGGCGATCGTCTCGTCGCTGCCCGTACTGCCGATCGGCGTCGTGGGCGACACGCCGGTCCCCGCCATGAACCAGGGCATCTCCGACGAGATCGGCTGGCCCCGCTACGTCGCCCAGGTCAAGGCGGTGTACGACGCGCTGCCGGCCGAGGACAAGCCGCGCACGGTGCTGCTCACCGGCAACTACGGCGAGGCGGGCTCGCTCGACCGCTACGGCAAGCCGCTCGGCCTGCCCGATGTCTACAGTGGACAGAACGAGCTGTGGTACCTCGGCCCGCCGCCGGAGTCCGCGACAGTCGTGGTGCTCGTCTCCCAGGGCGACCCCGCCCGCTCGAAGGCGTTCGGCTCCTGCGAGGAGCGGGCGCACCTCGACAATGGTTACGGCGTGGACAACGAGGAGCAAACAGCGCGGGTGTACGTCTGCCGCGACCGGACCGGAACATGGGCTGAGCTGTGGCCGCGCTTCCAGCATTTCGATTGATTTCAATTGTTTCCGGTGTGTGAGCGAGGCGACATCGGGTTTACTTGGCGGTCCAATCGACGCCGCGTAACGTCGTTTACGGATCCGGCGATTCCTTGAAGTTGGGGAGCGGCGGGGGTGTTCCGGGCCGAAAGGCCCACTCGCGATGACACGTCCGGGCGGGGCGTGTCATCGCAACCGGCGGCATATAGCGGGTGCTGTGGACTGGGGGTGCACCGCACCCGCTGCCGCCGGTTACGAGATGTGTTTCGCGGTCGTTTGCTCCCTCCCGCACGTTTCGCATCTCGCCGCTGGCAAACTTAAGGCGGCCGTAAAGACGCCGGGGCTTTGAAGCCCGTAATTTCCTCACATGCGCAGGCGTCTGCTGATGGCCGCCCTTCTGCTGGCCTCGCTCGCCGGTTGTGGCACCCAGGCCGCCAACGGTGCCCCCGGCAGCGTCGAGAGCGCGGTCCCGGCCGGCTCCGATGGAAGTTTCACCGAGGACGGCAGCGGCGCCCTCGCGGCCCGGGCCGGCGCCAGCGCGACCGCCAAGGGCGCGACGACCACCGCGCCCGCCGCGAGCTCCGGCAAGGCGCCGACGCAGACGTTCGCGACCACGAGCAGTCAGTTCACCTTCACGCGCGCGGGGCGGACGCTGCGCACCGTCGTCTGGTATCCGAAGACCGCCGGGCGCTACCCGCTGGTGCTTTGGAGTCACGGGCTGCACGGGTCGCCGGAGGGGTACAGCGGCGTGACCCAGAAGATCGCGGCCGCCGGCTTCGTCGTCGCCGCGCCCGCCTACCCCGGCACCAACGACAAGGCGAACCCGTTCAACCAGAACGACATGTCCAACCAGCCGGCCGACGCCTCCGCCGTCATCACCGAGGTGCTCAAGCTCGACGCCCAGGCCGGCTCCCCGCTCGCCGGGCGCATCGACACCGCCCACGTCGGCGCGGCCGGGCACTCCGCCGGCGGGTACACCACCGCCGGTCTGCTCTCCGGCTCCACCCGCGACGCCCGCCTCAAGGGCGCGGTCGTCGTGTCGGGCGGCTCGATGGGCGGCAAGTTCTCCGGGACCGCGACGCCGGTGCTGTTCATCCATGGCGACGCCGACGCCACCGTGCCGTACAGCAGCGGTAAGTCGCTCTACGACAACTGCACGTGGCCCAAGGGCCTGCTCACGCTGCTCGGCGGCGACCACGGCGCGGCCCTGTTCGGCACGACCCCGGCCGCGAACGCGGTGAGCCGTTCCATGCTCGACCTGTTCCGCTACGGCCTGTACGGCGACGCGGCGGCCCGCTCCCGGCTGCGCGCCGACGGCACCGTGAGCGGCGCCGCGAAGTACGACGGCACGCTCTAGGACAGCGCTCTTTCAGGACAGGGCTCTTTCAGGACAGGGCAAACACGTCGAGCAGGCCCGTTAGCTCCAGCTGCGCGTAGGCCAGGGGGCGCGGGTTGCGCAGCCGCAGCACGCACCCGGCGCCCGCGGCCAGCTTCCAGCAGCCGACCAGCGCCCCGATCCCGGCCGAGTCCAGGATCGTCACCGCGTCGAGGTCGAGGATGAGGGCGTCGGGACGGAACGTCGGCAGCACCGCCCGGACCGCCTCGGTGACCTGCTCCCGCGTGGCCAGGTCGAGCTCGCCCGCCAGCCGGATGACGACCGTGTCCGGCGGCGCGGGCTCGAGAGTCGCGGACAAGCCGTCCAAGGCCGTCTCCCATCTGAGGTGATCAGCGCCACTACCCGGCGACCGGTACCGCAAACTCCTTCTCCGCCGCGAGTTCCTTCGCCACCCGGCGTTCCCGCGCCGGCTGGATGAGCAGGTGGCCGGCCGCCGCCAGCACGCCCAGCGCGCCGCACACGACCCAGTGCCAGTCGCCGAGGTACTGCAGGCTGACCCCGCCGGCCGCGGGCGCGATGAAACCCGCCGCCGGGAAGGTCAGGTAGAACACGCTCTGGTACCGCCCGCGCAGCGCCTCCGGGGAGAGCTCGGCGATGACCGCGGCGTTGGGCGGGGCGGCGATCATCGAGCCGACGGTCCACACGGTCGCCGCGGCCAGGTAGCCCGGCAGGCCGTCGGCGAGCGCGACGGCGGCGAAGCCCAGGCCCAGGAAGACGTTCGCGACCGCCAGGGCGGTGCCCTTGCGCCAGCGGCCGATCAGGCGCGGCACGAACAGCTGGCCGACGACGATGAGCAGGGCCGCGTACGCCACCACGGAGCCGTACGCCGACGGCCGCAGCCCGTCGCCGGTGATCGCCAGCGGCAGGATCGTCGACGTCTGCGTGCTCACGATCGCCAGCAGCAGCGACAGCCCCACGAAGCCCATGTACGCGCGGTCGGTGAGCGCCGTGTGCAGCCCGCCCGCGGCCTTCGTCGCGACCCGGTGCGCCGGGCGGGTCTCGCGGACCTTCCACAGGATGAGCAGCGCGGTCACCAGGGTGCCGCTCGCGTCGACGGCGAAGAGCAGGGTGAAGCTCACCTCGGCGAGGGCCCCGGCGAGTACCGACGCCACCGCCATGCCCAGGTTGAACGCCCAGAACTGCAGGTTGAACGCGCGGCTGCGGTCGTCGGCCGGGGTCACGTCGACGATGGCGGCCACGAACGCCGGGCCGGGCATCGAGTGCATCACGCCCAGCAAGGCCGCGAGCACCGCGATCGCCGGGATGGGCCGGGCCAGGGTCAGGCCGGACAGCACGGCTACGGCCCCGAAATGGGCGAGCAGCAGGGTCGGGCGGCGGCCCCAGCGGTCGGCCAGCACGCCGCCGAGCAGCACCCCCGCGATCCCGCCGATGCCGTAGACGCCCACCACCAGGCCGGCTCCAGGTATCGCGAGGTGGCGCGCGGAGGTGAGGTACAGCGACAGGACCAGCGCCACGAAACCGCCGACGCGGTTGATGAGCATGCCGGTCCAGAGGTACCAGTAGAGCCCGGGGAGCCCGCCGATCGTGGATCGGTACCAGTTGCGCACGTGCTTCCCCTTTAGTTAAGACCCCTTACAGTTTCGATCTTATCCACCTCGCGCGCCGTCAATGCGTTCACCCGGTGCTCCCGGGCCGGCGCGGCCACCAGGCTCCAGACGGCGGCGACGAGCGTGGCGCCGAGGCAGCCGAGCCAGAGCGTGGTGTTGTCGAGGTGGCCCCGCACCAGGCCGCCGAGCGTGGGCGCCAGGAACGACGCGCCCTGCCAGGACAGGCCGAACACGCCCTGGTAGCGGCCGCGCATGTGGACCGGGGACAGCCCGGCCAGCAGGGCCGAGTTGGACGGGGCGTTGAGCATCTCGCCGGCCGTCCAGACCAGGACCGTTCCGGCGTACAGCAGCGGCGTGTGCGCGAACGCGGTCAGCCCGAACCCCAGGCCGATGATGACGGCCGACACCGGCATCACGAACGCGGGCCGCCGCTTGGCCAGCACCCGGCTCACCAGCATCTGCCCGGCCACGATCATGACCCCGTTGAGGGCGATCACCACGCCGAAGGTCCGGCTGGACAGGCCGTCGTCGATCATCGCCAGCGGCAGCATCGACATGTGCTGGAGCATCACCAGCGCGATGAGCAGGTTGCAGGCCACGAAGCCGAGGAAGACCCGGTCGCGCAGGACCGTGGCGAGGCTGCCGCGCTCGTGCTCCTCGTGCGGGGCCACGGCCGGCTTCGTCTCCCGGATGCGCCAGGCGACGAGCACCGCGGCGAGCGCGGTGGTGGCCGCGTCGCCGGCGAACAGCGTGAAGTACCCGGCCGACGCCGCGAACCCGGCGACCACGGCCGAGACCGCGAAGCCGAGGTTGATGGCCCAGTAGTACGTGCTGAACGCGCGCATCCGGTCCTCGGTCGGCACGATGTCGGCGATCATCGCGCCCAGGGGCGGGCGGGCCGACTCGGCGGCGGCGCCGAGCAGCAGGGCGGCCACCATGATCTCGGCCGGGCTGCGGGCCAGGCCGAGCAGGAGCATCAGCACCGAGGTCGAGAAGAGCGACAGCAGCGCGGCCGGGCGGCGGCCCCAGCGGTCGGCGAGGTGCCCGCCCGCGGTCACGCCGACCGCGCCGCCGACGCCGTAGAGCCCGATCACCAGGCCGGCCGCCGACTCGCTGAAGTGGCGCTGCGTGGTCAGGTAGATGGTCAGGAAGATGATGACGAAACCGCCGGCCCGGTTGACCAGCGTGGCGGTCCACAGAACCCAGAACTGACTCGGCAGCCGTCGTTTCCCCGTAATGACTGGCACGGTCTGGCATCCTTACACCCGGGACCGTGTGATGTCGAAGTGATTCGGTGCGGGAGGATTACCGCATGAGCGGTCCGCAGCGCGGCGGAGGGGCCGCTCATCATCGGCGCAGCCTGAAAGCTCAGGCGGCCGGAGCGAAGCGGAGGACGAATGAGCTCGGAAGTCGGGACACTGGTGCTCTTGCGGCACGGTGAGAGCGAGTGGAACGCCAAGAACCTGTTCACCGGCTGGGTCGACGTGGACCTCAGCGCCCAGGGAGAGGCCGAGGCCCGGCGGGGCGGCGAGCTGATCCGTGATTCCGGTCTCCGGCCGGATGTGGTGCACACGTCAGTGCTGCGCCGTGCCATCCGTACCAGCGAGATCGCCCTGCACACCGCCGACCGGCACTGGATCCCCGTCCAGCGCTCGTGGCGGCTCAACGAGCGCCACTACGGCGCCCTGCAGGGCAAGAACAAGAAGCAGACCCTGGACGAGTTCGGCGAGGAGCAGTTCATGCTCTGGCGCCGCTCGTACGACACGCCCCCGCCGCCCATCGCCGACGACGACGAGTGGTCGCAGGCGCAGGACGCGCGGTACGCGGCGCTGCCGCCGGAGCTGCGGCCGAAGACCGAGTGCCTCAAGGACGTCGTGGCCCGGATGCTGCCGTACTGGTACGACCAGATCGTGCCCCAGCTGCTGGACGGCAAGACGGTGCTGGTGGCGGCGCACGGCAACTCGCTGCGGGCACTCGTGAAGCACCTCGACGGGATCTCCGACGAGGCGATCGCCAAGCTCAACATCCCGACGGGCATCCCGCTGCGCTACGACCTCGACGCGGCGCTCAAGCCCGTCACGGCCGGCGGCACCTACCTGGACCCGGAGGCGGCCAAGGAGGCGGCCGCCGCGGTGGCCAACCAGGGCCGTTAGTTCGTCGACAAAAAGGGGGGTCGGGTGAAGCCGAACGGCGTCGTTGACGCCCATGCTGCCGCATCGATCGGCGGGATCGTGGGGGCGTTGCCGCCGGGGATGGATCTTCTGGTCCCTGGT
>NZ_JBEZDS010000021.1:80849-168722 GCF_040648435.1 Dactylosporangium sp. NPDC049140 | reverse complement strand
CCTCACCGCCCTGGAGTCGGCCACCCACAACACCCAGCCCACCCCCGCCGTCACCGACATGATCCGCAAGATCACCGCGGCCATCGACGCCGCGTAACGGCCCCGGGCCGTGTTGTCACACCGCGGTCGCCGAGTGCCGCTCCAGCCACTCGGCGACCGCCTGGCGGATGATGCCCGACCGGCCCGCCCGGTCCCGCCCCGCGGCCTGGTCGAGCTTCGCGACCATGTCGCCGGGCATCTTGACCGTGACCACCTTCTCCACCGGCGTACCGTCGGCCTCGACCTGGACGAAGTGGCCGCTGCCGACCCGCTCGCCCGACGCGATCAGCTCGCTCACGTCGTTGGTCATGAACCAGTCGGCGATCTCCTCGCGGGTCATGGCCTTGAAGTCCGGCACTGCCATCATTGCGCTCCGTTCCGCTGGTTCCACTGCACGATCTCGCCGGCCTCGGCCAGCCGGGCCCGCAGGACCACCCAGATGAACGAGTCATCGCCGCGCCGCAGCAACAGGGCGGCGAGGCCCGGTCCGGCGGGAGCGACAACGGCGAGGATCAGCTCGTCGAGCCTGACCCGCAGCGTCAGCTCGCCCGGCCGCTCCAGCGCCTCGGCGACGTCCGCGACGGTCAGGCTCTCCTGCAGGATCGCCTCGGGGCGCTCACCGGGCTGCGGCATCCGCCACAGGACTTCGGCCATGCCCCATCGTAATACCGGTAATACGGCGAAGCCACGCGCCCGCGCTGTCGAAATGGACCCGCGCCGCTCGACGCACCAGCAGAAGACGATCGATCCGAAGGAGAACACGAATGGTCCGGCGCGACCCTGCTCGAAGGGGACGCCGCGACCGCCCTGACCACCCTGAAACAGCAGCCGGGCCGCAACATCACGATCACGGGCAGCGCCACGCTGGTCCGGTCCCTGGTCCTGGCCGGCCTGGTCGACGAGCTGCACCTCATGATCTGCCCGATCGTCCTGGGCGGCGGCAAGCGCCTCTTCGACGGCGCGGACGGCCGGGTGCCGCTGCAGCTCATCGCGTCGGAAACCTTCCCGACGGGCGTAGCGCACCTGACGTACGGGCCGGCCTGAAACCGGTGGCGCTCGCGCACGGCGGCCACCATGCTTCCCCCGTGCCCGAGACCTCCCCGTTCGCGACCAAGCCCACGCTGCTCGGCGAGCTCACAACCCTGCGCCCCTTCCGCGACGAGGACCACGACGCCATGGCGGAGGCCATCGCCGACCCGGAGGTGCTCCGGTTGACCGGCTCGGTCCACTCCACGGCCGAGGCGGCCGGCCGGCGGCCGGTCGTCGACGAGGCGCTGCGGCGGTGGTACAGCTCCCGCAACGACCAGACCGATCGGCTGGACCTCGCCGTGGTCGACAACGCCACCGGCCGGTGCGTCGGCGAGGTCGTCCTCAACGAGTGGACCCCGGCCGATGCCAGCTGCGGCTTCCGCATCCTCATCGGTCCCCGGGGGCGCGATCGCGGCCTCGGTACCGAAGCGACGCGGCTCGTGCTCGACCACGGATTCACCGCGCTGGGCCTGCGCCGGATCTCGCTTCAGGTGTACGTCTTCAACCCGCGGGCCCAGCATGTGTACGAGAGGGCCGGTTTCACGGTCGACGGCATCACGCGCGAGGCGTTGCGCTTCGACGACCGGTGGGTGGACGCGGTGAACATGTCGGCGCGGCGTCCGGGACCGTGACCGTGGTGCCAGGTACAGGTCGAAGACCGGTGTCTGTGTCCTGGTGAACTCGATCTCCGTTTCTCTACCGTCGTAGCGTGAGTTTCTCTGCGGGCCGGCGACGCCTGTCGCGGTACCTGGCCGGGCCCCGGACGCCCTGGTCGGGGGCGACCTCCGCACCCTGCTCACCATCACGGCCGTGGCCACGGCGCTGGCCCTGCTCAGCACGGTCCTACCGGCCGCGGCCACGCTGCGGCGCCGGGCCGCACGAGAGGCGGGCGTCCGGGAGTAGCCGCCAACAGTCGGGCCGACGGAGGACAATCAAGGGGTGGAACGTGAAGAGCGCAGCGCCCGAGCGCGCCAGCTCGCCGACGAATCGGCCGCCCGAGGGGTACGGGCAGTGGCACTGACCTTCGTCGACAACGCGGGCGTGACGCGCGTGAAGACGGTCCCGATCGGCCGGTTCGGACATGCGGCGGCGTGGGGCGTCGGCGTGTCACCGGTCTTCGACGTGTTCCTGCTCGACGACTCGATCACCACCAGCCGCCACATCGGTGGCCCGGTCGGTGACCTGCGGCTGTACCCCGACCTGGACCGGTTCACCGTGCTCGCCGCCCAACCCGGCTGGGCCTGGGCGCCCGCCGACCGGCTGACCCAGGAGGGCGCGCCGCACCCCGGCTGCCAGCGGACCTTCGCCCGTACCAGCGCCGAGCACGCCCGGAAGCGCGGCGTCGACCTGCGGATGGCGTTCGAGGTCGAGTGGTTCGTCGGCACCGACGACGCCTCGCCGGCGTGCCAGGGCCCGGCGTACGGCATGAACCGCGTCGTCGAACTCTCGTCCTACGTAGACAGTCTGCTGGCGGCGCTGGACGCGCAAGACGTGCCGGTCGAGCAGTTCCACCCGGAGTACGCGCCGGGACAGCTGGAGATCTCCGTCGGCGCGGACGACCCGGTGGCGGCGGCCGACCGGCACGTGCTCGTCCGGCAGACGATCCGCGCCGTGTCCCAGTCGTTCGGCCATCGGGTCTCGTTCGCTCCGGTCGTGGTCGCCGGGCAGGTCGGCAACGGCCAGCACCTGCATCTGTCCGCCTGGTCGCACGGCCGCAACCTGTTCAGCGGTGGCGACGGGCCGTACGGGCTCACGGCACGGGGTGAGACGATCCTGGCCGGGCTGCTCGACCGGCTCTCCGCACTGACCGCGATCGGCGCGCCGAGCGTGGCGAGCTACCTGCGTCTGGTACCGCAGCATTGGGCGGCGCCGTACCGGTGCTGGGGCCGCGAGAACCGCGAGGCCGCCCTGCGCCTGGTGACCGGCAGCGCCGGCGAGCGGGACACTGCCGCCAACGCCGAGCTCAAGTGCTGCGACGGCGCGGCGAACCCGTATCTGCTGGTCGGTGCGGTGGCCGCGGTTGTGGCCGGGATCGCGGACGGTGAGCGGCGGCTGCCGCCCGAGGTCCTCGTCGACCCGGCCCTGCTGCCCGATGCCGAGCGACCACCCCGGCTGCCGCGTGGCGTCGAAGAGGCGGTCGAGGCCCTGCGCCGCGATGATCTGCTGCCGGAGGCCCTCGGCGAACCGTTGCTCGAGGCGTTCTGCGCGGTACGGCGCGCCGAGGCCGAGCTGTTCCGCAATGCCGATCCGGCGGCGATCGCGGAGGCCGGCCGGTGGCGGTACTGATCGACGCCCATTGCCATACCGTCGTCGCGGGGGACCTCGACGCGGAGGCATTCGAGCTGGCCTGTACCGAGGCGCATCTGCCCGCGCCGGCCGGAGCATCCTATTTGGACAGTCAGGTCGGCCTGGCCGTCCGGCGCTGGTGCGCGCCCGCGCTCGGGCTGCCCAGACACACGGAGATCGGCGACTACCTCGCCCGCCGTTCGGCCCTCGGCTGGCGCGACGCGACGCAGACCCTGCTGCGATCGGCGGGCCTCGCGACGTTGCTGGTCGACACGGGCCTGGCCGGCCCGGACCTGCTCGACGCCGCGACGCTCGGCAGTCTCGCCGGTGCCGCGGTTCGCGAGGTCGTACGGCTCGAGGCGGTGGCCGAGCACCTGGCATCCACGGGCGTCGAGGCGTCCGGGTTCGCCGCCGCGCTCGCCGAGGCCCTCGAACGCCGGACGGCCCGCGCGGTCGCGGTAAAATCGATCATCGCGTACCGCGCCGGGCTGGCCGTGCCCGCCGAGCGCCCGGCCGCGGCCGAGGTACGCCGGGCGGCCGGCGACTGGCTGCGCGGGGGCGGTGGCCGGCTCACCGACCCCGTGCTGCTGCGCCACGTGCTGTGGGCCGGCGCCGACACGGGACTGCCGCTGCAGGTGCACACCGGCTTCGGCGACCGCGACCTGGCGCTGCCGGCCGCCGATCCCGCACTCCTCCAGCCGTTCCTCGGCGCCGTCGGCGTGCCGGTCGTGTTGTTGCACTGCTACCCGTACCATCGCCAGGCCGGCTGGCTGGCACAGGTCTATCCGCACGTGTACCTCGACGTCGGCCTGACCGTAGGACACCTCGGCGTGCGCGCCGACGCCGTGCTGGCCGAGTTCTTCGAGCTCGCCCCGTTCGGCAAGGTGCTTTTCTCCACCGACGCGTACCTGCTGCCCGAGCTGTACCTCATCGGCGCCGCGCAGTTCCGCCACAGCCTGCGCCGCATGCTGGACGCCTGGCGGGCCGACGACGCGATCAGTTCGGCAGACGCGGCACGGCTCGCCGAGCGGGTGTGCGCCGGCACCGCCCGCCGGGTCTACGCGCTCTGATGCATTCGACACCCAAGTCTCCGACGTGCGGCGCACATTGCCGATCGCCAACCCGGACGACACCGGCCGACAGGTTGCCGGTTCGCGCACCGCATCGTCCGCTCAGCATGAACGCCGGGGTGAGCGCACCGTGGGGCTCCTGCGGACAACGTTAGACATCGCCGCCGACATCGGCATATCTGAGCGACATGTCCGCCGCCTCATGTCCCAACCCCACCAAACCAGCGGGACAACTGCACCGCACGAATGGAGACCCGAGCCGGCCCGGCCCACCGAATGACCAGCCGGGGACCACGCGCACGGGCCGCTCCGTCCCGCGAGCCTGAACGCTTTGCCGACCGATTGGCAATGTCAGGTTGGAAGCGCGGAGTTTGCCGAGGAGGCCCATGGCATCGGATGCGGATCTGATAGGCCGGTCGCTCGATGGCGACGTCGACGCCTTCGTGGAGGTGGTCGAGCGTCATGAGGTCGCGGTCGGCTCGTACCTCGCTCGTCGGGCGGGGCGCGATGCGGCCGAGGACCTGCTGGGCGAGGTCTGGGTGGCGGCGTTCGAGTCGCGGGCGTCGTACGACCGGTCGTACGACGACGCGCGGCCGTGGCTGTACGGGGTGGCGCTGAACCGGTTGCGTCGCTACTGGCGGTCCCGGCCGGCCGAGGAATTGGTCGCGGACGTGACGGAACTGGCTACCGGCTGGGATCCGTGGTCGGCGGTCGACCTCGCCGTGGACGCCCGGGCCGTACTCCGGTCGGCCCTGATGCGGCTCAAACCCGAAGAGCGGGAGGTCCTGAGGCTCGTCGCATGGGAGGACCTGACGGCAGCCGACGCCGCGCGGGCGCTCGGTATGCCGGCCGGCACCGCCCGGCGGCTGCTGAGCCAGGCCAGGACGGCATTACGCGACGCACCGGGGGTGTCCGCGCTTCTGAAGGATCGCAACAGCGCGAAGGAGAGACACCGATGACCGACGAGCTGGATCTGGTCGGTGAGTTGGGCAGCGCAGAACCACTGCGCCCGGAGGCGTATCAGCGGGCGCGGGCGGTGCTGCGGGCAGCGATGGCCGACCCCGGAACCGTGCGATTGCTGGGCGCGATATCAGCGGAGGACACAACTATGGAGACGAATTCCACCATGGAAACGACGACCACGCGGGACCACGAGTCGAGCCCGGCGATTCAGCGCCGCCGGGGGATCGGCATCGCGGGCCGGTTCGGCATCGGCGCCGGGGTAGGGGTTGCCGCCGCAGCGGCGGTCGTCGCTCTGGCACTCAACTCGTCGGCGACCGGGAGCGCGGTGGCTGGTAAGGATTCGTCGGCCGCCGTAGGATCGGCCACCGTCGAGGGGTCCGGCGAGCGTGCGCCGCTGCTGACTCTGGCCGGGAACATCAAGACGATGACCTCATCGACCGGCGACGCGTGGCTGGTGAAGGCGACCCAGGTCCACGGCACCGAGACCATGCAGGTCGTCTACACGCTGTACACCGACGGTCGCGAGATCTACACGGGCAACAGCGTGAAGGATATCAAGCGTGCTATCACCAGCCACCAGGACCAGATGAAGGCCGGCGGCTACGCTCCGCTCCTCCGGGCGGCCGTCTCCGCGGCGGACAGCAGCCCGGCCGACGGCCGGACCCAGATGCTCAAAGCGGCCAAGGACCCGCTGGTCGGCCTCAACCCCACGGCGCAGCAGGCGGAGTGGGACAAGGAACAGGCGGCCGCCCAGGCGATCATTAAGCAGAAGGGCGGCAACGCCGCGCCGAAGCCGTACAGCCCTCAGGCCGTCCAGCAGCACTTCGACAACGCCCTGTGGACGTACAGCACCGAAGCGCTGTCCGCCGGCGACGGCAACACGCAGGTCCGGGCAGGTGTTCTGCGTCTGTTGTCCACCATCTCCGCGGTCAGCGTCAAGGACTCGACCACCAACGGCAAGGCCACGCTGACGATCACCGCCGGCCCCGAGGTGTTCGGCGGCCAGGGCGGCGAGGTGCTGACCATCGACGCCGAGACCGGCATGCTGGTCAAGGACGTGTCCACCGTGCCGGGCCTTCCCCAGGCCTCCACGACGTACGAGTCCTCCCGTGTGACGACGGCCGACCTCTAGGCCGGCGACTTCCCGCCCACCAGCGTTACTCGCAGACGGGGGTAACGCTGGTGCTCGGCGATCGGTGACGGTTCGGGCCGCTTCCCCAGGCGGCCCGAACCGTCGTTTTGCTCTCGGCTGCCGAGCCTCTTGTGAGAGTGCGGCGGACCCGCGCCCGGAACCCACGTCGCGGGTCACATCCAGCGGCTCGCCCAGCGCTTGAGCCGCTACTACCCCGCATCCGCGCTCCGCCAGCGGCTCGCCGGTCTCCAGACCCGCGGCATACCCAGCTTGAAGCCGACCTCGCCACGGCGCCAGCCGCGCCGCCGCCGGGCGCCATCGCCGACCTGCAGAGCCTGTACGACATCCTCGCGCTGGACGTCGTCGCCCTGAGCGACGGCAGCCGCATCACACATGCCATCCTGCGGCCCATCGCGGGGTCGGCAAGGTGGCTTGCATGCCGGCCCCCGGCCGGCTCTGCCCAGGGCATCTCGGATTGCCCGGCAACGCGGATCGACGTAGCGTGGCCGGTTGCCGATGGCGGGCGTCGGCGCGCGTCGGCAAGGATTGGGCATATGCGGCGTAAACGGTTCAATCGCAGCATCGTGATGGCCCGGTTCGGCCTGCTCATCGCGGTGCTCGTTGCCGTGCCGGGCACGGTCCTCACCATGGCGTCGCCGGGATTCGCCGAGGGCGAAGGATGCTGTCAGGTGAACATCGACAACCTGCCCGCACAATTCCCCGCCGGAGGCGACCCAACGCCCTTCACCGTGCGCCTGGTCAACCAATCCCAGGAGGCCCTCCGCTACGTCGAGGTGTCATTCCTGCTGCAGGCGAATGGCCTCGTCGGTGATCTGGTGGACCTGCAGCGCCAGCGCACGTCCGGCGGACCGCACGACGTGGGCACGTTCACCCAGCGCGGTGTGCGCAGCGGTGCCGTCACGGCAACCGAACAGATCGACCTCGGGGCGCTCGCGCTGCCGCCCGGCGGTGGAGCGAGCATCACCTACCAGCTGTCGTTCAGCAAGAAGCTGACGAGCACTGCAATGACGCTGTCAATACAGGTGCAGCCCAGGCGGGACCGCACGGGCGCCAGTTCGGCCGGCCCGTACCAGTCCTCGATCGTGGCGGCGGGACAGCCCATCCAGACTCAACCGGCTTCGACGCTGACTCCGTCACCGGTCGGCGATACCCCGGCATCGGCCGGCGGTGCGGCTCCGATCGACCAATCACCGGCGACCGGTGCCGGCTCATCAGGCGGCGGCTCATTGAGCTGGCTGGCGTACACGATCGGCGCACTGCTGTTGCTCGGCGGGATGGGCGTGATCGGGACGCTGGTGTGGCGGCGCCAATCTCAGCGTCCCCCGACCGAATGGGACGAACCTCGGCAGTACGGCGAGCCCGCACACCCGTACATGCCCACCCAGATCGCGGCCTACGACGTGCCGAGACAAACGGGTAGACCCGACGTGCACGGCACGCCCGGCGTCCACACGGCGCCAACCGCGCAGTTCCCCTACGTCGATCCGGATCAAGCCTGGGTCGACCCACCCGCCGGTCGGTAAGCCGGCCGCCTTGTGAACCTCTCCTCCGCTTGCACCGTCACTACCGGATCGCGCCCGGTACTCCAGGCGCGGCCGGCGGCTGGTTCGCGCAATGCATCACCCGCTCAGCACGAACGTGCAGGTGAGCGGACCGGTGGAGCGGACGATGCACCATGCGAACCGGTGGATCTTTGCGCCAGGCATCGCTCTACCTGTAGACGCAATCCGCCGATGATCATCGGCATGCTGCCCGCGGTACACACCGGGAAATCGACGCCGAGTTCGGCTCGCGTGTCCGGGTCCGGCAGTGCCCAGCGACCGTCGATACCGTGCTCTGCGGGCGAACCACTCAGCACACCCGGCAGCGACGATGAACAAGTCCGGCCGGTCAGGCCGGCCGCCGCGATGATGAGCAGGAGGTGGGCCCATGACCGGGGCAACCGGCAGGGTGGCGCTGGTGACAGGGGCCAGCAGAGGAATCGGTGCGGCCACCGCGCGCCTGCTGGCCGCGCGAGGGATGCGCGTAGTGGTCAACTACGTCCGTAGTGGCACGGCGGCCGAGGAGGTCGTGACCGGCATCGAGGCCGCCGGCGGCCATGCCTTGGCCGTGCAGGCCGACGTGCGCGAGGCGGCGGCGGTCGAGCGCGTGATCGAGCAGGTCCAGGCGGCCTGGGGCGGCATCGACGTGCTCGTGCACAACGCGCTCACACCATTCGTCATCAAGCCGTTCCGGGACATGACCTGGGAAGAACTGGGCGGCAAGCTCGACCAGGAGATGCGTGCGGCGTTCGCGGTCACCAAGGCCGTCCTGCCGGCCATGACCGAACGGGGCTGGGGACGCATCATCTTTCTCGGCACCGGCCTGAGCCGCCGGCCCCGGGAGGGCATGATCGCATTGGGCACGTCCAAGGCCGCACTGGCGCAGTTCGCCCGGTACCTCGCCCAGGAACTGGGCCCGCGGGGCATCACGGTCAACATCGTGGAGCCCGGGCCGGTGGAGGACACCCGTACGTTGGCGCATGCGCTCGACGAGGCGCACAAGCAGCGGCAGGTGGCCGCCACCCCACTCGGCCGCCTGGCACACCCGGACGACGTCGCCCAAGCGGTCGCCTTCTACGCCAGCGAGGAGAACGCCTTCATGACCGGCACCACGGCCGCGGTCAACGGCGGAATGGCCATGTACTGACGCCCCGCCGTCCTGCGCACACAGTGCCGTACCGTCCTGAGCCAGCCGGACCGGTGGATCTAGCGCACGATGCACCATGCGAAGCGCTCCATCAGGATCTGTGGCGGGCCCTCGACGGATGCCTGACCGGCTCACATAGAGGTTCGCGCCGTTGACCCGGCAGAAGGCATCACGTCGCGTGTCCGCGATGGCGTTCGCGATATTCCTGGAGCGCTCGCCGCACGATGCCCGACTTTGCCCTCGCGATCACGGCCGGCGGCCTGTTCGAGCCACTCAAGCATCGATGGCGGCAACCGGAGCGTGGCCGGCCGAATCACCGGCATCTCCTGCTCGTCCACCTGCACCATCGGCTCGGCCGCGGGCTCGGCGCCCGCAACAAGAGCGCTGGTGTCGTTGTTCAAGAACCAGTCCGGGGGCTCGGCCCCCGGAGCAGACATCCCACGGGTGCCCGGGCTCGCGCTTTCCGCGAGCAGGTTTCACCCACCCGTGAGGCGGACGATGCACCGTGGGAACCGCTGGATCTTTGTGGCAAGCATCGTCTTGCCCATCAACGTCATCCAGCAGTGACCGTCGGTGGACGACGTGCCCTTGCCAACCATGGCGGAGCGAATGGGCGTGCGCTTGGAGCTACCTGTCCGACAGCGCAACGCCGTATACACGAACCGTGACGCTGCAAGTCTGACTGCGGGCTGTCAGCGACCCGGTGACGCTGACAGAGCTGCCGACTTCGAAGTCGGCCACGGGAAAGATCCGGAACACGGTCTTCGTCTCCGTCGAGCGGCGCCACATCTGGTCGGGACGCACTTCAAGTTCGCCGGCCCCTACGCTGAGCCCGTGGCTTGCTACGTTGGGTTCAATCGCGATGGTCCATCGCACAACACTGACGCACGAAGTGGCTCGTACTTCTACCGTCGCCGACAACCAACGCGGCTGGGACAAGTCACCGGCTCGGGCCAAGCCGTATACCGCGACGAACGCACGGCGTTCGCCGCTGAGCCGCCAAAGAGGCCAAGGATGGGAGGACTGCCGAAACTCACCGGCGGCGAGCTTGTCCGGCTCGGTTCCAGATTGGCGAACCAACTCAATTTGATTAACCCAGACGATCACGGAAACGAAAGAAGCCAGGACGATGGCAGTTACCCCGAACGGCAGGACCATACCGGTACGAGTCGGCGCCGCATGTCGCCGAATCCGTGACCTGGCATGACGCGCACTGCCAGGCCAAGGCACCGTGAGCAAGCCGCTCATCAAGGTCACGGAGCTGCCGACCATGGCCACGAAGATTTGCCATGATGACGTCGCGGAAGTCCAACCGCTCACCAGCGACAGGCACGAGCCAGCGAACAGCAGCCCGCCGATGACAGAGAAGGACACCCGTGGGCGCACATAGGCGATCGTACGCACCTCGATCAAACCCGCTCGTCACGATCAACGCCGGTGTAGCGCTCGCCAAGCAGCGGCCTGGCCCAGGTAAACCTTTCATCACCGCTGGGCGGCACCGACGCGTCGCCCCCAATCGCACCTCACTACCGAAGGAGGCCAGTGTGATCGTGCTCGCGGTCCAGGCGGTCGCACCGTCCGATGGTCGGCGCATCCACAGGCAGAGGATCGAGCCTCACGTCGAGCAGCGCGGGTCTACGCCAACCAGACACACAGCCTGACCTGGCGGCAGCTCGCCGCACCACCGCCTGCTCGCACAACGTACGCGGGGATACTGATCAACCCCAGTCGGCCGCGCACCCGAGTCGTTCCGGGAATTGCAAGGACGAGACGACTCGAACTCGACCTCAGCCGGCTCAGTTTCGAAACTGGTGACCACCGCGGACCTCGGCCACGGAATCGTCAACGAGCTTCGGTTCCCACAGCACCGCCAGGGCATTGGCCCTAACATCGCACGAAACGATCGGCAACGACCCAGCCCATCCACGCGCCATCACGAAGCTCAGGACCTCCGAGCGGAGCTCGACGTGGTCAAAGGCCGGGATGAACGTCAAGAAGCCCGCTTCGCCCGCTGCCTCATGGGCGTCGAGCGGGCACGACGATTCGGCAAACGACAAAAGGGTGAAAAGCTCAACAAATGGTGCGATCGCCCCAAGGCCCACCAAGACGAGATCATTGCCCCGGCGCCCCTGGAGGCCATCTGGGGCGAGCTAAGCCACGCCATACGGCGCCTAAGTCGAGCTGAGAGTCGTCGAACGCCGATCGACCCGAACTGCCCAGCCTCGCGCGGCCCAGCGCTGCTGGCATAGATCGTGAGGGGTGGTGGGTGGAGGCGAAGCCTTCCCTATCGGCAAGGCAACACAGTGGGGCGGACGATGCACCATGCGAACCGGACGATCATGCTCTCGGGTCCATCACTGACCGGTCCTCTGCCGCGGTCACGAAAATGATCAAGCGGGTCCCGAACGGACCACTCGGCTCGAAGCATGCCGCAAGTCACCTCACGGGTAGGCAACCCCAACAGATGCGAACACTGTTGTCGCTGTCCCACTGTTAACATCGGTCGAATGGCAGCCTCAGATGAGCATACGGCAATATCCGAGATCTTCGTGAACATCGTCGAACGCTTGTCCCACTCGCGACTGTATGGATTCCGCGAATCAGACAGGTCGATGTATGACTTCGCCTGCAACATAACTCAAACCCACGAACGGGTCGTGGTTGGCCAGACGCTGTGGGGACACAATGAGGGCGTTTTGAAAGACATGATTTCACTCCAGGCCAACTCGAGCCACCGAACTCTCGGAATCTATCTCTTCCCCGACACCCTCCGGGCACGCCGCGCCATCGACGAAGCGCTACAGCACATCCGGCGAATTCGAACCAACCCAGCGATCATGCTACGCATGATACCGATACCTTCGGACTTTCGAGCAGGCAACATCGAGGACCATACGCACATGGTCAGGTATCTCGAGAGACGGATCTCCGACGACCTGCTGCTACGTAACGTCTTTGGCAATGCGAACGCCGATGATCTAGTTAGATTCCAACGATTTGCGAACATTCCTGGCATGAATCTGGCAATTCTTGAGGCAATACATGAGGGGGCGACCCCTCTAGTCTCGAATCTTGCGTCAACACTAGGTTCCGCCAGAACAACTACGGCAAACAAATTCGACATCTTAGTCGCATCCGGCTTCATCGAGCTGAATGACGATCGGCCGGCCGGACTCTCGTCGAAGGGCCTCTTAATACGCGATATTGCAAGCCTCCTGAAGGCGACCTTGGTCGACCCCGGCGTACTAAATGCAGAACTGGATCTACTCCTGGCCCGCGTCGGAATATCGGTGCCTTCCGAGATTCCTGACTTGACGGACCTTAGATCACTCACACCCTACTACAACAGTAGTGACTCCCACGCACGTTGCATTCAGTTGCTCGCGGAAGCGATCAACGCATCCAACCAATACGGGAGCCCGCTGGCTTTGCCGCACTACGACAGGATCTAGGCTCTGAAGCCGACCAGTCGTATGCACAACACGCCGACCAGGCCAACGACCTCGACGTGGATCCCGGGTTTTCTCGAACGTCTCCCGCACCGCGCAGTCCGTCATCGACTCGCCCGGCTCCACGCCCCGCCGGCGCCGACCAGTTGTCGTTGTCGGTGCGATGGATCAACAACAGCTCGCCCGCGTCGTTGACCACGACCGCGTTCGCGGACGGCACGAGGCTGTTCACCGCAGGGGCGGAGGGATCGTCGAAGAAGTCAATGCGGCGGGCCAAGACCAGAACCTCATTCCGGTGGACTGCTGGGCGCCTCGACGCACGGGCCGACCATCTTCCCGCTGCCGACGTGACGCCGGCCGCTGTCTCGCCGCGCTCGAGGCAGGCACGCTCAACGATCGACAACCGGCGAACGGGTGAAGGTGTCGCAAAAGGTAATTACTTCGCCAATAGGGCGCCGGGACAAGACCATCGAGCGCATCTGTATCGAGCTGCGCTTCGACACGATCGGGTAGGAGCCGCTGGCCGCCTGACTTCCGGGCGTGAGCCGAGCAACAGTGGAGAGCGGGAGACGAGCCGGGTGCCCGATGACCGCCCGCTGCCGGTGGACGATCGTCGCACCCGTGAGCGGCCACTTTCCGCGGCTGGTCGGGCCCGCCGTAGATCGTGAGGGGGTGTGGGTGGAGGCGAAGCCTCCCCCACGGAGGGCGGGCCAGTGGGGCGGGCGGGACTCGAACCCGCGACCAAGGGATTATGAGTCCCCAGCTCTAACCTGCTGAGCTACCGCCCCGAGCGTCGCAAGCTTACCGAGCCGCGCAAGTGCAATGCCGCCCGGAAACGGGCACCGACATGAAAAAGGGCCTCCGAAGAGGCCTGAAGGGCTCCCGCGATAGGACTCGAACCTATAACCTGCCGGTTAACAGCCGGCTGCTCTGCCAATTGAGCTACGCGGGATCGTGCATCCCCCTCTGTTCGAGGGCGACCGGGAAAGAGTACAGCACGACTCGGGGGTCTTCGCCACCGGGTATCCGTTCGGGTGCCTGAGATCGGTAAACCGGGGCAAGATCCATGTGTCGGGACGACGATGGGCGGGTATGTCAACACAGGCGGCGCGCACCTGGCAACGATGATCCCGCGCCGTCAGAAGGAGGTCGTCGCTATGCGCGGCAAGCTACTGTTCCTCGGCGGACTGGCCGCGGGCTTTGTGCTCGGCGCCCGGGCTGGTCGGGAGAAGTATGAGGAGCTCAAGGCCACTGCTCTGAAGATCAAGGAGAGCCCGACGGTGCAGGAAGCCGCCGGGGTCGTCCAGGAGCAGGCTACGCGGCTCTACAGTGACAGCAAGACCAAGGTGACCGACAAGCTGGCCAACAGCCGCTTCGCCGACACTGAGGTCGGACAGCGTCTGCTGCACACGTCGCCGAACCCCGCGATCGAGCGGGATCTGGCGACCACCGGGACACCGACGACGCCGTCGACGGGGACCAGCTACTAGCGGTACACCCGATCGTGCAATGGCCGGCCCGGGAGCACCCGAGCCGGCCATTGGCGTCAGGAGGACGACGAGAAGGCCGCGTCGAAGGCGGCCGCGGGCGCGTCGAACGCCAGGCCGCGGACGAACTGCAGCGCCTCGGGGGCGCCGACCAGGCGGTCCATGCCGGCATCCTCCCATTCGATCGAAATCGGGCCGCTGTACCCGATCGCGTTCAACGCCCGGAAGCAGTCCTCCCAGGGCACGTCGCCATGGCCGGTCGAGACGAAGTCCCAGCCGCGGCGCATGTCGGCCCAGGGCAGGTGCGACGCGAGCCGGCCGCGGCGCCCGTCGCCGGTGCGCACCTTCGCGTCCTTGCAGTCCACGTGGTAGATGCGGTCGGCGAAGTCGAAGATGAAGTTCACCGGGTCGAGCTCCTGCCACACGAAGTGCGACGGGTCCCAGTTGAGGCCGAACGCGGGCCGGTGGCCGATCGCCTCGAGGGTGCGCTTGGCGGTCCAGTAGTCGTACGCGATCTCGCTGGGGTGCACCTCGTGCGCGAACTTGACCCCCACCTCGTCGAAGACGTCGAGGATCGGGTTCCAGCGATCGGCGAAGTCCTGGTAGCCGGCCTCGATCATCTCCGGGGGTACCGGCGGGAACATGGCCAGCGTGTGCCAGATGGACGAGCCGGTGAAGCCGACGACCACGTCGACCCCGAGCTTGCGCGCGGCCCGCGCGGTGTCCTTGATCTCCTCGGCGGCCCGCTGCCGTACGCCCTCGGGCGAGCCGTCGCCCCAGATGCGCGCCGGCAGGATGCCCTGGTGCCGCTGGTCGATCGGGTGGTCACAGACGGCCTGGCCCACCAGGTGGTTGGAGATCGCCCAGACCTTCAGGTTGTACTTCGCCAGCGTCTCGCGCTTCCGGTCCACGTAGGACTCGTCGGCCAGGGCCTTGTCGACCTCGAAATGATCGCCCCAGCAGGCGATCTCGAGGCCGTCGTAGCCCCATTCGGACGCCAGGCGGCAGACCTCCTCGAACGGCAGGTCGGCCCACTGACCGGTGAAGAGCGTGATTGGACGCGCCATAGTGCTGTCCTTCCGGAATGAAGGTTCAGGCGCGAGGGATACCTGCGAAATCTACGACGTAAACAAACAGTGGGTTGCGCCCCCACGAGCCAATCCTAAAAGACCTGGCAGCAAAGCAAAAGAGGTTGCCCGCCCGCCCGGACGCCGCGACGGCGAACCGGTCCGGAGTCGGCGTCACCGAACCGGAGGGCCGCGCGCGGAGCACTGTCCGGGCGGGCGGGTCCCGAAGGAGAGGCCGGTCGGCGTCTCGGCCCCTCCCCCGCCAGCGACGGCCGACGAATGTCAGCCGATGAGGGTGTACTCGTCGATGTCGAACAGCGAGCCCGTGCCGCCGTGGCACACGAGGTACAGCACCTGGGCCGTCGACGCCGACAGCGGGACCGCGGCCTCCCGGAACGTGTCCCACCCGCCCGTGTTCGTCACCGGCAGCGTCCCCAGCAGCGCCCCGGTCGGCGAGCCCGCGCGGAACTCGATCGTGCCGCCGGCCCCCGCCGACGACCAGCGCACGCGCACCCCGGCGACCGCGCTCAGCGACACGCCGCCGTACGCGGCCCAGTCGTTGTTGTCGATGAAGCCGGCCGTCTGCCCACCCGTGGCGCCCGCGTGCGCGGCCGTCTGCATGCCGCTCGTGGACGTCCAGCCCTCACCCTGCCGGGTGAGCGCGGTGCGCGCGATCGTGAACTGGTCGACGTCGAACAGCGAGCCGCCGGTGCCTTTGAACACCAGAGCGACAGATGTGGACGTCGAACTGGACAACGTCGCGAACACGTCGCGGTACGACTCCCAGCCGCCCGTGCCGGGCACGGTCACGGTCCCGAGCAGCGTGCCGGTCGACGAGCCCGCCCGGACCTCGATCGTGCCGCCGGCGCCGGCCGAGGCGACACGCACGGTGATGCCCTTGGCCGAGGAGAGCGCCACGCCGTTGTACGCGGCCCAGTCGCCGTTGTCGATGAAACCGGCCGTCTTGCCTCCGGCTGCAGGAGTGTGCGTCGCAATCTGCACACCGCTGGTCGACGTGAACGACTCGCCCTGCACGGCCGTGGACGGCGGGGTGGACGCAACCGAGCAGTCGCCGTCGACCCGCTTGGCGGTGTACCGGATCGCGCCGAACAGCAACGCGACGAACGCCGAGTCCGTGTAGCTCTCCTCGGTGTGACCGAAGCCCGTGTAGAACGAGCGCCCGCTGTCGATCGTCTTGCACCACGTGATCGGGTGGTCGCCGTTCATGGTGCCGCCCGAGTACGACGACTCGTTGAGCGAGGCGAGGACATGCGCACTCGCGCGCGGGTTCGTCTGGTAGTTGTACCACTCGTCCGTTCGTGTCCATGTCGCGCTCAGATGCGCGGTCGCCGGGTGCGCGCGGTCCTCGACGTTCACCGTCGCCGCCTGGATCGCCGGGTGCGACGAGAACCAGGCCCCGACCAGGGTGCCGTAGAACGGCCACGAGTACTCGGTGTCGGCCGCCGCGTGCACGCCGACGTACCCGCCGCCCCCGCGGATGTACGCCTCGAACGCCGTCTGCTGCGCGTCGTTGAGCACATCGCCGGTGGTCGACAGGAAAACGACAGTCTGGAACTGCGTGAGGTTGCTCGCGGTGAACGCGCCGGCGTCCTCGGTGGCGGTCACGGTGAAGTTGTTGGCGGCGCCCAGGGCCTGCACGGCGGCGATGCCGTTGGGGATGGACGAGTGGCGGAAGCCGGCCGTCTTGGAGAAGACCAGCACCTTGTACGGCGCGTCGGCCGCCCTGGCGGGGACGGCGAGCAACACGCTCAACACGGCGATGAGGCTGGCCGTAGCGGCGGCGAGCCACGAGCGGATGGTCATGACAGTTCCTCACGATCGCGTCGTTGCCGGATGTGCGCGCGCCGCCGCGCTGTCATGTCGTGTTGTGTGTGAAGTTGTCCGGGCCCGACACGTCGCCTGGCTGGCGCCGCACCGTCGCTCCGGTCGTACCTCGTCTCCGAGCCCGGCGCGTCACCCGAGTGAGGGCATCCGCACCGGTCGTACTTGTTCCCCGGGGCCCGGCGCGGTGCCCGGCTAAGGGCACCGCACCGGCGCTCCGGTCCTGCTCTCCACCGGGCCAGGTACCCCCGCCCGCGGGGCGCAACCGCGGGCGGTCCCTCGCCACCGGGCCCGGCGAAGCAGACTCAGCCCCGAATCCCCAGCAGATGCTCCATCGCCAGCTGGTCGAGGCGCTCGAACGCCATCCCGCGCGCGGCCACGGCGTCGATGTCGATCTCCTCGGCCCGCAGCTGCGCCACGGACTCGCCCGGCAGCAGCGTCGGCACCGACAGCTCGTCGACGCGCGCGCCGGCCAGCGCGGCCGACACCTCCGGGTCGTCGCGGAACGCGCGGACCTTCTCGCGCAGGATCAGGTAGTTGCGCATGCAGGCCGCCGCGGTGACCCAGACGCCGTCGGCGTCCTCGGTGCGCGGGGGCTTGTAGTCGAAGTGGCGCGGGCCGGCGTAGGCGGTCGGGTAGCCGGAGCTGTTCTCCAGCACGTCCACCGTCCAGAACGCGCCGCGCAGGTTGCCCGCCCCGAAGCGCAGGTCCTGGTCGAACCGGGGCCCGTGCTGGCCGTTGAGGTCGATGTGGAACAGCTTGCCGTGCCACAGCGCCTGCGCGATGCCGTGCGCGAAGTTCAGCCCGGCCATCTCCTCGTGGCCGACCTCGGGGTTGAGCCCGACCCGGGACGGCTCGTCGAGCGTCGAGATGAGCGCGAGCGCGTGGCCGATCGTGGGCAGCAGGATGTCGCCGCGCGGCTCGTTGGGCTTGGGCTCGATGGCCAGGCGGATGTCGTACCCGCGCTCGCGGATGTAGGCGCAGATGGCGTTGATGGCCTCGCGGTACCGGTCCAGGGCGGCCCGCATCTGCTTGCCGGCCCCGGACTCCGCGCCCTCGCGGCCGCCCCACAGCACGTAGGTGGGCGCGCCCAGCTCGGCCGCGAGGTCGATGTTGCGCAGCACCTTCTGCAGCGCGTACCGGCGGACGGCGCGGTCGTTGGCGGTGAACGCGCCGTCCTTGAAGACCGGGTGGCCGAAGAGGTTCGTGGTCGCCATCGAGACCACGAGCCCGGTGTCGTCCAGCGCCACGCGGAAGCGCGCCACGAGCTTGTCCCGCACGGTCTCGTCGCTGCCGAACGGGATCAGGTCGTCGTCGTGGAAGCTGACGCCGTACGCCCCCAGCTCCGCCAGCCGGTGCACGGTCTCGACCGGGTCGAGCGCCGGTCGGGAGGCCGAGCCGAAGACGTCCTGAGCCTGCCAGCCCACGGTCCAAAGCCCGAACGAGAACCGGTCGGCCGGAGTCGGAGCGAACGGGTCGCTCATGACGCCCGCCCGACCGGGAACCGGTCCGCGGGTGTGGGGGCGTACGGGTCGCTCATGACGCCACGCTGATCCACGACGAGTCGGAGCGCGCCACCGCGTCGAGCACCAACTGCACCTGCAGCGCGTCCTCGAACGACGGCGTCGGGTCGGCGCCCGTCGCGACCGCCTCGATGAAGTCGCGCATTTCGTGGGTGAAGGAGTGTTCGTACCCGATGATGTGCCCCGGCGGCCACCAGGCGCCGAGGTACGGGTGCTCGCCCTCCGTCACCAGGATGCGCGACCAGCCCTGCTCGGCCGCGGGCCGGGTGGCGTCGAAGAACTCGAGCTCGTTGAGCCGCTCGAGGTCGAAGGCCAGCGAGCCGTGCTCCCCGTTGACCTCCACCCGCAGCCCGTTCTTGCGCCCCGTCGCGAACCGCGTCGCCTCGTACGTCGCCACCGCTCCCCCGTCGAGCCGCGCGATGAACAAGGCGGCGTCGTCCACGGTGACCTCGCCCGTGGCCGCCGGCCCCGAAGTTGCCGACGCCGAGAGCCCGGTCGAGGACGAGGGCAGCGGCCGCTCCTTGATGAACGTCTCCGTCAGCCCGGACACGCCGGTGATGCGCTGCCCGGTGACGAACTGGGTCAGGTCGATGATGTGCGCGCCGATGTCGCCGAGCGCGCCCGAGCCGGCCTTCTCCTTCTGCAGCCGCCACACCAGCGGGAAGCTCGGATCGACGATCCAGTCCTGCAGGTAGACGGCGCGGACGTGGCGGATCGCGCCGAGCCGGCCCGCGGCGACCATGTTGCGCATGAGGCTCACCGCCGGCACGCGGCGGTAGTTGAACCCGCAGGCCGAGCGCACCCCGGCCGCCCGGGCCTTGGCCGCGGCCGCGACCATCGCCCGGGCCTCGTCGACGGTGTTGGCCAGCGGCTTCTCGCAGAGCACGTGCTTGCCCGCCTCGAGCGCGGCGATGGCGATCTCGGCGTGGCTGTCGCCCGGGGTACACACGTCGATGACGTCGATGTCGTCCCGGGCGATCAGCTCGCGCCAGTCGGTCACCGCCTCGGCCCAGCCGAGCCGGGCCGCAGCCTCGGCCACCCGGGCCGCGTCGCGACCGCAGACGGCGACCATGCTCGCCCGCGCCGGCAGGTCGAAGACCCGGTTCACGGTGCGCCACGCCTGCGAGTGGGCGGCCCCCATGAAGGCGTACCCGACCATGCCGACGCGCAGCTCCTGACTGGACACTGGCGGTTCCTTTCTGAAGTGCGGTCGTTCAGGACTTGAAGCCGAGCGGCAGGTACTTGTCGACGTTGTCCTTGGTGATCGTCTCGGACTGCAGCACGATCAGCTTCGGCACCTGCAGCTCGACCAGGTCGCCCATGCCCTTGCCCTGGGCCGCGAGGCGGGCCAGGATGATCGCCGACGAGGCCATCGACGGCGGGTACGTGACCGTCGAGGTGAGCACGGTGTCGCCGGCCTTGATGTGGTCCATCGCGTCGCGGGAGCCCGCGCCGCCGACCATGAAGAACTCCTTGCGCCCGGCCTGCTGGATCGCGGCGAGCACGCCGACGCCCTGGTCGTCGTCGTGGTTCCACACCGCGTCGAGCTTCGGCGCGGCCTGCAGCAGGTTCGCCGCGGCGGACTGGCCGGTCTGCACCGTGAAGCCGGCCGCGACGCGGTGCTTGACGGTGAGCCCGTAGGTCTTGAGCGTGTCGGCGAAGCCCTTCGAGCGGTCCTTGGTCAGCTGCAGCTCGTCGATGCCGGGGATCTCGCCGATGACCGCGTCGGTCTTGCCCTTGAGCTTCTCGCCGACGTAGTGCCCGGCGGCGACGCCCATGCCGTAGTTGTCGCCCTTGATGAGGCAGAACGACGCGGCCGAGTCGGAGAACTCGCGGTCGAGGTTGATGACGATGATGCCCGCGTCCATGGCCTTCTTGCCGATCGCGGTGAGCTGGGCGCCGTCCTGCGGCAGCAGCACGATCGCGTCCGGCTTGCTGGCGATCAGGGTCTCCAGCGCGGCGATCTGGGCGGGGGCGTCCTTGCCGGCGTCGACCGCCTTCAGCGTGACGTCGGAGAACTTCGCCGCCTGCGCCTTGGCGTTGGCGGTGATGGCGCCGATCCAGCCGTGGTCGGCCGCCGGGGCGGAGAAGCCGATGGTGACGGCCTTGCCGGGGGCCTCGCTGGCGGCGTTGCCCTCCTTGGTGTTGGTCTGCGGCTGGCTGTCCTTGGTGTCGTTCGACGTGCAGGCGGCCAGCAGCGCACCGGCGCCGAGGGCAGCCCCGCCGAACATCAGTCGGCGGCGGGACATGTCGCTCATCGCGACCTCCAATTGGGGTGTTTTGGGTGTGCGGATCCGCGCTGTCGTCCCGGCGTGGACGGCAGCTGTGGGGAAGGAAGCGTCAGGAAGTGGCTTTTCGGCGGCGCCAGAGCGAGATGACCGGGAACGCCTGGATGAGCACGGCGACGACGATGATGCCGCCCTTGATGATGCGCTGGGCGTCGGTCTGCAGATTGTTGATCACGAACAGGTTGGTGATCTGCGTGAAGATGAGCACGCCGAGCAGCGAGCCGACGACGGTGCCGCGGCCCCCGGTCAGCGCGGTGCCGCCGATGATGGCGGCGGCGATCGCGTCGAGCTCGTACAGGTCGCCGTGGGTGTTGCTGCCGGAGGTGGTCTGCGAGACCACGATGAGGGCCGCGATGCCGCAGCAGACGCCCGACAGGACGTACAGCAGGACTGTGTGCAGCCGCACGTTGATGCCGGCGAGCCGGGCGGCCTCGGCGTTGCCGCCGATGGCGATGGTCCGCCGGCCGAACGTGGTCCGGTTCAGCAGCACCCAGCCCAGCACCACCACGACCAGGAACATGATGGCCACGACCGGCACGCCGAGGAGCTTGTTGGTGGCGAAGCCGTTGATGAACGCGTCGTGGTTGATCTGGGTCTGCGAGCCGGAGATGCTCTGGGCGAGGCCGCGGGCCGACAGCATCATCGCGAGCGTCGCGATGAAGGGCACCAGCCGGCCGTACGCGATCAGGCCGCCGTTGATGAGGCCCGCCACCGCGCCGACCGCGACCGCGGCGAAGAGCATGGAGAAGGTGCCGTAGCTCTGCGTGGCGACCGTGGTGCACCAGACGCTGGCCAGGGCCAGCAGCGCCCCGACGGACAGGTCGATGCCGCCGCTGATCATCACGAAGGTCATGCCGATGGTCAGCACCCCGATGCTGGAGGCCTGGGTGAGTACCGTCAGCTCGTTGTTCCACAGACGCTCGGCGTCGAGGTAGATCTCGGGCTTGGTGATCGCGCCGATGACCAGCAGCAGGAGCAGCACGCCGATCAGGGCCAGGTTGCGCTTGGCGTGGTCCGCGCTCTCGCGCTGCCACCAGCCCTGCGCGGTCACGCGGGGCGCGTCATGGACGTCCACCGGTTCAGTGGCGGTGCTCATACGGCGGTCCCTTCAGGGCTCATGCTCGTCAGATCGGCTCCGTCGAGCAGCGACCCGGCCATGACCAGGTCGAGCACGGTGTCTTCGTCGAGCTCGCCGGCGGGCGCCTCGCGCACGAGCCGGCCCTCCCGCATGACGAGCACGCGGTCGGCGAGGCCGAGCACCTCGGGCACCTCACTGGAGACGAGCAGCACGCCGACGCCCTCGTCGGCGAGGCGGCGGATGACCTGGTACAGCTCGGCCCGCGCGCCCACGTCGACGCCGCGGGTCGGCTCGTCGAGCAGCAGCAGCTTCGTGCCGCCGAGCAGCCACCGCCCGACGACGACCTTCTGCTGGTTGCCGCCGGAGAGCGTCCGCACCGGGCGGCGCACGTCGGCCGGGCGCAGGTCGAGGCGGCGGGTGACGTCCTCGGCGACGGCGCGCTCGCGGCCGGCGTCGGTGAAGCCGCCGCGGGCGTAGCGGGCGAAGCCGGCGAGGGTGACGTTGCGGTAGATCGGCTCGCCCAGCAGCAGCGCCTGGCTCTTGCGCTCCTCGGGCGCCATGCCGATGCCGGCCCGCACGGCCGCGTTGACGCTGCCCTTGCGAACCTTTTTTCCAAGCATTTCGACGGTACCGGTGGAAGGCCGGCGCGCCCCGTAGATGGACTCGAGGACCTCGGAACGGCCCGAGCCGACGAGGCCCGTGATGCCCACGATCTCTCCGCTGTGGACACGCAGGGACACGTCCGCGAACCGGCCCGGCAGCGTCAGCCCGTCGACCCGCAGCAGCAGGGGGCTGCCCGTCTTCGGGGCCGGCCGCTCGGGGAAGACGTACTCGATGGTGCGCCCCGTCATCCGGCTCACCAGCTCGCGGTTCGGCGTCGTCTTGGCGTCGAGGTTCGCGGCGGTGGTGCGCCCGTCCTTGAGCACCGTGACCCGGTCGCCGATCTCGCGGATCTCGTCGAGGCGGTGCGAGATGTAGATGACCGCGATGCCCTGGTCGGTGAGCCCGCGCACGATCCGGAAGAGGTTCTGGACCTCGTCGTGGGCGAGCACGGCGCTCGGCTCGTCCATGATGAGCAGCCGCGCCTCCCGCGACAGCGCCCGGCCCATGCTCACGATCTGCTTGGCGGCGGCGGGCAGCTTGCCGACCTCCCGGGCGACCGGGATCTCCGGGTGGCCGAGGCGGGCCAGGATCGCGGCCGCGCCGCGGCGCATCGTGCGGCGCCCGACGAAGCCGGCGGTGCCGGGCTCGTGGCCGAGGTACATGTTCTCGGCGACGCTGAGCCCGTCGACGAGGTCGAGCTCCTGGTAGATGGTGGCGATGCCGGCCTTCATGGCGGCCTGCGGGCTGCCGAAGGAGGCGGGCTCGCCCAGCCACCGGACCTCCCCGGAGTCCGGGGCGTGCACGCCGGCGAGCACCTTGATCAGGGTGGACTTGCCGGCGCCGTTCTGCCCGAGCAGGCAGTGCACCTCGCCCGCCCGGACCTCCAGCTGCACGCCGTCGAGCGCGCGCACGCCGGGGAAGGTCTTGACGACGTCGGTGAGGCGGAGGACTTCTTCGCGGTCGGGTGCCGGGGGATCTGTCATGATGGCCGTCCATATGCGAGTTCGCTGGCCAGCACCGCGGCGCCGACTACGCCGGCGCGGGGGCCGAGCTCGGACAGGACGACCGGCAGGTTGCCGGTCGCAAGGGGCAGCGAGCGCCGGTACACCACGCTGCGGATCTCGGCGAGCAGGATGTGCCCGAGCCCGGCCAGGCCGCCGCCGATCACGATCATCGACGGGTTGATGAAGCTGACCAGGCCGGCGAGCACCCCGCCGACGCGCCGTCCGCCGTCGCGGATCAGCCGGATGCAGGTGACGTCGCCCTCGGCCGCGCCGTCGGCGACGTCCTTGGCGGTCACCGGGCCGCCCGCGGCGAGCCGGTCCGCGAGCGCGGGCGACGCACCGCTGCGCGCCGCCGCCGTGGCGTCCCGCGCGAGCGCGCCGCCGCCGAAGAGGGCCTCCAGGCAGCCGACGTTGCCGCACGAGCACACCGGCCCGTGGCTGTCGACCTGGATGTGGCCGATGTCGCCGGCGCAGCCGTCGGTGCCCCGGTACACCTCGCCGTTGAGGTAGATGCCGCACCCGATCCCCGTGCCGACCTTGAGGAACAGCAGGTTGTCGACCGAGTGCGCGACGCCGCCGTAGCGCTCGCCGATGCTCATGATGTTGACGTCGTTGTCGACGACGACCGGGCAGTTGTGCTCGCGCCCGAGCGCCTCCCGCACCGGGAACCGGTCCCAGCCGGGCATGATCGGCGGCGACACGGGCACGCCGTCGCGGAAGCTGACCGGCCCCGGCACCCCGATCCCGATGGCGTTCAGGCGCTCGTACGCGCCCTCGGCCCGGAACTTGTGCAGGATCTCGTTGACCCGCTGGAGAATGACCTTGGGTCCGGAGCGGATGTCCGCCGGCTCCCCGTACGCGGCGAGGGGCTCCAGCCGCCCGTCGGTGATCTCGACGTCGATCGAGCTGGCCCCGAGGTCGACCGCGGCGAAGCGCAGCCCCGGGTTGAGCTCCACCAGCGTCGAGCGCCGCCCGCCCCGGCTGGCCGCGGGCCCGGCCTCACGGATGAGCCCGGTGGCGACGAGCGCGTCGAGGTCGGCCAGCAGGCGCGGCCGCGGTACCTCGAGACGGTCCGCCAGCTCGGCCCGCGACAGTGCCCCGGTGTCCCGCAACAGCCGGAGCAGGCGCGACTGAACCGGGTTGTCGATGGCGCTGACCGTGTTCATTGGGCACCTCCTCGTCAGGTCGCAGTCCCCTGGCGCACCGCGACTAGCGGCAACACCACCACACCGCCGGAACCGGGGTGATTGCCGGCCTGTGTGGCCCGCGTTACACCCGTGTTGCGTCGAGACTCTAGGCGCTGCCGAGAACCCCGTCTAGACCTTCTGGCGCTCGTTACCAAACTTTTGCTGATTCCAACGGAAGTTCGCCCGTTCCAAAAATAAGAACATCACCCCAGCTCAGGCGACCTATGGCGAGATCATCACCATCGTCGAAATCGGGGCGAATCGCGCACCATAACGTTCGGGACACGGCGCCCGCCCACGGCGAGTGAGCGCTCCCATACATACCGAGCACCGCGGCGGGTGAGCGCTCCAGGCACACCGACCACCGCCGGCCGGTGAGCGTTTCATACGCACCGCCCACCGCCGGCGGTCATGCCGGGAGCAGCCGACCCAGGCACCAGGTCACGCCGGAAGCAGCGGCCCAGACAGGCAACGGCAGGTCGCCTCGGAAGCAGCGGCCCAGCCAGGCAGGGACGGGTCACGTCGGAAGCAGCGGCCCAGCCAGGCAGGGACGGGTCACGTCGGAAGCAGCGGCCCGGACAGACGGCGGCCGCTCACGTCCAAAGCAGCGGCCCAGGCGGGCGGCGGGTCGGTCACGTCAGGAGCAGCCGGCCCAGGCGGCGACCGGCCAGCCACAGGCCGGCCAGGGCCAGCGCCACCAGGTACGCCGCGTGCCCCGCCAGACCCCACGACCACACGCCCAGGCTCAGGCCCCGGATCAGCTCCACCCCGTGGAACAGCGGCGTCAGCTCCACCACCGCGCGCGCGAGCGGCGGGTAGCCCGCCGGCGGCGCGAAGGTCCCGCTGAACAGGAACAGCGCGAACTGCCCCACGTTCACGTAGTCGAAGTCCTGCCACGAGCGCAGGAACGTCGACACCGCCATCCCCAGCCCGCCGAACGCGAACCCGACAAGCATCGCGGCGGGGAAGGCGAGCAGGGCCCGCGCCCAGGTGGTGAGGTCCAGGGCGACCATCACGACGAGGAACGCGGCCGAGTAGAAGGCGCCGCGGGCGAGGGCCCACAGCAGCTCGCCCGAGGCCAGCTGCAGCGGCGTCACCGGCGTGGCCAGCGTCGCGTCGTACAGCTTCATGAACTTCAGCTTCCCGTAGAAGTTCATGACCGTCTCGGCCATCGCGCCCGTCATGGCCGAGGCGGCCAGCGTCGCCGGGGCGACGAACTCGGCGTAGGACACCGCCCGCCCGCCCCCGATCGGCACGTCGCCGATGAGCCGGCCGACGCCGACCCCGATCGAGAACAGGTACAGCATCGGCTCCGCGAACCCCGACGCCAGCACGAGCCAGTAGGTCATGTGCCGCGCCGCCGCCACGTTGCGCGCGGCCACGGACAGGGCGCCCCCGAGCAGCATCGCTCAGTCCTCCAGCCGCCGGGCGAACCCGCGCACCGCGAGGGCGTAGCCGACCGCGGCGTAGGCGAGGAGGACCGCGGTGTGCGCCCACACGCCCCAGGCCGTCGCCGTGCCCAGCGTCGCCGCGCGGCACAGCTCGACCCCGTGCCACAGCGGCGAGGCGTAGGCGAGGGCGCGGGCCGGCGCCGGCAGCCCGCCGACCGGGAAGAACACCCCGGCGAAGAGCGTCATCGGCACCACCACGAGCCGGAACAGCACCGCGAAGTACCCGTCGCTGTCCACCGCCGCGGCGAACGCGAACGACGGCGCCGCGAACGCCAGCCCGGTCAGGATCGCCGGCGCGAACGTCGCCAGGGCCCACCACGAGTGCAGGGCGCCGAACGGCAGCAGCACGAGCAGGAAGGCGAGCGTGGCGACGCCGACCCGCAGCCCGACGTACAGCAGGTGCCCGCGCAGGATCCCGGCCGACGTCACCGGCGTCGCCCGCATCGCGTGGTAGCTGCGGATCCAGTGGAACATCGAATACACCGGCCAGGTCGCGTCGTTCACCGCGACCTGCAGCGCCGTCGAGGCGAGCAGCCCCGGCCCGATCCAGTCGAGGTAGGGCGCGCCGAGGCCGGACGGGCGCGCGTCGACGTAGCCGCCGACGGTGACCCCCATCGCGACGAGGAACATCACCGGCAGCGCGAACGAGCTGAGCACCGAACCGCGCCAGATGCGCCGGTAGGACACCAGGTGGTACTCGAACACCGCGAGCGTCCCCATCACTCCACCAGCGTCCGGCCGGTGAGGTGCAGGAACACGTCCTCCAGGGAGCCGCGGCGCACCAGCGTGCTCGACGGCCGCAGCCCCCGCGCGGCGATCTCGGCCAGCGCGGCGTCGCCGTCCTCGGTGTAGACGAGGGTGCGGTCGGGCAGCACCTCGACCCGCTCGCCGATCCCGTCGAGCTTGTCGGGCGCGTCGCTGTTGTCGAGGTCGAGGCGCACCTCCACCACCTCGCGGGTCGAGTGCCGCGCGATCAGCTCCCGGGGCGAGCCCTCGGCGACGATCCGGCCGTTGTCCATCACCACGAGCCGGTCGCACAGCTGCTCGGCCTCGTCCATGTAGTGGGTGGTCAGCACCAGCGTCACGCCCCGCTGCTTGAGCCGGAACAGCCGCTCCCAAACCAGGTGCCGGGCCTGCGGGTCGAGGCCGGTCGTCGGCTCGTCGAGCAGCACCAGGTCGGGCTCGTTCACCAGCGCCCGGGCGATCGTCAGCCGCCGCTTCATGCCACCCGACAGCGGCTCGACCTTGTCGCCGGACCGGTCGCCGAGCTGCACGAAGTCGAGCAGCTCCCGGGCCCGCTCGCGGGCGAGGCGGCGCGGTATCCCGAAATACCGCGCGTAGACCACCAGGTTCTCCAGCACCGTGAGCTCCGGGTCGAGGGTGTCCTGCTGCGGGCACACCCCGAGCCGCGCCCGGATCGCCGGCCCGTCCCGCGCCGCGTCCAGGCCCAGGATGCTCAGCCGCCCGCTCGTGGGCCGCGACACGCACCCGATCATCCGCATCGTGGAGGACTTGCCGGCGCCGTTGGGCCCCAGGAACCCGAACGCCTCCCCGGCCGCCACCCGGACATCTATGCCATCGACGGCCGTGAAATCCCCGAATCGTTTGACCAGTGCCGTCGCCGCTATCAATGCCCTGTTCTCGACCACGACCCGACCCTAGCCGTGGGGTACGACAATTTTCGGGGCCATTAGGATGCCCAGGTGCGATGGCTCGGGCTGGCCGCCTCAACCCTGCTGGCGCTGAGCGGATTCCTGGCCGGCAAGCCCGGGACGCACGACGCCGCCTGGGTGACCGGCGTCTGCGTGTGGTTCGTGGCGCTGCTGATGCTCGCCTACGCCTGGTGGCACCTGCGCGGCGAGCAGCCCCGGAGTCTCCTGGTCACGGCCGCCCTGTGGAGCCTGCCGCTGCTGGTCGCGCCGCCCATGGGCGCGCTGGACGTGTACGCGTACGCCTGCCAGGGTCAGCTCTTCGACGCCGGCATCAACCTCTACGAGCACGGCCCGTCGGCGCTGCCCTGCACCTGGCTGTCGGAGGTCCCGCCGCTGTGGCGCGACACCCCGACGCCGTACGGGCCGCTGTGGTTCGCGATCTCGGGCGCCGTGGCCTGGCTCGCGCACGGGCACCTGCTCGTCGCCGTCGGGCTGTTCCGGCTCGTCGCGATCCTCGGTCTGGTGCTCTGCGTGGCGGCCGCACACCGGCTCACCGACAGCAACGCCGTCCTCGCGGCCAGCCCGCTCGTGCTGGTACACGTGATTTCGGGCGTGCACAACGACATCCTCGTGGCCGGGTTCGTGCTCACTGGCTTCGTCTTCGCGACCCGCGACCGGGCCGGACTGTCCGGGATCGCGTTCGGGCTGGCCGCCGCGGTCAAGGTGACCGCGCTGGTGGCGTTGCCGTTCGCGGTACTGCTGCTGCCGGCCCTGCGCCGCCGCACGATCTCGGTGGCCGCGACGGTCGCGACCTACGCGCTGCTCGCCGCCGTCACCGGCCACGGGCTGGGCTTCCTGCGCGCGCTGGGCGCGACCGCGGGGCTGGTGCAGTGGCTGTCGATCCCGAGCGGCGTGGGCATGGCGGCCGGCTACGTGCTGCGGGTCGCGGGCCGGCCGGATGCGTTCGGTACCGTCGTCGCCGCCGCCCGCACGATCGGCTTCGCGGTCCTGGCCGCCCTGCTGCTGTGGCTCTGGCTGCGCGCCCTGCGCCGGCGCACCGACATCGACGCCGTGCTGACCGCGGCCGGCCTGGCGATGCTGGCCACGGCGGTGCTCGGCCCGGTCTTCTACGCCTGGTACGCGCTCGCGGGCATCGCCGTCCTCGCCGGCACCGAGCTCACCGGGCGCCTGCGCACGGGCGTGCACGTCGCCGTGGTCGCGCTGCCGTTCCTGACCCTGCCCGACAGCCTGGGCCTGGCCACGAAGACGAAGGTGCCGGGCGCGTTCCTCGACGTCGCCCTGGTCACCGCGATCGTCGTGCGCCTCGCCCGGAAGCGCTCACGCGACCGCGCCGACGCCTGACTGCGCCCCGGTCGTGGTGCGCCTCGCCGCCGGGGGCCCGGGCGGCGCCGCCGCCCGATGTCCCGGCCGCGCTCACGCGACCGCGCCGACGCCCGACTTCGCCCACGCGACAAGCTCCGCCGTGTGCTCGGCCACGCCGGGCGCGGACGCGTCGACGCCCTCGTCGTAGCGCACCGTCCAGCGCAGCCCGTTGACCCCGGGCACCCGCCGCCCCACGACGCGCACCCCGCCCCGCACGCCGGTGAGCTCCTCGAGCGGATGGTGCGACGTGTGCGCGATCGACTTGTTGACGCGCACGCGCACCTGCTCGGGCACCCGGTCGGGGTCGAGCAGCGTGACGGCCAGCGGCGGCAGGTCGTCCATCACCGCGTAGTCGCCGTCCGCGACCGGCACCTCCCGCGCCGCGATCACGGCGAGCTGCCGCCCGGACCACGTCGCCTTGTGGATCTCGTGCCAGCCGAGCCGCTCGTCCGCGCCGGGCAGCCACAGCCCGTGGTTGGTCGCCACCAGGACGTTGTCGCCGGTCGTGCCCGCCCACGCCACGACGCGCTCGTCCGGCCCGAGCTTCGGCCGGCGCTCGGCGGGCAGCCTTCTGCGCTGCAAGAACCCGAACACGGACTATGACCTCGTTTCGTTCAAGATGCCCGACCGGCTCACCAGCGGCTCGCGCCGCGATCGCGCAGGGCCCGCGCGTGCTGCTCCAGCGACACCAGCTCGCTGAACAGCCGCAGGTGCTCGTCGGCGCTGCTGACCGGGTTGATCCGCTGCAGCTTCGACTTGAGCTCCGCGATCGTCCGGTTCAGCGCCATGAGCTGGAGCCGGTTGATCGTCACCTCGACGTAGCGCGGGTCCGGCTCGCCGTCCAGCCGCAGCGGCTCCACCGCCAGCTCGGCCACCGTCGCGCCCGAGGCCAGGTCCAGGCAGGCCTCGCGGACCTGCTCGATCCAGACCGCGCCGCCGGTCGCGCTCGACGCGCCGCCCGCCTCCAGCACCGCGGTGCGCAGCGCCGCGTAGGTCGGGTGCGTGTACATCTCCGGGCCGATCGCATCGAACATCGGCCCCGCGAGCACCGGCTCCTGCAGCGCGAGCTTCAGTGCCTCCCGCTCGACAAGCGCCTCGGCGCTGTCGGGGGCGAGCACGCGCCGCTGCTGCGGGGGCGGCATCGGGTCGACCGCGCCCTTGGCCGCCGCGGCGACCGCCCGCTGCACGGTCTCGAGCTCCATGCCGAGGTCACCGGAGAGCTTGCGCGCGTACTCCGGCCGCAGCGTCCGGTCCTTGATCTTGGCGACCAGCGGCGCCGTGGCCCGCAGGGCGCCGACGCGGCCCTCGGCGGTGTCGAGGTCGAAGCGCTGGATGACCGAGCGCAGCGCGAAGTCGAGCAGCGGCTGCCGGTCGGCGACCAGGTCCCGCACGGCCGCGTCACCCTTGGCCAGGCGCAGCTCGCACGGGTCCATGTTGTCGGGCCCGACGGCGATGAACGTCTGGGCGACGAAGCGCTGGTCGTCCTCGAACGCGCGCAGCGCCGCCTTCTGCCCGGCCGCGTCGCCGTCGAACGTGAAGATGATCTCCCCGCCGTAGCCGTCGGCGTCCATGAGCAGCCGCCGCAGCACCGAGATGTGGTCGCCGCCGAACGCGGTGCCGCAGGTCGCCACGGCCACCGGCACGCCGGCCAGGTGACAGGCCATCACGTCGGTGTAGCCCTCCACGATGACGACCCGGCTCTGCTTGGCGATCTCGCGCTTGGCCTGGTCGATGCCGTAGAGCACGTGCGACTTCTTGTACAGGGGCGACTCGGGCGTGTTGAGGTACTTCGGCCCGTCATCGTCGTCGAACAGCTTCCGCGCGCCGAAGCCGATGACCTCGCCCGCGATGTCCTTGATCGGCCAGACCAGCCGGCGCCGGAACCGGTCGATGAGCCCGCCGGAGCGCCCCTCGCGGCACAGCCCGGCGGTGGTCAGCTCGGTCGCCGAGAACCCCTTCACCCGCAGGTGCTTGGCGAGGTTGTCCCAGCCCTCGGGCGCGAAGCCGCACCCGTAGCGCTCGGCCGCCTCCTTGCTGAACCCGCGCTGCGCGAGGAACTCGCGCGCCTTGCGGGCCCCGGGCGTGCCGAGCTGCTCGGCGTAGAAGCGCGCGGCCTCGGCGTGCGCGGCGATGAGCCGGTGCTTCTGGCCACTGGGCCGCACCGGCGCGCTGCCGGCCTCGACGTAGTGCAGCTGCAGCCCGGCCCGGGACGCGAGCCGTTCGACGGACTCCACGAACGAGAGGTGATCGTGGTCCATCAGGAACTTGATCGCGTCGCCGCCGGCGCCGCAGCCGTGGCAGAAGTACACGTTGCGGGTGGGTGAGACGTTGAAGGAGGCGGTCTTCTCGTCGTGGAACGGGCACAGCCCCTTGAGGTTGCCGCCACCCGCCGAACGCAGCGTGACGTGCTCGGAGATCACGTCCTCGATCGACGTGCGCTCCCGGACCAGGGCGATGTCCTCGTCCTTGATCTTGCCGGCCAACCGCCACCTCCCCCAGTCCGTCCACGCCTATCCTGCCTCGCGGCTACGACAATTTACGACTCGCGCGGCCGCACCGCCCCTCCGGGCGGCACTCGGCGCGAGGGTGCGGCCCTATGGCCCTGGACCCGACCATCTACTGTGGATCCGGCACGACCGGCGGCGCGACACGCGGATTTTGCCCCGACACGCACCGTACGGGCGACCGCGGTCTTCGCCACACGACCTCTCCATTGCGGATTCCGGCATGTGCGCCCGGCCGCACCGGCATACTTGACCAGGCTCACGAGAGCCCGGCGGCCGCATCGGCGCGGCCCGATCTTCCAGTACCCGCTGACTGTGCGATTTGCGATGGGTGGTGCGACCCCTGTGGTCATCGTGCTGAGGACCACGGACGACGTGCTGCGCTGGGCCGGGAGGCTTGTCGACCCGCCCCTGCGCACGGCGATCGGGCGGCTGCCCGAGCCGTCGCGGGAGGTCGCCGAGCTGCAGCTGGGGTGGCACCACCTCACCTGGGGCGGGGTGGACGCGCCGGCGGTCTCGGTGCGCAGCGCCCTGACCCTGGTCTGCGCGGACGCGGTCGGCGGCGACCCGCACGACGCCGTGCCCTCCGCGGTCGCGGTCGAGCTCATGCACCACTGGTCGGCCATCCGCCGCGACCTGGTCGACGAGCACGCCGACGGCACCGCCTGGGGCGTGGTCGGCGCCGAGCCCGCCTCGCTGGGCGGCGAGGCACTGCTGGCGCTGGCCTTCGACGTGATCGCCACCGGCGACCCCACCCGCAGCAGCCCCGCGCGCATCCGGCAGCGGTCCGGACAGGCGAGCCCCGACCGGGCGATGCTGCGCGTGCTGGGCGATACCGTGCAGGAGCTGCTGCACGGCCAGCACGCCTCCCTGGCCCTGCGCGACACTCGCCCGGGCGCGACCCCGGCCGGCGAGGAGCGCACCGACCTGCTGCGCGACACCCTGGCCATGGTCGAGCAGCGCACCGGCGCCCTGTTCGGCTGCGCGTGCGCCCTCGGCGCGGCCGCGGGCGGCGGCGACCCGGCCCAGGTCGAGCGGCTGCGGCTGTTCGGCGTGCGCCTGGGCCTGGCCGTGCAGTTCACCGAGGACCTCGCGGGCATCGGCGCCGACCTGCGCCGCCGGCGCCGCTCGCTGCCGGTCGCGGCGGCGATCGCGGCCGGTGCCGACGAGCTGGCCGCGCTCTTCGAGGGCCGCACCCGCCTGAGCGACGCCGACCTGGAGCGCGCCGCGAAGACCATCGAACAGTCCGGCGCCCGCGAGTGGTGCCGCCGCCAGGCCGACGAGCTGCTCTCCCAGGCGCTGCTCACACTCGATCTCGCCTCGCCCTCCCCCGCCGCCGTGGCCGAGCTGGTCGCCCTGGCCCGCCGAGCCACCGCAACCCCGCGGTAAAGCACCAGACCCGCGCGATAAAGCACAAGGGCCGCTCGGCCGCGCGGTCAAGCACAAGACCCGCCGAACCGTTCCGGGCCCCGCCTACGCCTAAGGGGTATGGCCGACGCCATCGAGGATGAGTTTCACGAGTTCGTACGGGAACGACTGCCCGGACTGCGCCGCGCCGCGTACCTGCTGTGCGGCGACTGGACCCGCGGCGACGACATCGTCCAGCGCACCCTGACCGACGTGTACGTGCGCTGGCGGCGCATCCGGCGGGCCGAGAACGTCGACGCGTACGTGCGCACGGTCCTCGTCCACCGCTTCATCGACGAGCGGCGCCGCGGCTGGGCGGCCCGGGAGTCGCCCGTCGACCGGCTGCCGGAGCGGTGCGCCGAGGACGTCGCGCTGGAAGGTGTACCGGAAGGGCTGGAGTTGCACGCGGCGCTCGCGCGGCTGCCGCACCGCCAGCGCGCGGTACTGGTGCTGCGGTTCTTCTGCGACATGTCCGTCGAGCAGACCGCGCGGGTCCTGCGCTGCGCCCCGGGCACGGTCAAGAGCCAGACCTCGGCCGCGCTCGCCACGATGCGGCGCCTGCTCGAGGACCCTTTGGACGCGAGGAGGCCACGATGAACGACCGGCAGCTGCGGCGCCTCATGCACGGCGGTGACGAGGCCCCGGCCTCCCGCGTCGACCTGGCCCGCGTGGTCGCCGACGGCCGCCGGCGCCGTCTTCGGCGGACCGCGGTCGCCGGCGGCTCGGCGGCGCTCGCGCTGGCCGTCGTGACGACGCTCGCCCTCAACGCACCCCGGGCCCCGGCCCCACCGGCACCGGCGGCGACCCCGGTACCGGCCGCTTCCCCACCCGAACCCTCACCGGCCACCGGCCGGGACGGCCGGTCACCGCCGTGACCAACGGCGGACGGTGAGGCCACGGGAGTTACGGTCCGGACCAGCGACGGACGCCGCGGCAGCCCGGAAACACAGATCAGGCGATCGCCGCGACCACCTGCTCGGCCCGGTCGGCGTGCTTCTGGTACGCCCCCGGGAACGCGGAGCGCTGCACCGCCTGCGCGGCACCCGTGACGCTCATCCCCTGCCAGCCCGGCACCCGGCCGAGCGCGTTGAAGAACAGCATCGCCGAGTGCGCCGGGTCCATGAGCTCCGGCACGCTGCCCCAGCCCTGGCTCGCACGCTGCTGGAACAGCCCGATCGAGTCGTGGTCGGTCGAGACGGCGTCGTGCGGCAGCTTCATCGAGGACGGGACGGTCGGGCTCGCCACGTTGTACAGGTCGCTCTCCTGCATCGCGGTGGCCACCGCGACGACGAGGCCCTTGTCCGGCACGCCCTGGGCGCGGCCCTGCTTGACGATGGCGGCGGCGTTGTTCATCTGGGTCTGGTCCAGCCCGGCGACCGGCCGCGGCGGGGCGGGCGGCGGCGGGGTGGCCGGCGCGGGCGCGTCGCCGAGCGTGGCCTGCCCGTCGAGCTCGGTCACGACGAGCGAGGCGTCCCGGGCGTAGGCGGGCGCGGGGGCCGCGGCGACGGCGACCGGCGAACCGGGCGGGCCGGCGGCGGAGCGGCCGGCCGAGCCGGACGCGAGCAGCGTTGCGGACAGGATGACGGCCGACACGACCACGGGCTTGACGGGTTGCAGGGCCCGGCGATGCCGGGGCTGGAACTGGCGTGGCAACGGTTTGAGCGACAGCGGTTTCAGCAAGATGGGTTCCTCGGACGGATGCGGGCGCGCGCCATCGGCACGATCCCGTGGTGCCAAAGGGATCGCGCGGCGGCGGCGAACGGTCAACGGGTGTGACAGGCCAGGCTCAGGTCCTGGCGATCACCCGTCCGGGAGACAGACGACACAGGGCGTCGACGAGCACGCGTGGTTCTCCTTCCGGTGCCGCCTACCGGGTTAGCTGACGGGTTCGGACGGGAGGATTCGCCCTACCGTGACTCGGTCACGGATACACCCCAAGGACTGCGATGGGTCCCCGGCCCGCGACGCCGAAGTGGACGGCGCGGCTCGACGGCGCCTGCGCGGTGACCCCGCTGTTCGGGGTGCGTCGACCGCGGCAGACCACCCGACACTAACCGGCCGTTCAGCCCTCGGCCAGCCGGAGCAATGGCATACCACCCGGCGCACCGAAATGCTCACCGTGCGCTATCACCCGATCGGCCGCCCCGCGCCCGTGACGGTGGCCTTTCACCTGGTACATCGCCCGATCGGCGGTTCGCAGGGCCGCGCCCGCATCCCCCGCCGTGGCATCGATCACGGCCGCCCCGACGCTGACCCGCACCCGCAGCACGTGCCCGTCGTGCACCACCGGCGCCGAGACCGCGCGCTCGATCCGGTCGACGAGCGCGGCCACCCCGGCCGCGTCGAGGCCGGCCAGGTCCTCGGCCAGCACCACGAACTCGTCGCCCCCGAGGCGGGCCACGGTGTCGCTGGGCCGCACGAGCGCGCACAGCCGCTGGGCCACGGCGATGAGCACCGCGTCCCCGGCGTCGTGGCCGAGCGTGTCGTTTACCGACTTGAAGTCGTCGAGGTCACAGAAGAGCAGCGCGCTGTCGCCCCGTCCGGCGCGGGCGCGGCGCACCGCGGCGGCCAGCGGGGACGCCAGGGCGTCGCGGTTGGCCAGGCCGGTGAGCGGGTCCCGGGACGCGCGGCGCACCAGGTCGGCCTCGGCGGCCTTGCGCCCGGTGACGTCCTGCACCTGCAGGATGCCGAAGGCGGGCGGCCCGGCCACGAGCGAGAGCGTCGTGGCGACCCAGATCACGGCGCCGTCGCCGCGCACGCAGCGGATCTCGTAGTCGCGCACCGGGATGCCCTTGCCGGTCGTCGCGGCGGCGAAGGCGAGCCGGGCCAGGTCGAGGTCGTCGGGGTGCAGCAGGTCGGCGACGGGCCGGTCGAGCAGCTCGGCCTCGGCCCGGCCGAGCAGCTCGCACAGGGCGGGGTTGACGCGGGTCAGCCGGGCCTGGGTCGCGCCGTCGACGCCGATCATGCACATGCCGCTGCCGGCGCCGGTGAACGCCAGCCGGAAGGCCTCTTCGCTGGCCGCGAGATGCCGGCGCTCCCGCTGCAGGGCCTCGACCAGGTTGGCGTTGTTGATCGCGATGCCCGCCTGCGCGGCGAGCATCTCGAGCAGCTCGCGCTGCAGCGGCCCGGGCCGGCGCCCGTCGGCGGGCAGGTCGACGCCGAGGATGCCCACCAGCTCGCCGTCGGGCGCCCGCAGCGGCGCGAACAGGGCGTCGAGCGGGTGCCAGCGCTCCTCCTCGGGCACGCCGTCGCCGCCGGGCACCTCGTCGGGCACCCAGGAGTGGATGTGGGCGCTGTGCCGCTCGTGCGGGAGGTACCGCAGCTGCCCCCACGCCTCCGCGCGTTCGAGGTACTCGTCGAGCACCTCCGCCGGGTAGCGCGCCCCGAGCAGCGTCGCGCGCGCCTCCTCGGAGCCGGCGAGCGCGACCGCCTCGTACTCGCCCTCGGGGTGCAGGTAGTTGACCACGGCGACGGTGAACCCGATGCCGTCGACCACCGCGTCCACGATCAGCTGGAGGGTCTCGGCGAGCGTGGTGCCGGTGTTGATGCGGCCGGTGATGAGGTACACGGAGCGGATGGCGGCCATCGCCGCATCACGATCACCCATCGCGCGCCTACCCGGGTCCGGCCGACCTTGCACCCCTACATCGACGCATCAAACCGGATCTGAAGTAAACCCTTTGGGGTCAGGAGATTACTGCGGGCAGTGTCAGGGCGCCCGCTGCGCGGCGCGCCTCGCGGGTCATCGCCGCGATCATGAGGTTCCGCCCCGGCAGGTACGGCAGCATGCGGATGCTGAGGTGCTGCAGCCGCACGGCGAGGTCGGACTTCGGCGCGAAGGCCCGGGCCGGCGTGAGCGCGGCGCGCTGGTTGACGTCGACGAACTCGCGCAGGTCGCGGTCGTACCCGGACAGGTCCCCGTTCCGCGCGATGAGCCCGGCCAGCAGGTACGCCCCCACGAGCGCCATGCCGGTGCCCTGCCCGGTGAGCGAGGAGGGGGCGTAGCCGGCGTCGCCGACGAGCGCGACCCGCCCGGCCGTCCAGCCGGGCATCCTGACCTGGGCGTTCGGCGCCACGTAGAGGTCGGGCGCGGCCCGCATCAGCTCCAGCAGCCGCGGTACGACCCACCCGGCCCCGGCGAACGCGGCCTCGACGCCGCGCACCCGCTCGGCGCGGTCGCGCGGGGGCATCGGGCCGCCGTACAGCAGCGTCACCTTCACCGTGTCTGAGCCCCGGTCGGTCTTGACGCTCACCACCCGGCCCGGCATCGAGTGCACCAGCTGCCAGCGCTCGATGCCCAGTTCGTTCGGGGCCGTAAAGACCGCGCTGACGCTGCCGAGGTGGTGCAGGTACCGCTGCGAAGGCCCGAACGCCAGCTCCCGGATGCGCGAATGGATGCCGTCGGCGCCGACCACGTAGTCGAACTCCCGCACGCCGCCGCTCGCGAGCCGGACCGTCACGGTGTCGCCCCGGTGCACCTCGGCCACCGCGTCCCCGAAGATCCACTCGACCCCCGCGGGCACCTCCGCGTGCAGCAGCCGGGTGAGGTCGCCCTTCATGATCTCGATGTCGGCGGGGTCGAGCACCCCGAACCCGAGCGGCAGCGTGGCGATCCGCCGGCCGCTGCGGTCGACGAAGCTCGTCCCTTCGGTGTCGGTACCGCACTCCCGCGCCGGCGCCGCGAGTCCCATGCGCTCGGCGACCTCGAGCGCCACCCCGCGGATGTCGACGGCGTACCCGCCGGCCCGGATCCCCGGCGCCCGCTCGACGACCGTCACCTCGCACCCGGCGCGGGCCAGCGGCGCGGCCACGGCGTTCCCGGCGATGCTCGCGCCGCAGATCAGTACCCTCGTCATGCGTACACCGTACGAACACCGCGTCCGGGCGCTCAACGATGCGCGAGCGACGGTAGGGTGTGCACTAGTGCAGCCCGAGCCCCCTTCCCAGCGCATCGTCGCGCGGATCCGCACCGCCATCGCCGCGGGCGACCTGCGCCCGGGCGACCGCGTCCCGTCCACGCGCGAGCTCATGCGGACCTACGGCGTGGCCATGGCGACGGCCACGAAGGCGCTGACCTCGCTGCGCCAGGAGGGCCTGGTCGAGCCCCAGCCCGGCATCGGCACCGTGGTGGCGCGCCGCCCCCGCGCCCGCGCGTCCGCGGCGCCCTCCCCCGCGGACCGGCTGGTGGCGACCGCGATCCGGCTCGCCGACACCGACGGCCTGGCCGCGCTGTCGATGCGCCGCCTGGCCGCCGCGCTCGGGATGCCGACCATGACGCTGTACCGCCACGTCGCCGGCAAGGAGGAGCTGCTGCTGCTGATGACGGACGCGGCGTTCGCCGAGGCCCCGCTGCCCGGCCCCGACCCGTCCACCGGCTGGCGCGCGAGCCTGGCGACGTCCGCGCGGCTGCAGTGGGGCGTGTACCGGCGTCACCCGTGGGTGGCCGAGGTGATGTCGTTCACCCGCCCGCCGATGGCCGAGCGGGCCATGGCCCACACGGAGTGGAACCTGGCCGCCCTGGAGCGGGCCGGGATGGCCCTGCCGGTGGCCATGCACGCCACGATGATGCTGGCCAGCCACGTCCGCGGCACGGCGGTGAACCTGGAGTGGGAGGCGAACGCCGAGCAGGACACGGGCGTGGACAACGTCGAGTGGTTCACGGCCCAGGAGGCCCGGTTCGCGCGCATCACGGCCGGCGGCGCGTTCCCGGCCTTCACCCGGCTGGCCGCCCTGGGCCCGGACGCGGTGGACTACGAGCTGGACACCCTGTTCGAGTTCGGGCTGGGTCGCCTGCTGGACGGCCTGGCGGCGCTGCTGAGTCCGTAGGGTTGGACCATGCAGATCCCAACCGTGACGCTGAACTCCGGCCACCGGATGCCCGTCGCCGGCTACGGCACCTGGCCGCTGCAGGGCCGCGCGGCCACCGACGCCGTCCTGGCCGCGCTCGCCGCCGGCTACCGGCTGGTCGACACCGCGGCGTCGTACGGCAACGAGGACGCGGTCGGCGCCGCCGTGCGCGAGTCCGGCCTCCCGCGCGCCGAGCTGTTCGTCACCACCAAGCTCCGCGGCTCCGACCAGGGCCGCGGCTCGACCCGCGCCGCCCTCGAGGCCTCGCTGGAGCGCCTCGGCCTCGACTACGTCGACCTGTACCTCATCCACTGGCCCCTGCCGGCCGTCGGGCGCTACACCGACTCGTACGCCGAGATGGCCGACCTGCACCGCGAGGGCCTCATCCGCACGCTCGGCGTCTCCAACTTCCTGCCCGAGCACATCGCGGCCGTCGTCGCCGAGACGGGCATCGTCCCCGCCGTCGACCAGCTGCAGGTCTCGCCGTCGCACGCGCGGGCCGGCCTGGTGGCGGCCGTGCGGGGCGGCGGCACCGTCGTGCAGGCGTGGAGCCCGCTGGAGCGCAACACCGGCGTGCTCGGGAACGCCGGGATCGTGGCCGCGGCCGACCGGCTCGGGGTCACCCCCGCCCAGGTCGTGCTGCGCTGGCTGGTGCAGCGCGGCCTCACCGTGGTACCGCACTCGTCCGATCCGGGGCGGCAGCGGGCCAACGCCGACCTGTTCGGCTTCGAGCTCACCGGCGAGGACATGACCGCCGTGGACTCGGTTGCGCAGCTGCCGGTCAAGCAGGACCCGGCCACCTGGGAGGAGTTCTAGGACGACGGTGACGCGGCGACCCCTCGGCCGCCGCGCCACGCGTGCCGTGCTCAGATCCGCGGCGTCACCCGGAACTGCAGGAGACCGACGGCCACGTCCATTGCCCGTTGGCCATGATCGTGACGCCGAAGTTGTTGCCGCTGCCGTTGGGTTTGCCGACCATCACGTATTGGCTCGGCCAGGTCGCGTTGACGTTCCAGGTCGAGCTGACCACCGACGGCGAGGCCATGTTCAACGTCACGGTCCAGTTGCTGGACCCCGACACCGCGACATTGAGGTTGTACCGGTCGCCCCACTTCTGTCCCGCGGACAGCGTCGCCGTGCAACCGCCGTTGTTACCGCCGCCGCCGGTGGTCGGTCCGCTGGTCGGACCGCCGGTGTTACCGCCGCCACCGGAGCCTTCGCTGACGGTGATGTTGGAGCTCACGTTGCTCTGGTAGCCCTCGGTCGCCAGGATCTGGTAGTTCGGGCTGCCCAGGGTCAGGCCGGCCTGCCGCCACGCGTTGAAGTGGTTCGCCACGTTGATCGTGCCGCCGGTGCGGTGCTGCTGCCGGACGCTCCAGTACTGGTAGAACGTCGCGGTGCCCTGGATCGAGGGCTGGTTGACGCGCTGGGTGCGGTAGAGGTCGTAGGTGCTGCCGTCGCTGGTGACCGACCCGAGCCGGGTGGCCCCGGAGCTGGGGTTGTACGAGCCGAAGTTCTCGACGATGTAGTACTCGACGAGCGGGTTCGTCATCCAGCCGTAGAGGGCGAGGTAGCAGTTGCCACCGCAGTTGAAGGAGCCGGAGTAGTTCACCGTGTGGGACGTGGAGCCGGGGTTCCAGCCCTTGCCGACCACGGAGTTGTTGATGCCGTTCATCTGGACGCTGTAGCTGCCGCCGCCACCCAGGTTCATGGTGACGTTGCCGCTGTCTTTCCAGTACGAGAAGAAGTAGCCGTTGTGGGTACCGGTCGTGTTCGAGGTGACGGTCCGGTCGGCCTCGGCGTGGGCGGTGCCGGCGACCGTCAGCGACGCCGCGGCCAGGAACACGGCGCTGGCCACGCTGATGAGCAGCCGTGTGCGGCGGCGCCTGTGGCCGGTCGGGTGCGCGGGGGTGTCGTTCATGGATGCTTCCTCCTCGGAGGGGCGGGCGGACGGCTCGACCGGCGACGTGAGGGCGCATCGACGCGCACCAGGCACGGACCGGCCGGGCCATGCGCTCGGCGGCCGGGACATCCGGGTCGCGGGCGGGCGAACCTGGATCGATGGCCGTCGAACGCGAGCTAGCGAATTATGAGCACGAGATTGCCCGGCTGGCAAGAATTATCGGAAGACTTCCGGAGATTCCGCGGACGATCCGACCGACGGATGCCACGTCAAGACCACTATGACTGGACCGCACCCAGCGTGTAAGCAACCGTTGCCGACCATCGGTATCGAAAGTTTCGAGCACCTTTCGGGCCGCGCGACCATGCTTCGTGGCCGGGGTCCGGACCACGCCCGGCAAGGCCGCGCCCAGACAGCGGCCGCCCCGTTGCCTGGGCGCCGTTGCGGGACCTTCTCGACGAGCTCGCCGCTCGCTGGTTACCGGGGTCAGCCGCCGGAGTCGTCGAGTTCGGCGCCTTCCGGGACTTCGTCGGTGTCGCGGTCTTCGAGCCAGTTCTGCGGCAGGACGACCTTCGCCGGCGTGCCGGTGCGGCCCCGGGGCTGGCCGAGGATCTCGCGCGGAAAGGGCACGTCCGGCGCCAGCTGCCCCAGCAGCGCGCCGAGCTCGTCCAGCGACGACGACGTCGCCATGGCCGCGCGGAGTTCGCCGCCGACGGGGAAGCCCTTCAGATACCAGGCCACGTGCTTGCGGAAGTCCGTGACGCCCTCGCGTTCGCGGCCCCACCAGTCGACCAGCAGGGTCGCGTGGCGGTGCATCAGCGCGGCCACCTCGCCCAGGGTGGGCAGGGTCCGGACCGGCGAGCCGGCGAAGGCGGCGGCCAGGTCGGCGAAGAGCCAGGGGCGGCCCAGGCAGCCGCGGCCGATGACGACGCCGTCACAGCCGGTTGACGACATCATGCGCAGGGCGTCCGTCGCCTCCCAGATGTCGCCGTTGCCCAGGACCGGGATGTTCAGGGCGGACTTCAGTTCGGCGATCGCGGACCAGTCGGCCTCGCCCGAGTAGCGCTGGGCGGCGGTTCGGGCGTGCAGGGCGACCCAGGCGACGCCCGCGTCCTGGGCGATGCGGCCGGCGTCAAGCATCGTACGGTGATCGTCGTCGATGCCGATGCGCATTTTGACGGTTACCGGAATGCCCGCGGGAGCGGCGGCCGAGACGGCGGCGTTGACGATCGAGGAGAACAGGCGGCGTTTCCACGGCAGGGCCGAGCCGCCGCCCCGGCGGGTAACCTTCGGGACCGAGCAGCCGAAGTTCATGTCGATGTGGTCGGCCAGGTTCTGGTCGACGACCATTTCCACGGCCTTGCGGATGGTCGCCGGGTCCACGCCGTACAGCTGCAGGCTGCGCGGGTGCTCGCCGTCGGCGAACTGGATCATCGACATGGTCTTCGGGTTGCGCTCCACCAGGGCCCGGGTCGTGATCATCTCGCACACGTAGAGGCCCGCGCCCTGTTCGCGGCACAGCCGGCGGAAGGCCACGTTGGTGATGCCCGCCATGGGGGCGAGCACGACGGGCGGGTCGACGGTGTGGGGTCCGAGCTGCAACACGCACCGATGGTCCCACGTTCCCGCGGCGCGACCCAAACGCGAAAGCGCGGAACTGCGCGGAAACGGCGTCGCCGAAACATAAAAATGCATCGACCCGAAACAGCGTAAAGAGAGCGCTCCCAGGGGTACCGATGCGTGTTTCTGCTCGTGGGACCGCTCCCAAATGCAGCGCGAATCGAAGGGTGTGCCGTTTCTTGTCAGACTTGTCACCCGGCATGGCCGCGAACCGGAAACGCGACTTACGGTGACCCGCACACCCAGGACCTAAACGAGGGCTCAGTGGGTATGGAGGCGTTGTGCAGAAGTTCGTGTACGACTTCGAAGAGGGCAACCGGGACCTCAAGGACCTGCTCGGGGGCAAAGGCGCCAACCTGGCCGAGATGACCAACCTGGGGCTGCCGGTGCCGCCCGGCTTCACGATCACCACCGATGCCTGCCGCGCGTTCCTGGAGACCGGCGAGATGCCCGGCCGGGACGAGATCTCCGAGCACCTCGCCGCCCTCGAGCAGAAGATGGGCCGCCGCCTCGGCGAGCCCGCCGACCCGTTGCTGGTGTCGGTGCGCTCGGGCGCCAAGTTCTCCATGCCCGGCATGATGGAGACCGTCCTCAACGTGGGGCTGACCGACGACAGCGTCGCCGGGCTGGCCGGGCAGGCGGGCGGCGACGAGCGCTTCGCCTGGGACTCCTACCGCCGGCTCATCCAGATGTTCGGCAAGACCGTCTGCGACGTGCCGGGCGAGGAGTTCGAGCACGCGCTGGACGACGCCAAGCACCGCGCCGGCACCCGCGACGACGTCGGGCTCGAGGCCGGGCACCTCAAGGAGCTCGTCGGGGCGTACAAGCAGATCTTCCGCGAGCACACCGGGCGCGACTTCCCGCAGGACCCGCGCGAGCAGCTCGACCTCGCCGTCGGCGCCGTGTTCCGGTCCTGGAACGCCGACCGCGCGGTGCTGTACCGCCGCCAGGAGCGCATCCCCTCGAACCTCGGCACCGCCGTGAACGTGGTCGCCATGGTCTTCGGCAACCTCGGCGCCGACTCCGGCACCGGCGTGGCGTTCACCCGCGACCCGGCCACCGGCGAGCGCGGCGTCTACGGCGACTACCTCGCCAACGCCCAGGGCGAGGACGTCGTGGCCGGCATCCGCAACACCATGCCGCTGCAGGACCTCGAACGGCTCGACAAGGCCAGCTACGACGAGCTGATGTCGATCATGTCCACGCTCGAGGAGCACTACAAGGACCTGTGCGACATCGAGTTCACCATCGAGCGCGGCAAGCTCTGGATGCTGCAGACCCGCGTCGGCAAGCGCACCGCGGCCGCCGCGTTCGTGATCGCCACGCACCTCGTCGACGAGGGCGTCATCGACCTCGACGAGGCCGTGCAGCGGGTCACCGGCGCGCAGCTGGCCCAGCTGATGTTCCCGACGTTCGACCTGTCCGGGGCGCCGGAGCAGCTCACCCGCGGCGTCGGCGCGTCGCCGGGCGCGGCCGTGGGCAAGGCGGTCTTCGACGCCCAGCACGCGGTGGCCCTGGCCAAGGAGGGCGAGCAGGTCATCCTGGTGCGCCGGGAGACCAACCCCGACGACCTGCCCGGCATGATCGCCGCCCAGGGCATCCTCACCAGCCGGGGCGGCAAGACCTCGCACGCCGCCGTCGTGGCCCGCGGGATGGGCAAGACGTGCGTGTGCGGGGCCGACCAGCTCGACGTGAACCTCCACAAGGGACAGTTCACGGTGGACGGTCACGTGGTCTCGGAGGGCGATGTCATCTCCGTCGACGGTACGACCGGCCGCGTCTTCCTCGGCGAGGTGCCCGTGCAGCCCTCGCCCGTGGTGCAGTACTTCGAGGGCACCCTCGACCCCCGGGCCGACGCGCTCGTCTCCGCGGTGCACCGCCTGCTCACCCACGCCGACGAGCGCCGCCGGCTGCGGGTGCGCACCAACGCCGACACCGGCGAGGACGCGGCCCGGGCCCGGCGCTTCGGCGCACAGGGCATCGGCCTGTGCCGCACCGAGCACATGTTCCTCGGCGAGCGCCGCACCCTCGTCGAGCGGCTCATCCTGGCCCGCACCACCGAACAGCGCGAGGCCGCCCTGGCCGAGCTGCTCCCGCTGCAACGCGACGACTTCACCGACCTGTTCCGCGAGATGGCCGGACTGCCGGTGACGGTACGGCTGATCGACCCGCCCCTGCACGAGTTCCTCCCGCCCCTGGAGGACCTCGCGGTAAAGGTCGCCGTGGCCGAGGAGCGCGGCGAGGACCCTGGGCGAGACAAGGACCTGCTCGACGCCGTGCGCCGCATGCACGAGGAGAACCCGATGCTGGGCCTGCGCGGCGTGCGCCTCGGCCTGGTCATCCCCGGCCTCTTCGCGATGCAGGTCCGGGCGATCGTCGAGGCGGCCGCGGCCGTGCCGGACTCCCACCCGGAGATCATGGTGCCGCTGGTCGGCGCCGTGCAGGAGCTGGAGACGATCCGCGCCGAGGCCGAGAAGATCATCGGCGAGTTCGACGTCGAGGTGAAGATCGGCACGATGATCGAGGTGCCCCGGGCCGCGCTCACCGCGGGCGACATCGCCCAGGCCGCGGACTTCTTCTCGTTCGGCACCAACGACCTGACCCAGATGGGCTGGGGGTTCTCCCGCGACGACGTCGAGGGGGCCTTCTTCTGGCGGTACCTCGAGCTGGGCATCTTCGGCGTCTCGCCGTTCGAGTCCATCGACCGCGACGGGGTGGGCCGGCTGGTCCGCATCGCGGTCGACGAGGGCCGGGCGGCCCGGCCCGACCTGCACTTCGGGGTATGCGGCGAGCACGGCGGCGACCCCGACTCCGTGCATTTCTTCCACGAGGTCGGCCTGGACTACGTGTCCTGCTCGCCGTTCCGCGTGCCGGTCGCCCGCCTGGAGGCCGGGCGCGCGGCCATCGAGACCACCGGGTCCGACTCCCGCTGATGTGAGCCGGACACAGGTGAAAGTTCACCGGGTTTCGAGTCCCCGGTGAGCACTGAGAAGGCCGGGGCAACGGCGCCCCGGCCTTCTTCTCGGTGGAGGGGTCAGACCTCCATGTCGTCCTCGACGCGGGACAGCGTGTGGCGGGCCAGCGCCAGGTTCGCCCGCTGCCGGTTGAGCGCCAGGTAGAGGAACAGGCCCTTGCCGGACCGGCCGGTGACCGGGCGGATCAGGTGGTACTGGTTGGCCAGCGTGATCAGGATGTCCTCGATGCTGTCCTTCATGTTCAGCATCTCGATCGTGCGCATCTTGGCCCGCACCACATCGGTGTTGCCGGCCGCGGCGACGGTCAGGTCGAGGTCCTTCGACCCGCCGAGGACGCCGAGCGCCATGCCGCTGTTGTAGTCGACGAGCGCGACGCCGACCGCGCCGTCGATCTGCATGAGTTCCTTGAGTGCAGTTTCCATGTCCGCCATGGCTACCTCCGAGGGTTTTCTGGGGGGTCCATTACTTCGTCTGGGCCTGCGGTGCAGGCCACCGCCGCGGCTCACCATGCCGCCGGCTCCGGCACGGACTGCGCGAAGCTCAGCGCGGCGTCGGCCATCACCCGGGACACCCGGGCGGTGGCCCGCCGGGCCTCGTGGTGCAGCCGGGCCACGTTCGCGTCGGCGCGGGTGAGCAGCAGCAGCACCGCGCCGTGGCCGGCCAGGTACATCGCGACGTGCCCTCCCGTGCTGCTGATGAGCAACTCCTGAAAGTCCTCGTGACCGGCGCTGTCGACGATGCGCTGGCTGACGCCGAGGCAGGCCGCCGCCAGGGCCGCGACGCCCTCGACCATGACCGCCTGGGCGTCGTCGGCGATGAGCAGGCCGTCCGTGCTGGCGACCAGGCACCCGGTGATCTCCGGTACCGCCTTGCGCAGCCGGCCCAGCTCCGCGAGCAGCTCGCCGCGTAGCTCCGCGTCGGTCCTCATCGAGTCGTCTCCTCCTTTTCCACCGCGGCGGGCGTCGGCCCTACCGCAGCGCTTGCAGCGCCGCCCGGATCCGTTTCAGCAGCGAGTCGTCCGGCACCTTGTCGATCGCCCCCGGAAGCACCGCGAGCGCGCTGACTCCGGCCGGCAGTTCCCGGCGCGCCGGGGCGGGGGCCGGTTCCTCGAACGTGAAGGTGCCGGGGACGCGCTGCGGCAGCAACTGCGCCGGCAGAAGTTCCTGCGGTACCACGGCGATCGCTTTTGCGGTTGCCTGCGGCTCCTCCGCGGGAGTCTCCGGCGGCACGACCAGCCCCGCCGCCGCGAGCCGGCGCACGTCCAGCGTCACGGCGTAGGCCGAGCGCCCCAGCAGGCCCGCGAGCTCCTGCGGGGTGCGCTCCCCGTCCGCGTGCAGGACGATCTCCCACTGCAGGCCGGACAGCAGCACCCGGTCGAGTCCCGGCCGCGGGACCGGCACGACCGGTGCGAGGTCGGTTGCGTCGGAGGGGTGCACCTCGCCGAGCATGCTCCGCTGGCGGGCGACGTGGTCGCACACCTGGTCCGCCGTCACCGTGCCGTCGGCGCCGAGCCAGTGCTCGATCCCCTCGTCGAAGCGCAGCTCGGCCCGCGCGGTGCTCAGCACGAAGAAGGCCGCGTCGTAGAGCGCCTGCAGCGCGCAGAGCTCGATCTCGGCCGTCGTGACGTGCCCGCCCTCGACGAGCGCGCGGGCGGGCCGCGACGGGATGGTCTCCCACACCCGCTCCGCGACCTTGCCGCACGCGGTGAGCAGCCGGTCGACGCTCGGCGCGGCCGGCGACTCGCAGCCGTTGACCAGCCCCGCACGCAGGAAGATGACGCCGCCGGGCTGGCCGAGCACGGTCAGCGCGCCGGTGGCGCCCTGCGCGGCCAGCTGCCCGAGGGCCTTGGCGGGCGAGGTACCCCCGGGAAACCGGGGCTGCTTGCCGGGGGCGCCCGCCTTCGCCCCCACCGCGACCGCGTTCACGCGAGGTCGTCGGCCAGCGCGCGGATGCGCCGGCGGGCCATGGCCAGGTTGCCCTCGTTCCGGTCGAGCCAGACGCAGAGGACCAGTCGCGAGTCGAAGCTGGTGCGTACCGGCCGGATCAGGTGGTACGCGGCCGATGTGCTGATGATGACGTCCTCCACCGTGTCCCCCGGAACGGCCGGGGCGTAGGCCGCGGTCTGCATCGCGGCATGGATGACGCTCGCAGTGCCCAGGGCCGCGGCAGTCGGGTCCGCGTGCGGTGCGACGTTCTCCTGGCCGCCCTCGAGGCCGAGGGTCTGGCCGGTGGTGTAGTCGATGAGGCTGGCCCCGATCGCACCCCGGATGGTCATGGCGCGGCGGAGACAATCATCGATAGCAGGCAACACTTGCTCCTGACTGGCTGATCGCGGACGCGCGGGGCCGTTCGCCGGCCCGTTACCATGCGCTCCGGGCAAGTTACCCCGCGCTCATTGATCGACTACTCCGTGCTTTCGGGCACGTTCGTCTGGCTGATCAGCCTTTGAATTTTGCAATAGGCACGTTTGGCTCATGAGGCGTCCGGAAAGGTACTAAGCTGCCCGGCCCCTCCGGCTTTTCGCACGGCTGCGACGGCCGTTCACCCGGCGTATGGTGGGTGCCCACGTCGACCGGAGGTGTGTATGGGGAGTCGCTGGTACGCCCTGATCGTGGACGCCGTCGACCCGGAACGCCTCGCCCGTTGGTGGGCCGAGGTGCTCGACCACCGCGTCGAGAGCGTAGCCCCGCACGAGGTCGTGATCGGCCCGGCCGGCGACGGCCACCCCCGCATCGTCTTCACCCTCCAGCACCATGAAGAGCGCGCCCGCAACCGCCTTCACCTCGACCTTCGCCCCGACGACCTCGACGCCGAAATAGAGCGGCTGGTGAACATGGGTGCCCGGCACGTCGATGCCGTCGAGCAGAATGACGCCTGGGTCGTGCTCGCCGACCCCGAGGGCAACGAGTTCTGCATCATCCGGCCGAAGCGATGACCTTCGCAAGAACCTACCGGCTGGCGATCGCCGCGGGGCTGGGCCTGCTCACGGTCGCCGCGGGGGCGTTCGCGGTCTACTCCGTGCGGCAGGTGCTGGTCCAGGTGCTTATCGCGCTGTTCGTGGCGGTGAGCCTCGATCCCGCGGTACGGCTGCTGATCCGCCACGGCGTCCGGCGCTCGATCGCCGTGGGCATCATCGGCGTGCTGGTGCTGGCGGTGCTCGCCGGCTTCGTCTGGTCGCTGGTGCCGCCCCTGGTCGGGCAGGCCGGCGACCTGCTCGCCAACATCCCGCACTACCAGCAGGAGCTGCAGGAGCGCTCGCGGACCTACCGGGAGATCGCCGACCGGTACGGGCTTACCGAGCGGCTCACCGAGCTGGCCAAGACGCTGCCGGCCAAGGTCGGCGGCGGCGCGCTCGGCGTGGTCACCGGGATCTTCAGCGCGCTGGTGAACGTCCTGCTGGTCACCGTGCTCACCATCTACTTCATGGCCGACCTGCCGCGCATCCGCCGCGGCCTGGTCCGGCTGGTGCCGCGGTCGAGCCGGCCCCGCGCCGCGCAGGCGGTGAACGTGGTCGTCGACAAGGTCGGCGGCTACATGATCGGCAACCTGATCATCAGCCTCTTCGCCGGCGTGTCGTCGTTCGTGTGCCTGATCGCCCTCGGGGTGCCCTTCGCGTTGCCGCTGGCCGTGTGGGTCGCGCTCACCGACCTGATCCCGATGATCGGCGCCACCGTCGGCGCGGCCGGCTGCTGCGTCGTCGCGCTGGTCACCGGCGACGTGACGTCGACGGTCGTGGTGGTCCTGTTCTTCGTGGCGTACCAGCAGCTGGAGAACTACCTCATCGCGCCGCGCGTGCTGCGCAACACCGTCGACCTGTCCTCGGTCGCGGTCCTGCTCGCCGCGCTCACCGGGGGCGCCATCCTCGGCGTCGTCGGCGCGCTCATGGCCATCCCGATCGTCGCCGCGATCAAGGTGCTGATGACCCCGATGGTGGAGGCGCTCAATGAGCCGCCGGCCCGCCAACCCCCGGCCGAGCCGCCGGTACCGATCCCGGCGCCCAGAGATGAGGACTCTTCTAAGCTCGAAGCGTGACCACCGCAGATGTCCAGCGTTTCGTGCCGGAGCCCCAGAAAGACTCGGTCACCACGTCCGCCGACAACGGCCGGACACCCTTCCAGCGCGACCGCGCGCGCGTGCTGCACTCCGCGGGCTTCCGCCGGCTGGCGGCCAAGACCCAGGTCCACACGGCCGGCACCGACGCGTTCCTGCGCACCCGGCTGACGCACTCGCTGGAGGTCGCCCAGATCGGCCGGGAGATGGGCGCCCGGCTCGGCTGCGACCCCGACGTGGTCGACACCGCCGGGCTCGCCCACGACCTCGGGCACCCGCCGTTCGGGCACAACGGCGAGGACGCGCTCGACGCCGTCTCCGGGGCGTGCGGGGGCTTCGAGGGCAACGCGCAGACGCTGCGGGTGCTGACCCGCCTCGAGGCCAAGGTGCCGGAGGCCGGGCTCAACCTGACCCGGGCCGCGCTGGACGCGGTGTCGAAGTACCCGTGGTTCCGCACACCGGGCAACCGCAAGTTCGGGGTGTACCCGGACGACGCCGCCGTCTTCGCCTGGCTGCGCGCCGAGGCCGGCCCGGGCCGCTGCCTCGAGGCCCAGGTGATGGACTGGGCCGACGACGTCGCCTACTCCGTGCACGACCTCGAGGACGGCATCCACGGCGGGTACGTGCACCTCGCCCCGCTGCGCGTCGACGCCGGCGAGCGCGCGGCCCTGTGCGCCGACGTCGCCGCCGCGTACTCCCACGAGTCCGCCGCCGACCTCGAGGCGATCCTGCTGGAGCTGCTCGCCGACCCCGTGTTCGAGCCGCTCGACGACTACGACGGCAGCCACGCCGCGCAGATCGCCCTCAAGCGCATGACCAGCCTGCTCACCGGCCGCTTCGCCGCCGCGGCGGTCGCGGCGACCCGGGAGCGTCACGGCCCGGCCCCGCTGCGCCGCTACGCCGCCGACCTGCTCGTGCCGCCGCTCGTGCGCGCGCACTGCGCCCTGCTCAAGGGCATCGCGCTGCGGTACGTCATGCGCCGGCCGGGGTCCGCGCAGCGCTACGCCGACGAGGTGGCGATCCTGCAGTCGCTCGTGGCCCGGCTCCTGGAACGGGCGCCCGAGGGCCTCGACCCGGTCTTCGCGCCGATGTGGCGGGCGGCGCCGGACGACGCGGCCCGCCTCCGGGTGGTGGTCGACCAGGTGGCCAGCCTGACCGACCAGTCGGCCCTGGCCTGGCACGCCCGGCTGACGGGATCGTAGGCGGCTGGACCCGCCGTGGCGTGGCACGCGCGCGTGGCCGGTTCGTGACAGGCTTACCCCATGGCTGATGAGCGCACGTTTGTGATTGTCGGGGCGAGCCTCACCGGCGCGAAGGCGGCGGAGACGCTGCGCGCCGACGGCTTCACCGGCAAGATCATCCTGATCGGCGAGGAGACCGAGCGCCCCTACGAGCGCCCCCCGCTGTCCAAGGACCACCTGCACGGCAAGGAAGGCGCGCGCGAGAAGGCGTTCGTCCACGAGCCCGGCTGGTACGCCGAGCACGACGTCGACCTGCGCCTCGCCACCCGCGTCACCCACCTGGACCCCGCCACCCGCTCCGTCACCCTCGACGGCGTCGACGAGCTGCACTACGACCGGCTCCTGCTGGCCACCGGCTCGCGCGTACGGACGCTGGACGTGCCCGGCGCCACGCTCAACGGCGTGCGCTACCTGCGCACCATCGACGAGTCCGACGCCCTGCTGGGGCACCTGCGCACCGCGACCGACGTCGTCATCGTCGGGGCCGGCTGGATCGGCCTGGAGACCGCGGCCGCGGCCCGCCACTACGGCGCCAACGTGACGGTGGTCGAGCTGGCCGACCTGCCGCTGCAGGCGGTCCTCGGCGACGAGGTGGCGCGGGTGTACCGCGAGCTGCACGAGGCCCACGGCGTGACCTTCCGCTTCGGGTCGAAGGTCGCCTCCTTCAACGGCTCCGGCACCCTGTCGTCCGTCGTGCTCGACGACGGTACCGAGATCCCGGCCGACGTCGCCGTGGTCGGCGTCGGCATCCAGCCCAACACCGAGCTCGCCGTCGACGGCGGCCTGGCGGTCGACAACGGCATCCTGGTCGACGCGGGCCTGCGCACCTCGGCCGCCGACGTGTACGCCGCGGGCGACGTGGTGAACCTGGACCACCCGCTGCTGGGGCGGCGGGTGCGGGTGGAGCACTGGGCGAACGCCCTGAACGGCGGCAAGGCGGCGGGCAAGGCCCTGCTGGGCGAGGAGGTCACCTACGACCGGGTGCCGTACTTCTTCTCGGACCAGTACGACCTCGGCATGGAGTACAGCGGGTACGCGGCCCGGGGCGGCTACGACCGCGTGGTGTTCCGCGGCGACCCGTCGATCGCCGGCGGCAAGGCCCCGGAGTTCATCGCCTTCTGGACGAAGGACGGCCGCGTGCTGGCGGGGATGAACGCCAACGTCTGGGACGTGACCGACCCGATCCAGGCCCTGGTCCGCGCGGGCCACAAGGGCACCGCCGTCGACCTGGCGAAGCTCGCGGACCCGGACGTCCCGCTGGACAAGCTCCTCGACTGACGATCTTCACCCGCGGCCCACAGGCTCTCCACAACCCGTCGCTACGCTCGCCCGAATGGAGCGACTCCGAGGCCTGTGGGCCTGTCTCGTCGGGCTGGCCGGCCTGGTGCTGCTGGTCTTGTACCTCGACCCGATCACCGACGAGCACCAGTGCCCGAACTGGGGCGCCAACGGCAACGCGAGCGCGTTCCGGGACGAGCGGTGGGACGCCTACCTGCCGCTGCTCGTCGTGGTCTGGATCGGCGCGGTGCTCGTCGAGCAGGCCCTGCCGCCGGCGCGACGCTCCCCCACCCGCGGCGTGCGGGGCGTCGCGGCGGTCGTCGTCGCCGTCGTCGCCGGGTGCTGCGGCGGGTTCCCGCTGATCGTGATGTGTCGATAGCCTGACCGCATGCGGGCACGGGGCGTGATGTTCGACGCGGGCGGGGTGCTGATCGGGCCGGTCGGCGGGCGGTGGAACCCGCGGTACGACTTCGAGGGCATCGTGCTTGCCCACCATCCGGGGGCCGGGTCGTTCGAAGACGCGATCGCGGCCGGGCAGCGGTTGCTCGACGAGAGCCCCACCACGCCCGAGCGGGTCGAGTACCACCGGGTGATGCTCGCCGCGCTCGGCATCGGGGAGCCCTCGGCGCGGCTGCTCGACGAGCTCGAGGCGCCCGCGGCGGGGCCGGTCGTCGAGGTGTTCCCCGACGTGCGGCGCACCCTCGACCGGCTGCAGGCCGAGGGCGTGCGCATGAGCGTGGTCTCCGACTCGTGGGCCGGGCTCGTGCGCATCTTCGAATCGCTGGACCTCGCCCGGTACTTCCGGGGCTTCGCGATCTCCGAGGTCCTCGGGTGCAACAAGCCGGACCCGCGCATGTACGCCGAGGGCCGCCGGCTGCTCGGTCTCGAGCCGCGCGAGTGCCTCTTCATCGACGACGACCCCGCGCTCGTGGCGGCCGCGCGGGCGCTCGGCTTCCAGGGGCTGACCCTCGACCGGAGTGCGGCAGCGGCGTCCGGGACGGTCATCACCACCCTGGACCAGCTGCCGTAGGGATCGCTAGGCGGCCCTACGGTGCTGGGGCACGGGGTCGGCGACGCGCGCCTGGCCCTGGATCAGGCGCAGCCGCGACGGGCCCGGCGCCGGGGCCGCGGGCTCCTCGTCGAGAGCCGCGGGGCGGCGCCACCGCCACGGGGGCCCCTGGCGGTTCGCCGGCGGGCGGCCCGGGTCCAGCGCCGGGCGGGACAGGGCCACGACGATCCCGTAGCCGGCCAGCACGAACCCGTGGGAGATCAGGCGGGTCGTCTCGACGGTGCCGTTGAGCAGGTCGCTCGTGCTCAGCAGCGCCAGCAGGGCCACGAACGCGGTGAGCATCGGCAGCGCGCCCGCGGGGGTCGCCCGGCGCGTGGCGATCCAGGCGAAGCCGGCGCCGATGGCCACGTTCCAGGCCGCCGACTCGTGGAAGACGTGGCCGGAGTCGTGGAGGTGGTTGGCGGTGGCGGCGCTCGCGGCCTGCGCGATGCCCAGCATGAACTGGGCCAGGCCGAAGAGGCCCAGCAGGACCCGCAGCAGCAGGACCAGGCGGCGGCGGGGCTTGAAGCCGGCCAGGAGGGTCGGCACCGGCGGCGGGGTGCCGGGCATCGGCTGCAGCCGCACCAGGCGCGTCACGGCCTGGGCCGAGCGCTCCCACTGGCGGCAGGCCGGGCAGCCCGCCAGGTGGGCGTCGACCAGCGCCGGCTCGATCGGTTCGTCCTCGCCGTCGAGCCGGGCCGACAGCGCCTCGCGGTACCGCTCACACTCCACGGTTGGATTGTCGCCGGGCGGGCCCGGATAGTTCCACCCCGCCCTCAAGGAACGCCCAACGCCCGCGTCCACAGGTGGGTCAGGGTCTCGACCAGCACCTCGCGGTCGTCGAACGGCGCGACGCCGCAGGCGGCCAGGTAGTACACCCGCTCCCCCAGCCAGGTCAGGGACGCCGCCAGGGCCGGGACGTCGACGCCTTCCAGGGCCGGGTCGTCCGCGATGCGCTCCAGGGTGGCGGCGGTGAACGTGGCCATCTGCCCCAGCCACAGTTCGCGCAGCAGGGGGTCGGAGCCCCAGCTCTCCACGATCGCGCGGAGCACCCCGGCGTTCGCCAGCCACAGGTCGGCCCCGGCCGCGATGCCGTGGCGCAGCGCCGCCCGCGGGTCCGGCGCGCCGGAGAGCCACGGCTCGGCGGCCTCGTGGCCCGCGCCCACCGCGCGGCGGACCAGCTCGGCCAGCGCCGCCTGCTTGGACGGGAAGTAGAAGTAGAAGCTCGCCCGGGACACCCCGGCGGCGGCGATGATCTCGGCCACGCTGAGGGAGTCGAAGGTGCGCTCGTCCAGCTGCGCCCGCAGCGCGTCGAGGACGCGTTCGCGCAGCTCGGCGGCCGAGGGCTCGTCACGGCGGGCGTTCACGGCTCCCACGGTACCGTATGCGATGTCTGGACAGTGTGACCAGACAGCTTGTATGGTCGAGGCATGACACAGATTGCCGTCCATCTCGTGGTGGACGATGCCGCCGCGGCCGCCGCCTGGTACGCCGAGGTTCTCGGCGCCCGGGAGACGAGCCGGGTCGACCGGCCCGACGGCCGCCCGCTCACCGTCGAGCTGCGCGTCGGCGACACGGTGGTGGCCGTCGCCGGCGCCGCCATGGAGAGCAAGGCCGCGTACCACGTGCGCGTCGAGGACGTCGACGCCGTCTGGGCGGCGGCGCTGGCCGCGGGCGCCACGCCGTTCGAAGCACCGCACGACGCGTTCTGGGGTGAGCGCACCGCGCAGTTCCTGGACCCGTCCGGACACCGCTGGGCGATCGACCAGCACCTTCGCGACGTCGAACCGGACGAGATCGCGCAGCACGTCGCGGCGATGTTCGCATGACCATGAAGTACCGCACATTCGGACGCACCGGCCTGCGCGTCTCCGAGCTCGTGCTCGGCGCGATGACCTTCGGCGAGCAGGGCGGCGTCGGCGCCCCGATCGAGGAGTGCCGGAAGATCCTCGACGCGTACGCGGACGCGGGCGGCAACATGGTCGACACCGCGATCAACTACCGGGGCGGCGCCAGCGAGGAGATCCTCGGCGAGCTGCTGCAGGGCCGGCGCGACCGGTTCGTGCTCTCCACGAAGTACACGGTCACGCGCGACGCCACCGACCCCAACGGCGGCGGCAACCACCGGCGCAACCTGCGGCTGTCGCTGGAGACGAGCCTGCGGCGCCTGCGCACCGACCACGTCGACGTCTACTGGGTGCACATCTGGGACCGGCACACGCCGATCGAGGAGACCATGCGCGCCCTCGACGACGCGGTGGCGGCGGGCAAGGTGCTGTACCTCGGGATCTCCGACGCCCCCGCCTGGCTCGTGGCCCGCGCGAACACGCTCGCCGAGTGGCGCGGCTGGACCCCGTTCGCCGGCCTCCAGGTGCCGTACAGCCTGGTGAACCGCGACGCCGAGCGGGAGCTCCTGCCGATGGCGGACGCGTTCGGCCTGTCGGTGACGGCGTGGAGCCCGCTGGGCGGCGGCGTCCTGACCGGCAAGTACGACGTGTCCGAAGAGGGCCGTCTCAACCGGGCCGACATCAGCGAGCACGACCTGAACGTCGCCCGCACGGTCCGCGAGGTCGCCGACGAGCTCGGCGCATCCCCGGCCCAGGTGGCCCTGGCCTGGGTACGGCAGCGGCCCGATGTGCTGCCCATGCTCGGCGCCCGGACGGAGGCCCAGCTCCTCGACAACCTGCGTTGCACCCAGGTCGAGCTCACGCCCGAGACGTCCGGCCGGCTCGAGGCCGCCACCGGGTTCAAGGCCGGCTTCCCGGCCGACTTCATCAGCCAGACCGAGCCGTGGGTGCTGGGCCGGGCCGCGCTCTAGGCCGCGGCCACGACCACGATCTCGATAAGCCACTCGGGGCGGACCAGGGCGGGCACGGTCAGCAACGTGCTCGCCACGAGCCGCCCCGACATGAAGGTGTCGCGCTCGGCCATCGCCTGCGCGAGCCCGTCCTCGGCGCCCCCCGCGACCACGTACGTCGTGATGCTCACGATGTCGTCGGCGGACATGTCCGCCTCGGCGAGCACCAGGGCGATGTTGTGCCAGATGACCTTCGCCTGCGCGGCGACCCCGTCGGGCACGGTCCCGTCGGCGGCGATGCCGACCTGGCCCGCGAGGTGCAGCCAGCGGGCCGGGTTGGTGACGAGCGTGGCGTGGGCGTAGCGCGCCGCCGGCCGGGCCATCCCGTCGGGCATGATCGGTTGATGCATACCTAGGACTTTAGGCGCCGCAGCAGGTATGTATCCATGATCCAGCCTTTACGGGCCCGCGCCTCGGCCCGCACGGCCTCGATCTCGTCGAGCACCTCGCCGAGCCGGCCGTGGCGGAGGATCTCGTCGGGCGTGCCGAGGTACGCGCCCCAGTAGATGTCGATCGGCTCGTCGCGGTACCGCCGGCACGAAAGCCCGGCATCGAGCATCACGACGACGTCGTCGCACCCGGCCGGCCACTCGGCCGCGAGCCGCCGCCCGGTCGTGATGTGCACGGGGCCGGCCACGCGGTTGAGCGTGACGCGGTGCCGGGCGGTCAGGATCTGCACGCTGCTGATGCCCGGGACGACCTCGTACTCCACCCCGCCGATGGCGTCGAGCACGCGGATGGTGCCGTCGTACAGCGCCGGGTCGCCCCAGGCCAGGATGCCTCCGACGCCGTCCGGCCCGAGCTCGTGCGCGAACGCCGCGCCGAGCCGCCGCGCCCGCTCGTCGCGCCAGTCCTCGACCGCGCCCGTGTAGTCGGCCGCGGCCCGGTCGCGGGGCGGGTCGGCGATGACGACGGTGCGGGAGCCGGGGCGGGTAACGTAGCGCTCGACGAGCGCCTTGCGCGCCTCGGTCAGCTCCGCGGCCGCCTCGCCCTTGTCGAGCACGAAGAACACGTCGACGGCATTCATGGCGTTGATCGCCTGGACGGTGACGTGCTCCGGGTCACCGGCACCGACTCCGATGATCAACACCTTACGCATGCCGCAATCGTAGGAAAGCCGGCCTACACGGGTACGAGCAGGCCCTGCTCCGACAGGAAGTCGCGCATCTTGCGCTCCTCCGGCTCCGGCAGCAGGGTGAACGGCACCACGAGCATCCCGGTGCCGCCGACCACGACGATCCAGAACTCGCCGTTGTCCTCGACGCGCTCGACGGCCGGCCAGAGGTACCCCGTGCGCAGGCTCGGCGTGAAGACCCGCACGCCGTCGTCGCTGAGCTCGTAGGTCGCGGTCTCGGCGTACACCCCGGTGCGGGCCTTGGCCGCGGCCTGGGTCAGCAGCCACGGGCCCACGAGGATGATCAGCCCCGGGGGCAGCAGCACGCCGGCGCCGATCGGGATGCCGAGGACGAGCGCGCCGAGGCCGGCCACCGCCAGGCCGCCGCCGGCGAGGTTCCACGTGCGCAGACTGCCCCGCATGCGCGCCCGCACCGACCGGCGCGTCCGGCCGCGGTCGGGCTGGACCGTCAGCGTGATCAGCATCAGTCCCCGTTCATTGATTGCTGCCGTAGGGTACGCCATTCGGGTGGCCCGCCGGGAGCACCCCCGGGCACAGAACCGTGACCTTGGAACATGGCGCGCGGGGTGCATGCTGTGGCCATGGACATCCGCAGTGACCAGCGCGCCGACGCCTGGGAGCGGCGCACCGCGGGGCCGCTCACCGCGCTGGCGGTGGTGTTCCTGGTCGCGTACGCCGTGCCGATCCTGCGCCCGGGCCTCGGCCGGGGCTGGCACGACGCCTGCGAGGCCGCGAACATCGCGATCTGGACACTGTTCGTCGCGGACTACGCGGTCCGGTTCCTGCTGCACGTGCGCCGGGTCCAGTTCGTGCGCGGGCACCTGTTCGACCTGGCGGTCCTCCTGCTGCCGGTGCTGCGCCCGCTGCGCGTCCTGCGGCTGTTCACCGCGGTCCTGGTGCTGACCCGGCGCACGGAGGCCTGGGCGCGCGGGCGCCTGGCGCTGTACGTCGGCGCGACGAGCATCCTGCTCATCTTCGTCGCCGCGCTGGCCGTGCTCGACGCCGAGCGCGGCAACGCGGACGCGAACATCACCAGCTACAGCGAGGCCGTGTGGTGGGCGTGCGTGACGATCACGACGGTCGGGTACGGCGACCACTTCCCGGTCACGACGGACGGCCGGCTCGTCGCGGTCGGGCTCATGATGGGCGGGATCGGGCTCATCGGTTTCGTGACGGGCTCGCTTGCCACCTGGATCGTGGACCGGATCTCGGTCAAGGACGACAACACCCAGGACGCCACGAAGAGCGACATCACGCAGGTGCTCGCCGAGGTCCGGGCGCTGCGGGAAGAGGTGGCGGACCTGCGGTCTCAGATCCCGTCGGCCGCCGAGCCCACCGTCCAGTAGACCCGGTTGTAGTCGGCGAGCTCGAGGTGCTCGCCGTTGTCCCGATAGGTGGTGACCCCGCAGTTGGCCGGGGACTGCCCCGGCGGCCACTTCTGGGCCTGCGCGTAGGTCCAGCCCTCCAGCAGGAACCGGAAGCAGCGCAGCGTCCCGCCGTGGGTCACGATCATGACCTTCTGGCCGGCATGGTCGCGCAGCAGCCCGTCGAGGAACGTGTGCACGCGGCCGACGACGTCGGCGAGGCTCTCCCCGCCGGGCGGGCGCGCCATGAAACCGCCGAAGGTCTGCCAGTACTCGTTGAGCCACGGGAACGCCGCCTCGGCCTCCGCGGTCGTCATGTCGTAGGCGAAGCCGGGGTCGCGCTCGCGGATGAACAGATCGGCCTTGACCCGCATCCGGGCGCGCTCCGCCGTGCTGTACGCGGCCAGCACGCCCTCGGCGGTCTGCTCGGTGCGCGCGTACCCGCTCGTGAAGACGTAGTCGAAGGCGCCGAAGCGCTCCCGGACGGCGTGCCCGGTCTGCTCGGCCTGCTTGCGCCCGTCGGCGGTCAGCTCGATGAGATGGTCCGGCACGCCGCGCACCACCTGGCGGGCGGCGTCGTCGGCGAAGTACACGCTGCCCTTCTTGGCCTGGTTGCGCGCCGACTCGGCGTGGCGGACGAGGACCAGCAGGGCTGGGCGGGAGGAGTCCATCTACGACTCGTACTGCTCTTGCGGCACCGGGATCAAGGTGACGTCCGACACCGAGATGAACGGGATCGCCTCGCCGTTGACGTCATCGGTGATCTCGCGCCCGCTGTACTTGCCGGTCACGCGCACCCACTGCTGGTCGGCGAGGCCCTCGGGCAGCTCGCCGTCGAGCGCGACCTTGACCGGGCGGGCGTCGGCCGCGCAGCAGCTGACCATCATCCGGGCCAGCAGCCACTGGTCCTGCGGCCCGCGCATCGCGAAGCCGGTGAGCTGGATGCGGCGTTCGCCGAGCGACACGCCCTTGTCGAACACGGCCCGCGAGGCGTAGTCGAGCATCGTCAGGGTGAGCGGGTCGCCGGCGGGCAGCGGCGCGTACTCCGAGCGGGCGGTCACCGCCGAGCCGGAGCGCCCGGCCGCGTAGGAGCCCAGCGCCGGCGGGGCGAACAGCAGCAGCCCGAGCACCGGGGCGAGCAGCAGCCAGGCGACCTTGGGGCCGCCGTGGGCGTGGCCGTGCCCGTCGTCATCGTCGGCGCCGGCCTTGTGACCGCGCAGCTCGTACCAGAGCGTGAACGCGCCCGCGAGCACGAGGATGGCGCCGGCGGTGACGAGGTACGGCTGCAGGCCCGGCTTGACGTAGTTGAGGTACTGCCCGGACAGCGAGGCCCGCAGCACGGCCCCGCCGACGAGCAGCAGGATGACGGCCTGCGCCTGCTTGTTCACAACAGCACCGGTCCCAGGATCGCGGAGACGAGGATCGCCATGACGAACGTGGCGGGCGCGAAACGCACCGCGAACCGGCGGCCGAAGATGCCGGCCTGCATCGCGAAGAGCTTCAGGTCGATCATCGGCCCGACGACGAGGAACGCCAGCCGGGCGGTGAGCGAGAACTGGGTAAGCGACGCGGCCACGAACGCGTCGGCCTCGGAACAGATCGACAGCAGCACGGCGAGCAGGCCCAGCGTCACGATCGCCAGGACCGGGTTGGCGGCGACGTGCTCCAGCCAGGACTTGGGCACCACGACGGCGATGACGGCGGCCGACGCGGCCCCGATGACCAGGAACCCGCCGGCGTGCAGCACGTCGTGGCGCACCGAGGCCCAGAACGCCGGCCACTTCCCCATCCCGTCCAGGTGCGCGCGCGACGGCATCCGCAGCCAGCTGCCCTTGCCGAACGCCTGCCACAGCCAGCCCATGAGGCAGGCGACCACGAGGCTGGCCACGGCCCGGCCCACCACCATCTGCGGCTGGCCCGGGAAGGCGACGGCGGTGGAGACCAGCACGACGGGGTTCACGGCGGGCGAGGCGAGCAGGAACGCGAAGGCGGCGGCCGGGGTGACCCCGCGGCGCACGAGCGCGCCGGCCACGGGCACGGACGCGCACTCGCAGCCGGGCAGCACGACGCCGGCGATCGATGCCGTCGGTACCGCCAGCGCGGGATGTGACGGCAGCGCCCTGGCGAAGAACGACGGCGGGACGAACACGGCGATGACCGCGGAGAGCACGACGCCGAAGACGAGGAACGGGATCGCCTGGGTGAGCACCGAGACGAACACGGTCAGCCAGGTCTGCAGCGCCGGCGTGGCCAGCGAGCGGGTGATCGGGGCCCGCAGCAGCACCACGAGCACGAGCACGACCGCGAGCACCTCGACCGACCCGGGGCGCCAGCCTCGTCGCGGGGGCGCTTCGATCTGCCGCTCCTCGGTCACCGTCACGACGAGGAGGCTACCCCTTCGATTGGTACCGTCAGCATGAAGCGGCGGCGAACACTTCGGAGCGTGAGGCCATGTTCGACTCACAGGCGTGCGCACTGGCCCACGGGGCGGTCGACCTTGCCCCGGACGGGCGGGCGGTGGTAGCGGTCTTCGACTCGCCGGTCGCCACCCAGCTGCTGCACTTCGCGGCGACGCTCGGCTACCGCGTGGCCCTCGCGGACCCCGGCCTCGAGGGGGTGGCGATCGACGCGAACACCGACGTGGTGGTGTGCGACCACGACCGGCCCGAGCTCGGCCCGGCGCTGCGCGACGCGCTGCGGACGCCGGCCCGCTGGATCGGCGTGATGGGCAGCCCGCGGCACACGGGCCCGCACATCGCGGCGCTGCAGGCGCTGGGCGTGACCGCGGCGGACATCGCGCGCGTGCACCGGCCGATCGGGCTCAACATCGGCTCCCGGACCCCGGCCGAGATCGCCCTGGCGACCCTCGCCGGGCTGGTCGCCGACAGGAACGACCGGCCCGGCGGGTTCGTCTTCTAGCGGCTTCTAGCAGCCCGGGAGGCGCTCGATCAGGTAGGTCTCGACCTGGTCGATCGACACCCGCTCCTGGCTCATCGTGTCGCGGTCGCGCACGGTGACCGCGTTGTCGGTGAGGGTGTCGAAGTCCACCGTGAGGCAGTACGGCGTGCCGATCTCGTCCTGGCGGCGGTACCGCCGGCCGATGCCCTGCGCGTCGTCGAAGTCGACCGTCCAGCGCTTGCGCAGCTGGGCGGCGAGGTCGCGGGCCTTGGGCGAGAGGTCGGCGTTGCGCGACAGCGGCAGCACGGCCGCCTTCACCGGGGCGAGCCGCTTGTCGAAGCGCATGACCGTGCGCTTGTCGACGGAACCGCTGGTGTTCGGCGCCTCGTCCTCGTCGTAGGCCTCGAGCAGGAACGCCAGCACCGCGCGGGTGAGGCCGGCGGCGGGCTCGATGACGTACGGCACCCACCGCTCCTTCTTCTCCTGGTCGAAGTAGGACAGGTCGACGCCGGAGTGCTTCGAGTGGGTGGTGAGGTCGAAGTCGGTGCGGTTGGCGATGCCCTCGAGCTCGGAGAACTCCTGGCCGCCGAAGCGGAAGCGGTACTCGATGTCGACCGTGCGCTTCGAGTAGTGCGAGAGCTTCTCCTTCGGGTGCTCGAAGAAGCGCAGGTTCGCCTCGGAGATGCCCAGGCCGATGTACCAGTTCCAGCGCTCCTGCAGCCAGTACTCGTGCCACTGCTCGTCGCTGCCCGGCTCGACGAAGAACTCCATCTCCATCTGCTCGAACTCGCGCGTGCGGAAGATGAAGTTGCCGGGCGTGATCTCGTTGCGGAAGCTCTTGCCGATCTGCGCGATGCCGAACGGCGGCTTCTTGCGCGCCGCGCCCGCCACGTTGTTGAAGTTGACGAAGATGCCCTGGGCGGTCTCGGGGCGCAGGTAGTGCAGGCCCTCGTCGTTCTCCACGGCGCCCAGGTAGGTCTTCATGAGGCCGTTGAACATCCGCGGCTCGCTGAAGGTGCCCTTGTTGCCGCAGTTCGGGCAGTTGATCTCGCCGAGCACGAACGGCTTGCCGGGGCCGTTCTTCTCGACCCAGGCCTCCTCGAGGTGGTCGGCCCGGAAGCGCTTGTGGCACGAGGCGCACTCGGTCAGCGGGTCGACGAACGCGTCGACGTGGCCGGAGGCGACCCAGACGTCGCGGGCGAGGATCACGGCGGAGTCGAGGCCGACGATGTCGTCGCGCTGCTGCACCATGTTGCGCCACCACTGCCGGCGCACGTTCTCCTTGAGCTCCACGCCCAGCGGGCCGTAGTCCCAGGCCGAGCGCGTGCCTCCGTAGATCTCGCTCGACGGGAAGACAAAGCCGCGGCGCTTCGCGAGGCTGACGACGGAATCGATGCGATCTGCGGCCATGGTTCCTCCTCGGCCTCACGGCGACTGGCTGTCGGCAAGGCTGGTCGTGTGATGTCCGGACTGGTCGTACCCGGGCAAACCGTCAAACGTCACCATCGACGGTACGGTTACGCCGCGTCGAGCCGCACCAGATTAACGGGCGAGCCCGAGCGCTCCGCGCCGCGGTGCGCTCAGTCGACTCCCCCGCAGATCAGGTACCGGGTGCCGGCCTGCTCCATCGTGTAGCGCCGGTCCACCCAGGTCGTCTGCTCGCGCACCCGGGCCGGGACCGTGATCGTGTTGCTGATCGTCACATTGTCCGCGTCGACCGTGAAGTCGGTGACCGGGGTCGAGCCGAAGTGGTCCTCGAACCAGCCCAGCGAGTGGGTGCGCTGCTGGTCGTCGCAGAGCAGGCGCCGCGCGGTGGCGTAGTCCTCGTCGCGCACCGCGGTCAGGTAGTCCTCGACGACGGAGGCGACCTGGCTCTTGCCGATCGAGTCCGCGTAGGGCAGCAGCATGGTGACGCCGACCACGCCGCCGACGCAGCACAGCACGAGGATCAGCCCGCCGATGCCCAGCCCCCACCACAGCCCGCGCAGGTCACGGTCGCGCGGCGGCGAGGCGAAGGGCGCGACGACGCCCGGCCCGCGCGGCGGCGGCGGGACCTCGTCGGGCTGCTCCCAGAGGGGTGGCGGGCCGACCTGCGGCGGCATCATGGCGTTCAGCCTATCCAACCGTGCGCGCTTCAGGCCCGGTCACTGGCGGTGACCGTGAGCTCGCCCCCCGGGGCGGTCTCGGCCAGCACCTCGAACGCCGAGGGCTCGTCGAGCGCCTGGGCCAACAGCGGGGTGGCGTGCACCTTGACGTCGAAGTTGGACAGCGCGCGCCGGTAGGCCCCCACGGACGCCCACTCGGTGACGATGCTCCAGTGGCGCGGATCGTCGAACGCACGTCCGAGGCGGCCGCGAAGGTACCCTGGGCAGGCCGCCAGGGCGGCGAGCGCGTCGTGGGCACGTCCGGCGAAGCCGTCGTCCTCCTCGACGACGAACCTGGTCATCACGAGCATGCCGCCGAGCATACGGAAGGACTCCCAGCCCCATGACCGAGCGTGTGCTCTTCCGCCTCTCCCGGATGAACAAGACAGGCGCCTTCCTCGCCACCGCGGCGCTGGTCTTCCTCGGGCTGTGGCTGCCGGGGATCGTGGGGGCCGCGGTGCTGCTGGTGCTGGCCGCCGGCCTCATCTGGCTGCTGAGCAGGACGTGGAAGGTAACGCCGCCGCCGGTGCGGGTCCCGCGCGTGCTCATCCTGGCGCTGCTGATCGCGGCGGTGGCGTACAAGGCAAGTTGACAACGATTCCCATTATCGGGCACGCTCGGAGGGTGGTTCTCCAGGTCGAACGGGCGGTCGTCGCCTACGATGGGCGGCCCGTGCTCGACGGGGTGTCGCTGTCGGTGCGCGCCGGCGAGGTGGTCGCCGTCCTCGGCGCCAACGGGTCGGGCAAGTCCACCCTCGTGAAGGCGTCGATGGGGCTGGCCCCGCTGGCCGGCGGCGAGGTGCGGCTCTTCGGCACCCCGCTGCGGCGCTTCCGCGGCTGGCACCGCATCGGCTACGTCCCGCAGCGCGTCGGGGCCGGCTCCGGCGTGCCCGCGACCGTCGGGGAGGTCGTGGCCGAGGGGCGGCTCGCCCGCCGCGGGTTCCTGCGCCCCGCCTCCGCCGCCGACCGCCGCGCCGTGGCCGACGCCCTCGCCGGGGTCGGGCTGACCGACCGCGCCCGCGAGCCCGTCTCGGTGCTCTCCGGCGGGCAGCAGCAGCGGGTGCTCATCGCCCGCGCGCTGGCCGGCGGCCCCGAGCTGCTGGTGCTCGACGAGCCGACGGCCGGCGTCGACGCGGTCAGCCAGGAGCTGTTCGCCGGGTGCCTGCGCCGGTTCGTTACCCAGGGCGGCACCGTCGTCTTCGTCGCCCACGAGCTCGGGCCGCTGCGCCCGCTCATCACCCGCGCGGTCGTGGTCAATCGCGGCGAGATCGTGCACGACGGCGCCCCGCCGACCGACCACGACCACGTGCACCCGCACGCCGACGGCCACGGCCCGGTGCCTCCGCACGTCGCGGCGGCCTGATGAGCATCTTCGCGTACGACTTCATGGTCCGCGCCCTGCTCGGGGCGCTCATCACCGGCGCGTCCGCGCCCGCGATCGGCACCTACCTGGTGCAGCGCCGGCTCTCGCTGATCGGCGACGGGCTCGGGCACGTCGCGCTCACCGGCGTCGGGCTCGGCCTGCTGCTGCACCGGTCCCCCGTGATCATGGCGGTGCTCGCCGCCGCGGCCGGGGCCGTGGTCATCGAGCTGGTCCGGGAGCGCGGCCGCACCTCCGGCGACATCGCGCTGTCCATGCTCTTCTACGGCGGCATCTCCGGCGGCGTGGTCCTGGTGAACCTGTCCGACGAGCAGAGCAGCCGGAGCCTGGTGACGTACCTCTTCGGCTCCCCGCTCACGACCAGCCGGCAGGACCTGACCGTCATGCTGATCCTCGGCGTCGCCGTGCTCGCGGTGGCGATCCTGCTGCGGCCGTGGCTCTTCGCGGTCTGCCACGACGAGGAGTACGCCCGCGTCTCCGGCCTGCCGGTGCGCACCCTCAACCTCATCCTCGCGATCACCACCGCGGTCACCGTCACCGTCGCCATGCGGGCCGTCGGGCTGCTGCTCGTCAGCGCGCTCATGGTGGTGCCGGTGGCGACGGCCCAGCAGGTCACCCGCGGCTTCCGCGCCACCATGCTGACCGCCGTCGGGATCGGCGTGCTCGTCTCCGGCCTCGGCGTATGGCTGTCCACCGCGATCGACACCGGGCCGGGCGCCACCGTCGTGCTGCTGGCGATCGCCGGCTTCTTCGGCGTGACCGTCGGCGTCGCCGCCGTGCGGGCCGCCCGCCGGGCCCGCCACCGCAGCGCCGCCGAGACCGAAGAGGTCGAGGCCAGTGTCGTCGCCTGAGCACCCGCACGACGGCTACGAGGCCGCCGGGGAGCTGCTCAAGGCGCTCTCCGCCCCGCTGCGCATCCGGATCGTCACCGAGCTCGCCGGCGGGCCGCGCTGCGTCCACGAGCTGGTCGAGACGCTCGGCGCGCCCCAGCCGCTCGTGTCCCAGCACCTGCGCGTGCTGCGCGGGGCCGGGGTCGTGCGCGGTTCGCGACGGGGTCGCGAGATCGCCTACGCTCTGATCGATGAGCACATCGCGCACATCGTCGCCGACGCCGTCAGCCACGCGCGTGAGGGCTGACCGCCTCGCCGCCGTGGCGCTGGTGGCGGTGCTCGGGCTCACCGGATGTACCGACTCCGCCAAACCGGCATCGCCCGGCTCCGCGGCGCCGGCCAGCGCCGCCCCCGCGGCGACCGACCCGGCGTCGGTGTTCCGCGCGGCGGTCGCGAAGACCAACCAGGCCACGATGTCGTTCACGATCGACTCCGACCTCGGCACCCTCGGCACCATGCACGGCGAGGGCGCGGCCGACCCGAAGCAGAAGGCCACCGCCTACCAGGCCGAGCTGCTCACCACCGACCGGAAGATCGACATCGCGGCGGTGCTGGTCGGCCCGGACCTGTACCTCAAGGTCACCGGCCTGACCACCGACCGCTGGGCGCACCTGGACCTCGGCAAGGTCAAGTCGCTGTCCAAGCTCGGCCTGGACGCGACGGGCAGCCCGACCGGCCTCGGCTCCATCGGCGACGAGATCGTGACCGTCACGCGGACCGGCCCGGGCGCGTTCAGCGGCACCCTCGACAAGACCAGGGACCCGCTGACCGCCTCCCCGGGCGCGAGCGAGGCGCTCAAGAGCGTTCCCTTCGAGGCGAAGGTCAACGCCGAGGGGTACGTCACCGAGCTGGTCACCCACACCCCGCCCGTGGGCACCGCCCCCGCCTCGACGACGACGGCGACGTTCGCGGACTTCGGCAGCAAGACGATCACCATCAACCGCCCCGACTCGGCGACGGTCGAGCAGGCGCCCGACTCGTTCTACGACGCGCTGCAGTAGCCCGCGGGTTGACGAGCGCTGCGCCGGGCGGGCCGGTGCGCCACGCTGAAGCCATGAAGCTCTATGCCGACCGCGCCCCCGCCGCCATCCGGCAGTTGCTCACCGACGCGCTCGTCGTCGTCTGGGTGTACGCCTGGATCCGGGTCGGGATGGCCCTGTTCGACCTCATCCAGAAGCTGGCGGTGCCCGGCCGGAAGCTCGAGGGCGCCGGCAACGGGCTGGCCTCGAACCTCAGCTCGGCCGGCGACAAGATCAACAAGGTGCCCGGCGTCGGCGACTCGATCGCGGCCCCGTTCAAGGACGCCGCGGAGGCCGCCAACTCGCTCGCCAACGCCGGCCGGGACCAGCAGGAGATCGTCAACAACCTCGCGTGGATCCTCTCCGTGGTCGTCGTCGTGCTGCCGATCGTGCTCGTCGTCGGCGTGTGGCTGCCGCTGCGCATCCGGTGGGTGCGCCGGGCCGCCTCGGCCGCGCGGCTGCGCACCGCGACGGCGGGCCGCGACCTGCTGGCCCTGCGCGCCCTGGCCACCCAGCCGCTCAAGCGCCTCGTGGGCATCGACCCCGAGGTGGCCGCCCAGTGGCGCCGCGGCGACCCCGACACCGTCGAGGCGCTGGCGCGCCTGGAGCTGCGCTCACTCGGCCTGCGCTGAGGTCAGGAGCTCCGTGAGCACGGCGACCTGGTCCGCGTAGTGCGCGACGAACTCCGGTGAGCGGGGGTCGGCACCGCACACCGGCTCGATCACGTGCGGCAGCGTGGTGGTCGCCAGCGCCGCGGCCGTGAGCATCACCAGCAGGCAGGCCGGGTCCAGCTCCGCGGGCAGCCGCCCGGCCGCCTGCAGCGCCCGCAGCTGATCGACGCCGCCGCCGAGCATCCGGGCCCGCGGCTCGCGGTCGGGATCGTCCTGGGGCGCGGTGTACTGCAGCCCGCTCCACGCGAACATGCGCACCCCGTCGGGGTTGTGGAGCACCTCCAGCGCGTACCGCCGCAGCTGCTCCGGCAGCGGCGCCCCCGGCGGCGAAAGCTCCCGCTGCCGCTCCTGCCACTGCGCCGACATGGCCTGGTACAGGCCCTCCTTGCCGTCGAAGTAGTACGACACCAGCTGCTGGTTGACGCCCGCGCGCTCGGCGATGGCCCGCACCCGGGCCCCCGCGTAGCCGTGTGCGCCGAACTCGGCCGCGGCCGCGTCGAGGATCTTCTGCCGGGTGCGCTCGGCGTCACGCTGACGCTCCGGCGGCGCGGGTGACCTGCGGGGCTTCGTCGGCACGGGGTGAGTATACGTGCGCTAATTATCCATCTGTTTGACAAATTCATACGTCCGATGGATTCTGGTGGGCATGACACGCATCCTCATCGCCGGCGCCGGGATCGGCGGCCTCACGCTCGCCCAGGCGCTGCGCCGCGACGGGTTCGACGTCGCCGTGTACGAGCGGGACCCTTCGGCGCAGACGCGCGGCCAGGGGTACCGCATCCACGTCGACGCGGACGGCAACGCGGCGCTGCGGTCCTGCCTGCCACCGCCCGTGCTCGACCGGGTCCGCGCGACGAGCAGCGTCAACGGCGACCTGGTGGCCACCCTGACCCCGGCCCTGGAGCGCGTGTACGCGCAGACGTTCCCCGACATCCCGGCCGACGACATCACGCACGTGGACCGCACCACGCTGCGCCGGGCCCTGCTGACCGGCCTGGACGACGTCGTACACTTCGGCCACCCGGTGACCGGCTACGAGATCACCCCGTCGGGCCGCGTACGGATCGAGGGCGACGAGGGCGACCTCCTGATCGGCGCCGACGGCGTCGGCTCGGCCGTGCGCCGCCAACTCCTGCCACACGCGGGCGTACGCGACATCGGGCTGCGCTGCATCTACGGCCGCACACCCATCGACGGATCGCTTGTCGTGCCGGAGGACTTCGACCGCGGCTTCTGCTGGGTGTCCGACGGGTCCGGGTACGGCGCCGGCTTCGCCACCGTCCACTTCCGCACCCCGGTCGCGGAGGACTACGTGATGGTCACGCTGGTGGCCACGCCGGAGCGCCTGGGCCTGCCGGACGAGCGGCTGTACGCGCTGTCGCCCGAGGGCCTGCAGGACCTGGTGGCGACGGCCACCGCGGGCTGGCACCCGGAGATCCGCGCCTTGATCGCCCGCGCGGGCGCGTTCTTCCCGATCACACTCCGCGCGGGCGAGCGAGTGGACCCATGGCCGTCCGGCCCGGTGACCCTGCTGGGCGACGCGATCCACACCATGCCCCCCACGGGCGGAGTGGGCGCGAACACCGCCTTGCAGGACGCGGCAACGCTTGCCGGTTCACTGCGGAGCGCACCATTGCTGGAGGCGGTCGCCGCGTACGAGCGGGTCATGCTCCCGCGCGGCTTCGACACCGTGGAACGCTCACTGGCAATGGCGGACCGAATGCTCCCTTCGGCTTCGGGTGGCGCTTTGTCGTAGTCGGATCGGCGGGGAATACGGTTGATTGTTCCGTCGCGTGAGGCGGCCGACGCGGGGTCGCTGTGATTGTCGGCGCTGACCCGCTCCTGCGGAACCGGCGGAAACTGGATCTGAGACTTGCCCGGACGGCGGAACCGTGCATTCGGCCTCTCCAACTGGCAGGACCGGCGGAACCGTGCATTCGGCCTCTCCAACTGGCAGGACCGGCGGAACCGTGCACCTGGCCCGCCCCGCCTGCGGGACCGGCGGGATCGGGCATTCGGCCTGCTCAACCACAGGAGCCGACCCGCCTGCCGCAAGGGCAGCCCGCCGCTCGCAGTTCGCCTTCGCCTCCGCCGCCCGCCGCGCAAAGCTCGCATACCCAGCCGCCTCGCTGCCATATTCCCGCCGAAGCTTCTCCGCATACCGCCGCCGAAGCCCCCAGTAGCGACGCTCCGCATGCTCCCACCGAAACGCATCTTGAGAAGGCGACCAATTCCGCGCCCGAGTCCGATCCCGCATAGCAGCCACTTCCGCCCGACTGAACAACGATATCTGCCCCACCACAAAACAATTATCCCAACCACTCCAGAAACCCGCCGCCCCACTTCATATAGCGCACAAATCCGGGACCACCGAATGACGACCCGCACGAACCCGCCGGTGAAACGCGGCCTAGAGGAATAACCGCACGCAACAACGAACCGCGACCACGCTTACACGTTGCGGGAGCGCAAGCTCCCGCCACCATCGGCCGAGCGTCGTTGGACAGCCCCAAAGTCCAGGTAAGCCGACATACACCCCGGCAGGCGAAAAATCCGATATGTCGCGGCGCGAAGCGCCCGACATATCGAAAACAACGGCCCCCGAGCACAAACAAACGCCCGGGAGCCGCACAAAAAAACTCAGAACCGCCGCCGCACGTCCTGCTCAGCAGACGGACCCGGCGACCAGGTAGACGTAGTAGGCCCATCCGACGGCGCCGCCACGACGCCCTCCTCCAGCGACAGGTACCGCCCCGCCAGAACCCGCTTGGCCGCCGACAACTCCACCGAGTCCGCGTTGGTCCACAGGTCGTGGAAGAGCGCGTCCGCGCGCAGCGCCGCCTGGCGGCAGAACAGGTCCGCGAGCTCCAGACCCTCCGGCCGGGCCCCGAGCTCCGTCTGCGCCTTCACGCACGCCGCCGACATCGCGAACAGCTCCGCCCCGATGTCGACCACGCGGCCCAGGAAGCCCTGCTTGTGCTCCAGTTTGCCCTGCCAGCGCGCCATCGCGTAGAAGGTCTCGCGGGCCAGGCGGCGGGACGCGCGCTCCACGTAGCGCAGGTGGACGGCCAGCGGGCCGTACTCCGCGAAGCCGCCCGGCAGCTGGCCCCTGCCCGTGACCAGGGTCGGCAGCCACTTGGCGTAGAAGCCGCCGGCCTTCCCGGCCGCCTTCGCCTTGCGGCCCAAGCCTGCCTCGGGGTCGATGATGTCGCCGGCCACGGAGAGGTGGGCGTCCACGGCCTCGCGGGCGATGGCCAGGTGCATGATCTCGGTCGAGCCCTCGAAGATGCGGTTGATGCGCAGGTCGCGCAGGATCTGCTCGGCCGGCACGGCCCGCTCGCCGCGGGCGGCCAGGGAGTCGGCGGTCTCGTAGCCGCGGCCGCCGCGGATCTGTACGAGCTCGTCGGCGACCTTCCAGGCCAGCTCCGAGGCGTACAGCTTGACCAGCGCGGCCTCGATGCGGATGTCGTTGCGGTTGTCGTCGGCGAGGCGGCAGGAGACCTCGAGCATGGCCTCCATGCCGTAGGTGGAGCCGGCGATGAACGCGATCTTCTTGGCGATCGCCTCGTACGTGCCGATCGGGCGGCCCATCTGGACCCGCTCCGCGGCCCACTCGCGGGCCACGCCGAGGCACCACTTGCCGGCCCCGACGCACATCGCCGGCAGCGACAGCCGGCCGGTGTTGAGCGTGCTCAGCGCGATGCGCAGGCCCTTGCCCTCGCCGCCGATGACGTTGGCCGCCGGCACCCGTACGTCGTGGAAGCGGGTCACGCTGTTCTCCAGGCCGCGCAGGCCCATGAACGCGTTGCGGCGCTCGATCGTCACGCCGGGCGCGTCGGACTCGACCACGAACGCGGTGATGCCGCCCTTGTGCCCCTCGCTCTTCGGGACCAGCGCCATGACCACGTACAGCGTGGCCAGGGTGCCGTTGGTGGCCCACAGCTTCACGCCGTTGAGCAGGTAGTCGCCGTCCTCGGTCGGCACCGCGGCGGTGCGCAGGTTGGCCGGGTACGACCCGACCTCCGGCTCGGTGAGCAGGAAGGCCGAGACCTCGCCGGCGGCCAGCCGCGGCAGGAACCGCTGCTTCTGCTCGTCGTTGCCGACCAGTTTGAGCGGCTGCGGTACCCCGATCGACTGGTGCGCCGACAGCAGCGCGCCGATGGACGGGTTGACCGAGCCCACGAGCATGAGCGCGCGGCAGTAGTCGAGGTTCGTCAGGCCCAGCCCGCCGTACTTCTGGTCGATCTTCATCCCGAACGCGCCCAGCTCGCCGAGGGAGCGGAGCACCTCGTCGGGGATGCGCGCGTCGCGCTCGATCTGCTGCCCGTCGACGGTCTCGACGTAGGCGGTGAGCTTTTCGCGGAACTCGACGCCGCGGGCCTCGGCGGCGGGGTCGAGCTCCGGCAGCGGGTCGATGAGATCGAGGCGGAGCCGGCCGAGGAAGAGCTCCTTGCCGAAGCTGGGCTTCCTCCACTCGGTCTCGCGGTTCTCCTCGATGACCTTGCGCGCCTCGCGTTCCGCGCGCACCGACGTCGAAACCATGGACACCCCCAGGTGGACGCTCCTGAACCTCCAGGTTATTACCCGCGAGTAGCGTTGACTATGCCGACAATCGCCGCGGCTACTTCCGCGGGCGCCTCATCGGGGATCCAGTGGCTGATCCCGGCGAGCGGGACGAACCGGTAGTCCCCCGCGACGTACGAGGCGCAGGCGCGGGCCGCCGTCGGGCCGATCGCCACGTCGCCGTCGCTCCACATGTACGTGGTCGGGACCGTCGCCGGGCCGAGGCCGACCAGGTCGAGGGGGCTCATCGCGCGGTACCAGTTCAGCGCCGGGGTCAGCGCGCCCGGCTCGAGCAGGGGCCGCACGTAGGCGTCGGCGTCGGCCAGCGGGGCGAAGAGTGACCGCAGCCGCCGCCCGCCGTCGGCCAGCAGCACCTCCTCGGCCTTCCCGGGCTGCCGGAAGAGCTTGATGTACGCCGAGCGCTCCTTCTGGTCCGGATCGTTGGCGTACGCGTAGGCCGAGGCGTGCGGGTGCGGCACCGAAACCGCGGTGAGCGTGCGCACCCGGGAGGCGTGCCGCAGCGCCACGTGCCAGGCGCAGATGGCGCCCCAGTCGTGCCCCACCAGGTGTACCGCCGGGATGTCCAGCGCATCGAGGACGGCGACCACGTCCAGGGCGCACTCGGTGATCCGGTAGGCCTCGACCTCCGCGGGCCGGGCGCCCGGCGAGGTGCCCCGCTGGTCGAGGGCGTAGGTGCGCAGCCCGGCCGCGTGCAGCCGCGGGGCGACGTCCGCCCACTCGCCGCTGTGCTGCGGGAAGCCGTGCAGCAGCAGCACCGGCTCGCCGTCCTCGGGGCCGCCGTCGAACACATCGAACGTGAGCGAGCGCGCCGTGATTTTCATGACCCGAGACTACGAGCAGACGACGTTCACTGTTACCGTCGGGAAACAACTGCACATCCGACAGGGGAGCGCACAGCGCTGAGAGTGCGGCGGCCGCGTCAAATCGGCCCCGCAGACCCTCGAACCTGATCTGGGTAATGCCAGCGCAGGGAGCTCGGTCACCTCACGCCAGCACGCCATGCCGCCGTACCCCGGCGGTGCGGCGTCGCGTCTCCTTCTGGTTCGCCTGAACTGGGAGGTATCCAACAATGCAGACTCGTTGGCGGACCGTCGACATCGTCGTCGCGTCCATCATCGCCGTCGCCTTCGCCGGGGTGTTCTACGCCTGGAACAACCTGTGGAACGCGCTGGACAGCTTCGCGCTGCCGTGGCGCGCGGTGATCTACGGCGTGTGGCTCATCCCCGCGGTCCTCGGCCCGCTCGTGATCCGCAAGCCCGGCGCCGGGCTGTACACCGAGCTCGTGGCCGCGATCGTCTCGGCGCTCTTCGGCTCGGCCTGGGGGCTCACCGTCGTCGTGTCCGGCCTGGTGCAGGGCATCGGCGGCGAGTTCGGCTTCGCCGCGACCGGCTACCGCGGGTACAAGCTGGGCAATGCGCTCGTCGCGGGCGCGCTGTCTGGCGCCGGGGCGGCGCTGTTCGACCTGAGCGTGTACTACGGCGACACGTTCACCGCCGGGCAGAAGTGGACCTACGCCGCGCTGGTCGTGGCCAGCGGCGCGGTCGTTGCCGGGGCCGGCAGCTGGGCGTTGCAGCGCGCGCTGGCGCGGACGGGCGTGCTGGACCGGTTCCCGTCCGGGCGGGAACGCGTAGCAATCTGAGTGAGCACGGTCGAGCTCAGGAACTTCGGGTGGCGGCACGCCGGGCGCAAGGCCTGGGCGGTCCGCCACCTCGACCTGCGCATCGAGCACGGCGAGCGGGTACTGCTGCTGGGCGCCTCCGGGGCCGGCAAGTCCACCCTGCTCGCCGCGCTCGCCGGCCTGCTCGCCGAGGACTCCGGCGAGCAGGAGGGCGAGGTCCTGCTCGACGGGCGCCCCGCGCGGCAGGCGCGGGGCGAGACCGGGATCGTCTTCCAGGACCCGCAGACCCAGCTCGTGATGAGCCGGGCCGGCGACGACGTCGCCTTCGGCCTGGAGAACCGGGGCGTGCCCCGGTCCGAGATCTGGCCGCGGGTCGACGCGGCGCTGACGGCCGTCGGGTTCCCCTATGACCGCGGCCGTGGTACCGCCGAGCTCTCCGGCGGCGAGCAGCAGCGCCTGGCCATCGCCGGGGTCATCGCGCTGCGGCCCGGGCTGCTGCTGCTCGACGAGCCGACCGCGAACCTCGACCCGGACGGGGCGCAGCTCGTCCGCACCGCCATCGCCAAGGTCATCCAGGACCTCGACGCGACCCTGGTGCTGGTCGAGCACCGCGTCGACGAGGCCCTGCCCCTGGTCGACCGCACGATCGTGATCGGCGACGACGCCGGCGCCGTCTGGACCCCCGGCGCCCCGCTGCCGTCCCGCCGGGCCGCCACCGCCCCCGGCGAGGCCCTGCTCACCGCCGAGCGGCTGGCCCTGCCGCACACCGGCAACACGGTGGACGAGGCCGTCCTCGCGGGCCAGGCGCTCGCCGTCGAGGGCCCCAACGGCGCCGGCAAGACCACCCTGGCGCTGCTGCTCGGCGGGCTGACGCGGCCGTCCGGCGGGCGGGTGGTGGCCGCGGCCGCGCTGGCCGGCCGGGACGCGGGCCGCCCGCCGCACCGCTGGCGGGCGCGCCGCCTGGCCGCCCGGATCGGCTCGGTGTTCCAGAACCCGGAGCACCAGTTCGTCACCAGCACCGTCCGGGCCGAACTGGCCCTGGGGGGCGCGCCGGAGGCGACGGTCGACGAGCTGCTCCAGCGGCTGTACCTCGACCGCCTGGCCCTGGCCAACCCCTTCACGCTCTCCGGGGGCGAGCAGCGCCGGCTCAGCGTCGCGACCGCCCTGGCCGCCGCCCCGCGGGTGCTGGTCCTGGACGAGCCGACGTTCGGGCAGGACCTGCGGACCTGGCGCGAGCTGGTGACCCTGCTGGCCGACCTGCGCGACGAGGGCCGCGCGCTGGTGCTGGTGACCCACGACCCGCAGCTCGTGGCGGCGATCGGCGACCGACGGCTGGAGCTGGGACGATGACCTGGCTCGCCCGCCGCGACGCGACCGCCAAGCTCGCCGCCGCGCTGCTGGTCACCGCGGCCGTCGTCACCACCCTCGACCCGGTCGCCTCGCTGACCGTCATCGGCGCGCTGCTGGTGCTGCTGCCCTTCACCGGGCTCGGCGCGGCGACCCTGTGGCGGCGGGGCTGGCCGATCCTGCTCTCCGCGGCCGGGATCTTCCTGTTCACGGTGCTCCTCGGGGCCCGCGACTCGCCGGTCGTCGCCCACCTCGCCGGGCTCGACGTGCGCGCGAACGCGGTCGGCTACGCACTGCGGCTGCTCGCCGTCGGGCTGCCCGGCTTCGTGGTCTTCGCCACAATCGACCCGACCGACCTCGCCGACTCGCTCGTCGCCCACCTGCGGGTCCCGCCCCGGTTCGCGATCGGCGCCCTGGCCGCGCTGCGCCTGGCGCCGCTGCTGGCCGGGGAGTACCGGCTGATCCGGCTGGCCCGGCGCGCCCGCGGTACCGCCGCCGGGCCCTTCTCCACGCTCTTCGGCCTGCTGGTGGCGGCCATCCGGCGCGGTATCCGGCTGGCCACGGCCATGGAGGCCCGCGGGTTCGACCGTGCCGGACCGCGCACGATCGCCCGCGACACGCGATTCGGCTGGATGGATGTGCTGGTGGTGGCCCTCGGCCTGACCCTCGCGGTGGCCGTGATCTTGCTGAAGTTCGCGCGGGCATAGGCATATCGCTACCTGTTGTTCGCCCGTGCGGTCGAGGGTCGCCCATGAGGACCACCTAACTCTGCTGAGGAGCCTTCATGGGCCACGGCCACGGCCACCATCACCACCACCACGAGGACATGCCGCAGGCCGCCGGCGACGTCCCCGCGGTGCTCGACGCCTCGATCCCGGACAGCGAGCTCTCCCCCGGCGACGTCTCCCGGCGCGGTTTCCTGCGCCGGGCGGGCCTGCTCGGGGCGGCGGCCGCCGCGGGCGGTGCGCTCGCCAACGCCGGCGTCGCGCACGCGCACGACGACAACGACCACCACGACTTCGACGGCTGGGACCGCCACGGGCACAGCCGCCCGACGGCGCGCAACTACAAGTGGCTGGCGGGCGACCACCACATCCACACCCAGTTCTCCAGCGACGGCATGTACCGGGTCTCCGACCACGTGCGGCACGCCTCCGCCTACGGCCTGGACTGGATGGTCATCACCGACCACGGCACCGTCCAGCACTCCAAGATCGGCGTCGACAAGGTCAACCCGCTGATCCGCGAGGCCCGCGACGACTTCAAGGACATGCTGGTCTTCCAGGGCCTGGAGTGGAACATCCCGGCTGCGGAGCACGGCACCGTCTTCGTGCACCCGGGCGCCAACGAGCTCGCCGTGCTCAAGGAGTTCGAGGGCACGTTCGACGGCTCGGTCCAGGGCGCGGTCAACCCGGCCAACGTCACCGAGGCCCTGGCCATCGCCGGCATCAAGTTCCTCGGCGACCAGGTCACCAAGCGGCGGGTCCAGGACGCGCTGTTCCTGGCCAACCACCCGGCCCGCAACGGCGTCGACTCGCCGCACGAGATCCGCGGCTGGCGCGACGCCAACCCGCAGATCGCGATCGGCTTCGAGGGCGCGCCGGGCCACCAGGCCGCCGGCATCGCCAAGCCCAACGGCGCCGGCGCCGGCCGCGGCTTCTACGAGAACGCCCCCAACGCGAACTCGTTCGCGGCCTACCCGCCGGAGAGCTACCGCACCTGGGGCGGCTTCGACTGGATGACCGCGACCGTCGGCGGCCTCTGGGACAGCCTCCTGGCCGAGGGCAAGCCGTGGTGGATCACCGCGAACTCGGACTCGCACGTCGTCTACGAGGAGACGGCGAAGCGCCCCGACAACACGGACTTCGCCACCAACGGGTACCACTTCGACCCGGTGTACGGCCAGCCGACCAACCTCACCACCGGTGACTTCTGGCCGGGCTACTACAGCCGCACCCACGTCGGCGCGAGCAACTTCGCCTACGCCGCGGTCATGGCGGGCCTGCGCGCCGGCCGGGTCTGGGTCGACCACGGCGGCCTGATCAGCGACCTCGACGTGCAGGTGCGCGTCAAGGGCTCGCCGGTCGGCGTGACCCTGGGCGACTCGCTGATGCTGCGCCGCGGCCAGAGCGCCGAGCTGGTCATCCGGATCAACCTGGCCAACACGCCGAACTGGGCGAACTTCGTGCCGACCCTGGCCCGTGTCGACGTCATCCGCGGCGCCGTCAAGGGTGCCGTGTCCGACAAGGACACGTTCAAGGCGCCGGACACCAAGGTGGTCAAGTCGTTCGAGGTCAACAAATCGACCGGGACCGTGTCGTTCACCTATGACCTGGGCGTGGCCGACCAGCCGTTCTACGTGCGGCTGCGCGGCACCGACGGCAACCGCACGGCGCCGGGCTACCTCGGCGCGGCGATCGACCCGACCGGCCCGGCGATCGACGTCCTCGGCGACGCCGACCCGTGGAAGGACCTCTGGTTCTACGCGAACCCGATCTGGATTCTCCCCCGGTAATGCCGTTCCCCGACGTCCAGGCGGCCGACCACCACATCCTGACGGAAGGCCGGGCCGCGTTCACGTACTTCGCCGGCGGTCAGGTCGAGGTCGGCACCGAGGCCCCGCCGGAGGGCGCCCGCCAGGTGGCGTTCACGGGTCACGAGGGGCTCAAGGGCACGATCCCGGTCTCGGCCATCCTGGCCGGCTCGGCGATCGAGAAGGTCGTGATCCTCGGCGGCCTGTCGGCGGTGCCGGAGATGCTCGTGGACACCCGCGACTTCGTGCGGCCGGTCTGGCGTGACGGCGTGCTGACGCTCGTCACCCAGTTCGCCCGCAACGGGGTCCTGGTGCCCTTCGAACCACCGAACAACCGGCCCTGCTGCGCCGACCACTAGACGGTAGGGCCCTTCGGAACCCCGAAGGGCCCTATTAGTCTCGTACCCATGCCCAGGGACCACGTCGAGTCGATCGTCGACGAGTGGCGGCAGCAGCTGCCCGACGTCGTCGGCCCGTCCATGGAGCTGGGCAAGCGCGTGCACCGCCTGGCCGGCCGGCTGCAGGAGGCCGTGCGCAACGAGACCGCGGCCATGGGGCTCACCCCGGCCGAGTTCGACGTGCTCTCGGCGCTGCGCCGGGCCGGGCCGCCCTACGCGCTCAAGCCCTCCGAGCTCGCCGCGGGCCTGCTGCTGACCTCCGGCGGGATCAGCAACGTGCTGCGCCGGCTGCAGCAGGACGGGCTCATCGAGCGCGCGGCCGACCCCGCCGACGCCCGGGTCGCCTGGGTGCGGCTGAGCGAGCCCGGCGTCGCCGCGGCCGAGAAGATCGTGCGGGCCGTCACCGGCGCGCAGGCCCGCCTCTTCGCCGCCGCCGACGCGACACTGGTGGCCGCGGCGGCCGACCGGCTCCGCGAGCTGCTCATCGCGCTCGGCGACACCGCAAAGGACAAGGACTGAAAATGCTGCAGCGGTACGACGCACGCAACGCCGGCCTCCGGTACTGGGTCAACGGCACGCTCCGGCACCGCGACGAGCCGGGCATCTCCCCGTTCGACTCCGTCGTGCAGGGCGGCGACGCGGTGTGGGAGGGGCTGCGACTGTACGACGGCGGCGTCTTCGGCCTGCACGAGCACCTGACGCGGCTGCGGCGCTCGGCCCTGTCGCTGGGCTTCGAGGGCATCCCGGCCGACGCCGAGATCATCGCGGCCCTGCGCGAGACCCTGACCGCCAACGACATGCGCGACGGGGTGCACGTCCGGCTCACCCTGACCCGCGGCGTGAAGGTCACCAGCGGCATGGACCCGCGGCTCAACCGCTCCGGCTGCACGCTGATCGTGCTCGCCGAGTTCAAGGCGCCGGTGTACGACACCACCGGCCTCACCCTGGTGACGAGCAGCGTGCGCCGGCCGTCCCCGGACGTGCTCGACCCGCGCATCCACCACAACAACCTGCTCAACTCGATCCTGGCCAAGATCGAGGCGAACGTGGCCGGCGCCGACGACGCGATGATGCTCGACGCGCGCGGCTTCGTCGCCGAGACCAACGCCACCCACCTGTTCGCGGTCGCCGGCGGCGAGCTGATGACCCCGCACGCGGTCGCCTGCCCGGAGGGCATCACGCGCGACACCGTCCTGCGGATCGCGCCGCTGCCGGTGCGGGTGCGCGACCTGGCCCAGGTGGAGATGTACACCGCCGACGAGGTCTTCTGCACCGGCACCATGGGCGAGATCGCCGGCGTGGTCACGATCGACGGCCGCCCGATCGGCGAGGGCAAGGTGGGGCCGGTGACCCGGCAGATCGCGGAGCTGTACCGCGCCCACGCCCGCGAGAACGCCGTCGCGGTCTGAGGCCTCAGGCCCGCAGCGCCGCCGCGGCGAGCTCCTCGTACAGCGGCCGGGCCCGGTCCACGAGCGGCCGCAGGTGCACGGGGACCTCGGCCGGGGCCGGGTCGTAGGGCCCGAAGCCGGTGGAACGCTCGACCGCGGCGTACCAGTGCGGCGCCCACACCCCGTCCGTGGCGCGCCGCCCGGCCGGCCAGGACAGCATCGCCGGGTCCCAGGCCAGCCCGAGCGCCGCGCACAGGGCGCCCAGCGTGCCGGCCGGGTCGCGCAGCACGTCGGCGGCGTCGACGACCGGCCCGCCGTACGCGCGGAAGATCTCGGCCTGCTGCGGGTACCCGAGGTCCTCCAGCGTCGGCTCGCCGCGCACCTTGGCGTAGGAGGCCACGACCGCGGCCGGGTCGCGGATCAGGAACGCGTTGCTCACCCGCGCCAGCCAGTCCCGCCCGACGTCCGGCAGCAGGTGGTGGGTCATGTGCTTCTGGTAGAACACCGCGGCGTCCACGGGCGCCAGCAGCCCGGCGACCGCGTCCGCCCACCCCTGCGGCTGGGAGGCCAGGATCTCCTCCCGGCCCGGATGCGCCAGGCCGGTCGCGGCCAGGTAGTGGGCGTAGAGCGGCTCGTCGGCGACGACCGTGCCGGGCCGCGCGCCGAAGCTGCGCATCATCGCCGTGGAGATGTTGCGGGGCCCTGACCACATCGCGACTCGCACCGTCATGGTCCAGGAGGGTAACCCACGCACCGTTCCACCCGTTTTACTCGCGTATAGCACGAAATCCTGGCGCGCGTCGATGCGATCCACTCGGCGTTGCGGCGCTTACTGTCGAGGACGGAGCCTCGCAGTGCGTCCGCCCCGCCACCAGGCTTTCTGGAGACCGACGACGGATCTGCTGCGCGGGAAGAAAGGGGCCGGTCGATGGACCTGCTGATCGACGTGCGAGTGACGAGGCGCGACTCGTCGGCGACGCTGGATCGCACGGTCCGGCTGCGAGCGGACCCGGGCGGCGCGGTCGCCGACCTCATCGCCGCCCTGCTGGGCCTGCTGGACCCGGCCGAACGGCCGCAGCAGACCACGTGGGCCTGGCTGGCCCGCACCGGCCGCCGGCTGGACCCGAACCGCCCGCTGGGCGACCAGGGGCTGCGCTGCGGCGACACGGTCCTGCTGGCCCCGCCCGAGCAGCGCCCCGAGCGGCCGGCACCGGTCGATGGGCACCGCTTCGAGCTGCTGGTGCTGGCCGGCCCGGACGCCGGGATCTGGGTGCCGCTGGCCCCGGGCGAGTTCGTGATCGGCACCGACCCGGCGAGCGACCTGGTCCTCACCGACGCCTCGGCCGGGCGGCGCCACCTGCACCTGGGCATCGGCAGCCACGAGGTGGCCGCGACCGACCTGCGCTCCCCGGCCGGCACCCGGCTCGACGGCGAGCCGCTGACCGGGACGGTGACGCTGGCCGGCGGGCAGCTGCTGCGGCTCGGGGCGACGCTCGTCACGGTCGAGGAGGTGCCCGCGGAGGCGCCCGCGCCCAAGGGGCCCCCGCCGGCGGTGTGGCTTCCGGCGGTACCGCAGCCACTCAAACGCCGCCGTCTCGGCCTGCGCCGCCGGGCCGCCGACCCCACCGCCGAGTTCGCGGCCGCCATGGAGCGGGCCGAGGCCGACGCGGCCATCAAGCACCGGGCCGTCGTGGAGGCGCGCCGGGCCGAGACGCCCAGCGTGGCGCACCTGGCCCGGGCGGCCGACCGGCAGGAGAAGCCGGCCCGCCGCCCCGACGACCGGGACTTCCTCACGCTGCGGATCGCCACCGCCGACCAGCCGAGCCGGCTGCGCTTCGAGCAGGCGGCGACCACCGGCGACTTCGACATCGCCCACACCGACCGGATCGCGCAGCTGCGGCAGCGGTACTCCGTCGACCCCGACGTCCCCGTCGAGGCCGACCTGCGCGCCCTCGGCGCCCTCGGCGCGCACGGCGACGAGGAGACCCGCCGGGCCGTGCTGCGCTCCTGGGTCGTGCAGCTGGCCACCCTGGCCGGCCCGAACGACCTGGCCCTGGTCGTGCTGGCCACGCCGGAGGAGGCCGAGCACTGGCGCTGGACCGGCTGGCTGCCGCACACCCGCACGCTGACCGCGGCGTTCGCGCCCGGCGCCCGCACCGTGGCCGCCCAGGAGGAGGACCGCCGGCGGGTGCTGGGCCTGGTCGAGGCCCTGCTGCGGCAGCGGCGGCTCGGCCGGCACGCGATCGCCGAGCAGTTCGTCCCGCACGTCGTCGTGGTCCTGCCCGACCCGGACTCGGTACCGCCGGACGCCCTCGCCCGCCTCGTCGAGGACGGGCCCCGGGGCGGCATCAGCCTGCTCACCGCGGCCGGGAGCGCCCGGGCGCTGCCGGCCGGGGTGGTCGCGCTGGAGGGCGACGGGATCGGCGCGGCGGTCGCCGACCGGGTCGCGCACGTGCTGGCCGCCAACCGCGACGCGGCCGGCGGCGCCGCGCCCCGCATCGCGCCGCTGGGCGAGGTCCTCGGCCTCGGCGGGGAGCCGGCCCCGAGCGCGATCGTGAAGCGCTGGGTGCCCTCGACCCGCGACCGCGGCCTGGCCGCCCCGATCGGCTTCGGCGGCACCGGCCCGCTCGTGGTCGACCTGCGCCGCGACGGGCCCAACGGCATCATCGCGGGCGCCCCGGGCTCCGGCCGGGCCTGGCTGCTGCGCTCCTACCTGGCCGCGCTGGCGGCGACGTACCCGGCCAACCGGCTCACGTTCGTGCTCGTCGACGCGGCCGGCACCACGTTCGCCGAGTGCACCGCGCTGCCGCACACCGTGGGGCTGTTCACCGGCGACGACGGGTCCATGGCCCGGCGAATCCTGGTCTCGCTCGGCGCCGAGGTGCGCCGGCGGGAGGCGGTCCTGCGCCGGCACAGCGTCAAGGACATCGTCGAGATGGAGCGCCGGCACCCGGCCGCGGCCCCGGCCAACCTGCTCATCGTGGTGGCCGAGTTCACCACCGCGCCGCCGGAGTTCGTCACCGGGCTGCGGGAGCTGGCGCGGCGGGGGCGGACGGCCGGGGTACACCTGCTGCTGTCCACCGCCTTCCCGGCCGGCGCCGTCGACGACGACCTGCGCGCGGAGGCGCCGCTGCGCATCGCGCTGCGGGTCGAGACGGAGCAGGACAGCCTGGAGGTGCTGGAGCGCCCCGACGCCGCGCACCTGTCCCCGCTGCTGCCCGGCCGGGCGTTCGTGCGCACGGTGACGTCGGACCCCGACGCGGTGCAGATCGCGTACGGCGGGGCCCGCTCCCCCGCCGACCGCTCGGCCGGCCCGACCCTGGTCACCGAGTGGCGCTTCGAGTCCGGCCTGCACACGCCGGTGCCGGAGCTCGAGGACGACCCCGGCTCGGCCGCACCTGGAGCCCCGCCCGCCGACGACGGCGAGGTCACCGACCTGCAGCGCCTGGTCGCGGCGATCTCCGCGGCGCACCGGGAGGCGCGGGTGCCCGACCAGCCCAAGGCCTGGCACGCGCCGCTGGACGCCACGTACGAGCTCGACGGGCTGCCGGAGCCGACCGGGGACGCGTTCGCCGCGCCGATCGGGATGGTGGACCTGCCCAACTCCCAGGCGGTGCAGGTCTGGCCGCTGGACCTCGACGAGCTCGGGCACCTGCTGGTCTTCGGGCCGTCCGGGGCGGGCAAGACGACGCTGCTGGACACGGTGGCGGCCGCGTTCGCCCGGCGCTACGACGGGGCGGCGCTGCGGGTGTACCGCGTCGACGCCGCCGACGTCGCGGCGACCGCCAAGCTGCTGTGCACCATCGGCGAGCTCGTCGCCGAGCGGGCCGCGCTCGACGAACACGACGGGGCCCGGGTGCTGGTGCTCGTCGACGGGCACGACCCGCTGCTCAACGACGCGCTGACCGCCGTCGCGGCGGGCGGGAAGGCGGTCGGGGTGCACCTGATCCTCGCGACCGAGCAGCGCAGTGCGGTACCGACGTCGCTGTCCCGGCTCATGCCCGGCCGCATCGTGCTGCGCTCGGCGGGGCGGGGCGTGGTGGAGAGCACGGTGGAGCTCCAGGTCGCCCGGGCGGCCTCGCACCCGGTCCCCACAACTCCTGCACAGCGCCCCCGCCAGTTGCAGCTGGAGGTTTGAGTACGCTGAACCATCGTGCAGCACAATTCTGGTGAGTACCGTGCGGGCTTCGCCTGCTTCGTCGGCCGTCCGAACGCCGGCAAGTCGACGCTGACCAACGCGATCGTCGGCCAGAAGATCGCGATCACGTCGCCGAAGCCCCAGACCACCCGCCACACGGTGCGCGGCGTGGTCCACCGGCCCGACTCCCAGCTCGTGCTGGTCGACACGCCCGGGCTGCACCGCCCGCGCACGCTGCTCGGCGAGCGCCTCAACGACCTCGTGCGCGCCACCTGGAGCGAGGTCGACGTGATCGGCCTGTGCCTGCCCGCCGACGAGGAGATCGGCCGCGGCGACCGGTTCATCAGCGGCGAGATCGCCGAGCTCAAGGCGACCCTGGTCGCGGTCGTGACCAAGACCGACCTGGTCGACCGCGCGACCCTGGCCAAGCGCCTGCTGGCGGTGCAGGAGCTCGGCGAGTTCGCCGACATCGTGCCGGTGAGCGCGGTCTCCGGCGAGCAGGTGCAGACGCTCGTCGACGTGATGATCAACCATATGCCTCGCTCGCCCCAGCTGTACCCCGACGACATGCTCACCGACGAGCCCGAGCAGGTGCTCATGGCCGAGCTGATCCGCGAGGCGGCCCTCGACGGGGTCCGCGACGAGCTGCCGCACTCGATCGCCGTGCTCGTCGAGGAGGTACTCCCCGAGGACGGCCTGACCCGCATCTACGCCGACATCTACGTCGAGCGCTCCAGCCAGAAGGCGATCGTCCTCGGCCACCAGGCGAGCCGGCTCAAGGAGGTCGGCACGCGGGCCCGCCGGGAGATCGAGGACCTCATCGGCGGCCGGGTCTACCTCGACCTGCACGTGCGCGTGGCCAAGGACTGGCAGCGCGACCCGAAGCAGCTTCGCCGCCTGGGCTTCTGATGTCCGGCGGCTCCGGCTTTCGGGGAAAGCTGTATCGGGACGACGCGGTCGTGCTGAGGGTGCAGAAGCTGGGCGAGTCGGACCGGATCATCACGCTGTTCACGCGCCACCACGGCCGCGTCCGCGCCGTCGCCAAGGGCGTGCGCCGCACCACCTCGAAGTTCGGGGGGCGCCTGGAGCCGTTCGGCCACATCGACGTACAGCTGCTGGAGGGGCGCACCCTCGACGTGATCAGCCAGGTGGAGGGCGTCGACCTGTTCGGCCGGCGGTTCCTGGACGACTACTCGCGGTACACGGTGGCCAGCGCCATCGCCGAGACCGCCGAGCGGCTCACCCCCGTCGAGCAGGAGCCCTCGCTGCGGCTGTTCCAGCTGACCCTGGGCGCCCTGCGCGCGCTGGCCGTGGCCGAGCACGCGTGCAGCCTGGTGCTCGACGCGTACCTGCTGCGGGCCATGAGCTCGGCCGGCTGGGCCCCGGCGCTGCGCGAGTGCGCCGTCTGCGGCACGCCCGGCCCGCACCGCGGCTTCTCGATCGCGGCGGGCGGCGCGGTCTGCCCCGACTGCCGCCCCCCGGGCGCGGCCCACCCCGCCCCGGCGACGATCGGCCTGATGACGGCGCTGACCGACGGCGACTGGGCCGTGGCCGACAACGCGTCCCCGGTCCATCAGCGCGAGGCGAGCGGCCTGGTGGCCGCGCACCTGCAGTGGCACCTGGAACGCACCCTGCGCTCACTACCCTTGGTGGATCGCGAGGAGCGCCGCATTCCCGCGCAACCGCCCGGCCCCATCCGAGAGGAACGTTCGTGAGCAGCAACTTCCGCCCGCCGTCCGTGCACCCCACCGGTGCCCGCCCCCCGGCGCTGCCGAAGGAGGCCGTGCCGCAGCACGTGGCGATCATCATGGACGGCAACGGCCGCTGGGCCAAGCAGCGCGGCCTGCCGCGCACCGCGGGCCACACCGCCGGCGAGGCCGCCCTGTTCGACGTGATCGAGGGCGCCCTGGAGCTCGGCGTGAAGTACGTCAGCGCCTACGCCTTCTCCACCGAGAACTGGAAGCGCTCGCCCGACGAGGTCCGCTTCCTCATGAACTTCAACCGCGAGGTGATCCACCGCCGCCGCGACCAGTTCCACGAGATGGGCATCCGCGTCCGCTGGGCGGGCCGCCGCCCGCGCCTGTGGCGCTCGGTCATCGGCGAGCTCGAGCACGCCGAGCAGCTCACCCGCCACAACGACCTGCTCACGTTCACGATGTGCGTCAACTACGGCGGCCGCGCGGAGGTGGCCGACGCCGCGGCGCGCATAGCCGCCGACGTGAAGGCGGGCCGCCTCAAGGCCGACCGCATCACGGAGAAGACCTTCGCCCGCTACCTGGACGAGCCCGACCTGCCCGACGTCGACCTCATGATCCGCAGCTCGGGCGAGATGCGCACGTCGAACTTCATGATCTGGCAGGCCGCGTACGCCGAGTTCGTCTCGGTCGACACGCTGTGGCCCGACTTCGACCGCCGCCACCTCTGGTACGCGTGCGAGGTCTACGCCAAGCGCGACCGCCGCTTCGGAGGCGCCATCCCCAACCCGGTGATCCCGACCCTGACGGACTGAGCCGGGTCCGCTGGTCCCCGCCTCGAGCGCGGGGAGGGCGTCAGTCGGTGACGGTGGTGAAGACCTTCGCGTCCGGGGCGGCCACGTGGATCGGCGCCGCCGGCGAGACGTCGCGCACCGCCGCGTGGCCCAGGCCGTCCAGGGTCGAGGCCTCCGTCACCACCGCGGCCGCCTCGAGCTTCGTCGCGCCCGACGACACCGCCGACGCCACGGCCAGCTGCAGGGCGGTGAGCGAGAGCGACGGCAGGGCGACGGACGCGGCGTTGTACGTGCGGCCGTCGCCGTCGCGGACGGCGGCGCCCTCCACCGCGCCGGTGCGGGCTCGGGCCGCGCGGGCCAGGGTCACCAGCTTGGCGTCCTCGGCGGACAGGTCAGGCATCGGCGTGCTGCCTCTCGGTCTCGTGGCTGGCCTGGTCGTCGTCGTCCGGATCGGCCCGGCGGACGAGCAGGGTGTCGATGCGGTTGCGGCGGCCGGCGGTACCTTCGGCGACGAGCACCAGCCCGCCCACGACCGCGGTCGCGCCCGGGATCGGGACCCGGCCGAGGGCCTGGGCGAGCAGGCCCGCGACGGTCTCGACCTCGTCGGCGGGCAGCTCGACGTCGAACAGCTCGCCGAGGTCCTCGATGGGCAGGCGGCTGGTGATCCGGACGGCCCCGTCGGGCAGCTCCTCGACCGGCGGGCGCTCGGCCACGTCGTACTCGTCGGTGATCTCGCCGACGATCTCCTCGAGGATGTCCTCGATTGTCACGATCCCGGCCGTGCCGCCGTACTCGTCGATGATCACCGCCATGTGCGTGCGCGCGGCCTGCATCTCGCGCAGCAGGTCGTCGACCGGCTTGGACTCGGGCACGAATGTCGCGTCGCGCATGGCCTGGGCGACCGGCACCTCCGCGGCCCCGGTGTCGTTGCCGGCGGTACGGCGGACGAGGTCCTTGAGGTACGCGATGCCGAGCACGTCGTCGACGTTCTCGCCGACCACGGGGATGCGTGAGAAGCCGCTGCGCATCGCGAGCATCAGGGCCTGGCGCACGGTCTTGTGGGCCTCGATCCAGACCATCTCGGTGCGCGGCACCATGACCTCGCGGGCGATGGTCGTGCCGAGCGCGAACACGGAGTGGATCATGTCGCGCTCGCCGTGCTCCACGACGCCGCGCTGCTCGGCGATGTCGACGAGCTCGCGCAGCTCGATGGTGGTGGCGAACGGGCCCTCGCGGTACCCCTTGCCGGGCGTCACCGCGTTGCCGATGAGGATCAGCAGCCGGGCGAGCGGGCCCAGGGCCGTGCCGAGCCAGCGCACCGGCGGGGCGGCGAAGCGGGCGACGTGGTACGCGTGCTGGCGCCCCATCGTCCGCGGCGCGACGCCCACGACGACGAAGCTGATGACGGTCATGACGCCGGCGGTGATCAGGGCGGCGAGCCAGTCGCGGCGACCGCCGACGGCCGCCGCGGTCTCCAGGGCGACGAGGGTGGTCGCGGTGAGCTCGCAGAGCAGGCGCAGCAGCAGGAGCAGGTTGATGTACCGCGCGGGATCGGCCGCGATCACCTCGAGCGCCCCGGCGCCGGGCTTGCCCTCGCGGGCGAGCTCGTGCGCACGGGCCGGGGAGACCACGTTGAGCGCGGCGTCGGTCATCGCGAACAGCCCTGCGAGCACGACCAATCCGGCGGCCGTGGTCAGCAGTGTGACGTCGCTCACGCCGACACCTCCGCTTCGCTCCGGCGCCACCGCGAGCCAAAACTGTGCCCCTGGTTCGCGGCCTCTCCGCTCCGCTCCGAACCGCTCACGCCGGCACCTCCGCTTCGCTCCGGCGCCACCGCGAGCCAAAACTGTGCCCCTGGTTCGCGGCCTCTCCGCTCCGCTCCGAACCGCTCACGCCGGCACCTCCG
>NZ_JBEZDS010000021.1:16022-80751 GCF_040648435.1 Dactylosporangium sp. NPDC049140 | reverse complement strand
CGCTTCGCTCCGGCGCCGCCGCGAGCCAAAACTGTGCCCCTGGTTCGCGGCCTCTCCGCTCCGCTCCGAACCGCTCACGCCGGCACCTCCGCTTCGCTCCGGCGCCGCCGCGAGCCAAAACTGTGCCCCTGGTTCGCGGCCTCTCCGCTCCGCTCCGAACCGCTCACGCCGGCACCTCCGCTTCGCTCCGGCGCCGCCGCGAGCCAAAACTGTGCCCCTGGTTCGCGGCCTCTCCGCTCCGCTCCGAGCCGCTCACGCCGGCACCTCCGCTTCGCTCCGGCGCCGCCGCGAGCCAAAACTGTGCCCCTGGTTCGCGGCCTCTCCGCTCCGCTCCGAACCGCTCACGGGATCAAGACTTTCGCCAGCTCTCCAGCAGTCTCGCCTGGAGGCCGAACATCTCGGCCTCCTCTTCGGGCTCGGCATGGTCGTACCCGAGCAGGTGCAGGATGCCGTGCACGGTCAGCAGCGCCAGCTCGTCGATCGCGGCGTGCCCGGCGGCGGCGGCCTGCTTGGCGGCCACCTCCGGGCAGAGCACGATGTCGCCGAGCAGCGCCGGCTCCCCGGAGCCCTCGCCGGGCCCGTGGTCGACGCTGCCCTCGTCCATCGGGAAGGCCAGGACGTCCGTGGGGCCGTCGCCGTCCATCCAGCGGTGGTTGAGCTCGGTCATGTACTCGACGTCGACGCACAGGATCGACAGCTCGGCGAGCGGGTTGACCCCCATCTCGTCGAGCGCGTGCCGGGCCACCGCGAGCACGGTGTCGGAGTTGACGTCGGCGCCGGACTCATTGGCGATCTCGATGGACAACAGGGCTCCCGTGGCTATCTGCGTCGCCCGGGCCGGCCGCCCTGTGCGGCGCGGTCCGGGACGGCACGCACCGGCTGCTGAGCCTCCTGCGCTTCGTCCCAGCGGGCATAGGCGTCCACGATCTCACTGACCAGCCGGTGGCGCACGACGTCGGCGCTGCCGAGCTGGGCGAAGTGGACATCCTCGACGCCGTCGAGGATCTCACGGACGACCCGGAGGCCCGAGCGGGTACCCCCGGGCAGGTCGACCTGCGTCACGTCGCCGGTGACGACGATCCGCGAGCCGAAGCCGAGTCGGGTCAGGAACATCTTCATCTGCTCGGGCGTGGTGTTCTGGGCCTCGTCGAGAATGATGAAGGCGTCGTTGAGGGTCCGGCCGCGCATGTACGCCAGCGGCGCCACCTCGATCGTCCCGGCCGCCATCAGTTTCGGGATGGACTCCGGGTCGATCATGTCGTGCAGCGCGTCGTACAGCGGCCGCAGATAAGGGTCGATCTTGTCGTAGAGCGTGCCGGGCAGGAAGCCCAGCCGCTCGCCGGCCTCGACCGCCGGGCGGGTCAGGATGATCCGGTTGACCTGCTTGGCCTGCAGCGACTGGACCGCCTTGGCCATGGCCAGGTAGGTCTTGCCGGTGCCGGCCGGGCCGATGCCGAACACGATCGTGTGCTGGTCGATCGAGTCGACGTAGCGCTTCTGGCCCAGGGTCTTGGGGCGGATCGTGCGGCCCCGCCGGGAGAGGATGTTGAGGGTCAGCACCTCGGCCGGGCGCTCGCTGGTGTTCTGCTGCAGCATGCCGACGGTGCGCCGGACGTTGTCCGCGGTCAGGGTCTCCCCCTTGCGCACCAGCTCGATCAGCTCGCTGAAGACGCGCTCGGCCAGCGCGTTGTCCGCGGCGGCGCCGGTGATGGTGATCTCATTGCCCCGCACGTGCACATCGCTGCTGACCGACCGCTCGACGAGCTTCAGGATCTCGTCGCCGGCCCCGAGCAGCCTGACCATGACGTGCGGGTCGGGAACGGTGATCTTGCTGATGGCCCGCACGGGCTGCTCCGACGACGTCGCCGGCACGGGGTTTGGGGTCTCGGTCATACCTTGGCCGCGGTGGGCCTCAAGCACCTGCTTCCGGGCTCGCTCCAACCTGGGCTCATGTCCAGGCTCTTCATGGTATCGGCTGCGAGCGCGAGCGACCGGCCCCATTTTTTGCTCCGTACGTGTTCAGCCGATCATGCTGTCTGTGACGAATCGACCACGGACCACCCACCTGGGCTGATAGGGAGGCAGTTGACCGATTCAAATAGGGGGCCGAAGCCATGGTCGAGCGCAACGGATACATCGACGGCGAGCCCTGCTGGGCGGATGTCGTGGCGGCGGACGTCCCGGCCGCCCAGCACTTCTACACATCCGTGTTCGGCTGGGAGTACGCCGACACCGGCGCCGACTTCGGCAACTACGTCATGTGCCTGCGCAACGGCCGGATCGTGGCCGGCATGAGCCCGCCGATGCCCGGGTCGGAGCAGCTGCCGGCCGCCTGGAGCCTGTACCTCATGTCCCACGACCTCGCCGCGACGTCCCGGCGCATCGAGGAGCACGGCGGCAAGATGCTCGTCGAGCCGATGGACATCCCCGAGAACGGCCGGATGCTCTTCGCGATGGACCCCTCGGGCGCCGCCTTCGGGGCCTGGGAGCCGGGCCGGCACACCGGCTCGCAGCTGTTCGACGAGACCGGCGCCCTGTGCTGGGCCGAGGTGACGACGCGGCAACCCACCGTGACCGACTTCTTCTACCACGGCCTCTTCGGATACCGGCAGACCACGATCGCCGGTACCGCCGACTCCGGGGACGAAGCGTTCGACTACTCAGCGTGGAGCCTCGGTGACGCCGACCCGGTCGCGGGCCGCCTCACGATGACCCCGGAGTGGGACGGCGTCCCGGCCCACTGGAGCGTCTACTTCGCCACCGACGACACCGACGCCGCCACCGGGCGCGTCGTGACGGCGGGCGGCCGGGTGCAGCACGGCCCGTTCGACTCCCCGCACGGCCGCCTGGCCGTGATCGAGGACCCCAACGGGGCCGTGTTCACCATGATCAGCCGCTAGAAGGCGTGGCCGTCGAAGGCCTCCTGGCCCCGGCTGAAGCGGTACGTCGCCCAGTGCATCCGCACCACGGTGCCGTCGGCGTCGCGGGTGAGCCGTAGCAGCTCCCCCGCCTCCCGCCCGGACACGGTGCGGAACACGTCCGGCGCCCCGTCGACGACCGCGAACACGGCCGGCGGCCGCTTGCCCGGCGCGTCGATCGAGCGCGCGTGCAGGGTGCCGTCGCGCCAGCTGAAGCCGTACTCGAAGCCCTCGCTCCACCACCGCCCGAGCACGCTGCGGTACTGCGCCGGCGCGGGCGGCCCGGGGACCCACGGCGCGATGTCGGCGGGGTCGTGCTCGACCACGGCCTCGAGCAGCTCGTGCGGCAGCTCGAAGATCTCGCCGGCGGTACCCGAAGAGCCCAGCGCGGCCGCCGCGAGCGCCTTGGGCGTGGCTCCCCCGCCGGCCCGTCCGTAGGCGCCGGCGAGGAACCCGGGCATCACCCCGTCGTGCCCGACGTGCACGACCCGCTCGGTGCCCGGGCGCGGGTGCAGGATCAGGCCGAGCCCGAAGCCGCGGGCCCACAGCACGTCCTCGGTCACCACCTGCGGCGCGCGCATCTCCTCGACCGTCGCCGCGGACAGCACGGTGCCGTTGGGGTCCATCTCGCGCGGGTCGGACAGGAAGGCGGCCCAGCGGGCCAGGTCGGCCGCGGTGCTCCACAGCTGCGCGGCCGGGCCGACGGCGCCGAAGTCGGTCGACGGCTCCGGGTGGGCGTAGTCGGACCAGGCGTCGACCTGGTAGCCGGTCACCGGCCGCTGCGGGACGACCGCCGTGTCGTTCAGGCCGAACGGGTCGAGGATGCGGTCCTGCAGCACCTCGGCCCAGGTGCCGCCGCGCAGCCGCCCGACCAGGTGCCCGAGCAGCGCGATCGCCAGGTTCGAGTAGTGGAAGCGCAGCCCGGGCCGCAGCACCTGCTCGGCCCGGTCCAGCCGGCCCAGCAGCTCCTCCAGGTCGGGCGCCTGCATGGTGTCCCAGACGTCGCCGAACGGCTCGCGCTGCAGGCCCGAGGAGTGCGAGAGCATCCGGCCGACGGTGAGCTCACCGTGGGCCTTCACGGGCAGGTGGCGGGCGATCTGGTCGTCGAGGTCGAGCAGCCCCTCGTCGCGGCACTGCATGACGAGTACCGCCGTGAAGGTCTTGGTGATCGACCCCATCCGCAGCTGGCTGCCGGCGTCGACCCCCTCGCCCACCTGTAACGTCCACATCGGACGGTCGGCCCGGTGGACCGCGACGCTCAGGGCCGGCACGCGGGCGTCGGCCTGGACGCGGCGGGCGATCCGCTCGTACCGCTGCGTCGCCTTCACCGCGCCACCATCGGCCCGATCCGGACGCCCCCGAGCACGTGCCCGTGCGCGTGGAAGACATCCTGGCCGCCGTCGGCGCCGGTGTTGAAGACGAGCCGGAACCCGCTCGCCGCCACCCCCTCGGCCGCGGCCACCGCCGCGGCCGTGGCGAGCACCTCGCCGGCCAGGCCCGGGTCGGCCACGGCGAGCGCGGCGACGTCGGCGTGGTGGGCCTTCGGGATCACCAGCACGTGCACCGGAGCCTGGGGGTGGATGTCGCGGAAGGCCAGCGTCGTGGCGGTCTCGTGGACCACCGTCGCCGGAATCTCGCCCGCGACGATGCGGCAGAACACGCAGTCACTCGTCACCAGGGCATCCTAAGGACCATGACTGCTCAACGAGTCCTCATCACCGGCGCGGCGCGTGGCATCGGCGCCGCGATCGCGCACGCCTTCGCCGCCGCTGGGGCGCGCGTGGCCGTCCACCGCCGCTCGCCCGGCCCGCTCGACCTGCCCGGCGAGGGCCACACGGTGGTGACCGGCGACCTGGCGGACCCGGATGCGGTACGCGCACTGGTCGACGCCGCCGCCGACGCCCTCGGCGGCCTGGACGTGGTGGTGAACAACGCCGCCGTGTACCTCGAGCACAAGATCACCGAGGTGTCGTACGAGGAGTGGCAGGCCGCCTGGCGCGACACCCTGGCCGTCGACCTCCTGGCCCCGGCGAACGTCTGCTGGTGCGCGGTGCGGCACCTGGGCCCGGGCGGGCGCATCGTCAACGTCAGCTCGCGGGGCGCCTACCGCGGGGAGCCGGACCACCCCGCGTACGGCGCGGCGAAGGCGGCCCTCAACGCCATGACCCAGAGCCTGGCGCGGGCCCTCGGGCCGCGGGGCATCGCCGTGTCGGCGGTCGCGCCGGGCTTCGTGGCCACCGGCCTGGTGGCGGGCCTGCTCGCGTCCGCGGAGGGCGACGCGATCCGGGCCCAGAGCCCGTTCGGCCGGGTGGCGACGCCGGAGGAGGTGGCGGCGGCGGTGCTGTACCTGGCCTCGCCCGGGGCCGAGTGGTCCTCGGGCGCGGTCCTGGACCTCAACGGCGCGAGCTACTTCCGCTGAAGCGCCGGTTACCAGCGACTGCCTTCGCCGAAGCGCCGGCCACCAGCGACTGCCTTCGCCGCAGCGCCCGCTACCAGCGCCCGAGACGGACCGACAGGGCGGCCACCGCGGCCGCCCCCGCCGTCGAGGTCCGCAGCACCTCCCGGCCCAGGCGCACCGGCGTGCCCCCGATCAGGTCCAGCTCCTCCGGGGCGACCCCGCCCTCGGGCCCGACCACCAGCGTGATCTCCCCGGACGCGGGCAGCCGCACCGACGACAGCGGCTCCGCCGCCTCCTCGTGCAGGACCAGCACGGGGCCGGCGAGCGCGAGCTGCTTCGTGGTGCGCGCGGGCTCGACGACCGGCACCCACGAGCGCCGGGACTGCTTGGCCGCCTCGCGCGCGGTCGCGCGCCAGCGCTCCAGCGGCCGCTCGTCCTTCCAGCGTGCGATGCTCCGCGCCGCCTGCCAGGGCACGATGCGGTCCACGCCGACCTCGGTCAGCAGCTGCACGGCGAGCTCGGCCCGCTCCCCCTTGGCGATGCCCTGCACCACGGTCAGCGCCGGGTCGGGGGCGGGCTCGAACGTGTGCTCGTCCAGCTCCAGCGTCAGCGCGCCCTTGCGGGCGGCGGCGACCACGGCGCGGACGACGCCGCCGCGCCCGTCGGCCAGCAGCAGGGCCTCGCCGGGTGTGATCCGCTGCACATCGGCCGCATGGTGGCCTTCCGCCCCGTCAAGAACGAACGACGGACCGGGCGGCAGCGCGGGTACCAGAAAAAGCGGCAGGCTCACGCCGCGCCAAATCTGTGCCCCCGGTGAGCGGCCTCTCCGCTCCGCTCCGAACCGCTCACGCCGGCACCTCCGCTTCGCTCCGGCGCCGCCGCGAGCCAAAACTGAGCCTCTGGTGAGCGGCCTCTCCGCTCCGCTCCGAACCGCTCACGCCGCCTCCGCTCCGCTCCGGCAGCGCGAGCCAAAACCGTGCCCCCTGGTGAGCGGCCTCTCCGCTCCGCTCCGAACCGCTCACGCCGGCACCTCCGCTTCGCTCCGGCGCCACCGCGAGCCAAAACTGAGCCTCTGGTGAGCGGCCTCTCCGCTCCGCTCCGAACCGCTCACGCGTGCCCGTTGAAGGCGTCGCGCATGCGCGAGAAGAAGCCGCCCTGCTTCGACAGCTCCGCGACCTCCTCGCCCCGGGTGCGGGCGAACTCGCGCAGCAGCTTCTCCTGCTCGGGCTCCAGGCGCGTCGGCGTGCGCACGTCCAGGTGGACGTAGAGGTCGCCGCGGCCGGCGCCGCGCAGGTGGGGCACGCCCTTGCCGCGGATGCGCAGGGTGGACGTCGGCTGGGTGCCGGCCTTCACCTCGACCGTCTCCTCGCCGTCGAGGGTCTTGATGGTCAGGCGGGTGCCGAGCGCGGCCGCGGTCATCGGCACGGTGACGCGGCAGTGCAGGTCGTCGTCCTTGCGGGAGTACACGTCGTGCGGGCGCTCGTGGATCTCGACGTAGAGGTCTCCGGGCGGGCCGCCGCCGGGGCCGACCTCGCCCTGCTGGGCCAGGCGGATGCGCATGCCGTCCTCGACGCCCGAGGGGATCTTGACGGTCAGCGAGCGGCGGGTGCGGACCCGGCCGTCGCCGCCGCAGGTCCCGCACGGGTGCGGGATCACGGTGCCGAAGCCCTGGCAGGCCGAGCACGGGCGGGCCGAGACGACCTGGCCGAGGAAGGTGCGCTGGACCGACTGGACCTCGCCGCGGCCCTGGCAGATCTCGCAGGTCTGCGGGTGGGTGCCCGGCGCGGTGCCGGCGCCCTGGCAGGTGGTGCAGACCACGGCGGTGTCGACCTGGATCGGGGCCTCGACGCCGAACGCGGTCTCGTGCAGGTCGAGGTCGAGGCGCAGGATCGCGTCGGCGCCCGGGCGCACGCGCGGGCGGGGGCCGCGGGCCGACTGGGTGCCGAAGAAGGCGTCCATGATGTCCTGGAAGCCGACGAACGCGCCGCCGGCGGGGCCGCCCCCGCCGCCGCTGGGCGCGAGGGGGTCACCGCCCAGGTCGACCATCTCCCGCTTGCGCGGGTCGGACAGGACCTCGTACGCGGCGTTGATCTCCTTGAACTTCTCCTGCGCCGCCGGGTCGGGATTCACGTCCGGGTGGAACTCGCGGGCCAACCGACGGTAGGCCCGCTTGATCTCATCGGCCGTGGAGTCCCGCTTGACGCCGAGAATCCCGTAATAGTCCTTCGCCACTGAGTCCTATGCCCCTGAGATAGATGTCAACTCTGTGCCAGCAGGTCGCCGACGTAGCGTGCCACGGCGCGCACGGTCGCGATGTTTCCGGGGTAGTCCATGCGGGTCGGGCCGAGCACGCCCATCCCGCCCACGACCATGGTGCCCGGTCCGTAGCCGGTGGCCACGATCGAGGCGGTGCGCAGGTCCTCGATCTCGTTCTCGTCGCCGATGCGCACCCGGGTCATGCTGGGCTCGACCTCGCCGAAGAGCTTGAGCAGGATGACCTCCTCCTCGAGCGCCTCGAGGATCGGCCGCAGCGAGCCCTGGAAGTCCAGCAGGCCGCCGCGCGCCAGGTTGGCGGTGCCGGCGAGCGCAATGCGCTCCTCGGACCGCTCGACCAGGGTCTCCAGCAGCACGGTGGACAGGGCCGTCATCGGCGGCCGCAGCGCCGGTGCCGTCTCCTCGACGAGAGCCACCACGAGCGGCGGCGTGTCGGCCAGCCGCCTGCCGACGAGCTTCTCGTTGATCAGGCGCCGCAGCTCGGTGACGTCGTCGGCCAGGATCGGCCCGGGCAGGTCGACCAGGCGCTGCTCGACCCGGCCGGTCTCGGCGATCATGACGACCATGATCCGCGTGGTCGAGATCGGCACCAGCTCGAAGTGCCGCACGCTGGCCCGCGACAGGCTCGGGTACTGCACCACGGCCACCTGCCGGGTGAGCTGCGCGAGCAGCCGCACCGTGCGGTGGACCACGTCGTCGAGGTCGACCGCCCCGATCAGGAACCGCTCGATGGCCCGGCGCTCGGCCTGGCTCAGCGGCTTGACCCGGGAGAGCTTGTCGACGAAGAGCCGGTAGCCGGCGTCGGTGGGCACCCGGCCCGCGCTGGTGTGCGGCTGCCGGATGTACCCCTCCTCCTCCAGCACGGCCATGTCGTTACGGACCGTCGCCGGGGACACCCGCAGGTTGTGCCGCTCGACGAGCGACTTGCTCCCGACCGGTTCCTGGGTGGCGACGTAGTCCTCGACGATGGCGCGAAGCACTTCGAGCTTCCGCTCGTCAAGGCCCATGACACCTCCTCCAGGACTGGCACTCCCAACTGGTGAGTGCCAGTCTACGTCAGTCGCGCAGGGGCACGCGATGATCGTTTGGCGCACGATAGACGCCAACGGCGCTGGACTGGGCAAAAGTTGTCCAAAAGAAGTCATGACGTGTCGCTGGCGCCACTTGATCGATGCACCTACCGTGACCCCCATGAGTGAACCACCTCGTCCGCCGGGGGATTACGGCCCGCCCTCGGACCCCAATTCCGGGTACCCCCCGCCGTCGAGCGGTGGCGGGGCCTACGGCACCCCGCCCACGTCGGGTGCCGGGTACGAGCAGCCCGGGTACCAGCAGCCGGGATATCAGCAGCAGCAGCCCGGGTACCAGCAGCCCGGCGCGTACCAGCAGCCCGGGTACCAGCAGCCCGGGTACCAGCAGCCCGGCGCCTACGGGCAGCCCGGTGCGCCGGTCGGCTACGCCAACAGTGACGAGAAGACGTGGGCCCAGATCGCCCACTTCGGCGGCCTGGTCGGCTTCATCGGCCCGCTCATCGCGCTCCTCGCGAAGGGCAACGAGTCGCCGACCGTCAAGGCGCACGCGACCGAGGCGCTGAACTTCCACATCACGTGGGGCATCGCCATCCTCGTCTCGGCGATCATCGCGGTCTGCTCGTTCGGCATCCTGTTCTTCCTGCCGCTGCTCGTGTGGATCGTGCCGGTGGTCTTCGCGATCATCGGCGGCATGAAGGCCACGAACGGGGAGCTGTACCGCTACCCGATGAGCATTCGCATGATCAAGTAACACCCCGGGAGGGCGCGGGCTCACGTCAGGGCCCGCGCCACCCCGTCGGCGAGCAGCCGCCCCCGCAGCGTGAGCACCGCGCGGCCGGCCGCGAACGCCGACGGGTCCAGCTGCCCGTCGGCCAGGCAGTCGCGCGCGCCCGCGAGCCCGGCCGCGTCGAGCACCGACAGCGGCAGGCCGTCCGCGAGCCGGATGCGCAGCAACACGTCCTCCAGATGCCGTTCATCCGGCGTCAGTACCTCACGAGCCTGCCCCGGCGAAGCGGAGTCCGCGAGCCGCGCGGCGTAGGCGTGCGGGTGCTTCACGTTCCACCAGCGCACCCCGCCGACGTGGCTGTGCGCGCCCGGGCCGAACCCCCACCAGTCCCCGCCGCGCCAATACAGCTCGTTGTGCCGGCACGGCGAGTCGCGCGACCAGTTCGACACCTCGTACCAGCCGAAGCCCGCCGCATGCAGCGCCTCGTCGGCGGCGATGTACCGGTCGGCGGCCACGTCGTCGTCGGGGTACGGCAGCTCGCCCCGGCGCATCCGGGCGGCCATGCGGGTGCCGTCCTCCACGATGAGCGCGTACGCGCTGACGTGGTCCACCCCCGCGTCGACCACGGTGCGCAGGGACGCCGCGAAGTCCTCGGGCCGCTCCCCCGGCGTGCCGTAGATCAGGTCGAGGTTGACCCGCTCGAACCCGGCTGCGCGCGCCTCGGCCGCGGCCAGGGCCGGCCGGCCGGGCGTGTGCCGGCGGTCCAGCACGGCCAGCACGTGCGGGGCGGCGGACTGCATGCCGAGGGAGATGCGGTTGAAGCCGGCCGCGCGCAGCTCGCGCAGCCCGGCCGCGTCGACGGACTCGGGGTTGGCCTCGGTGGTCACCTCGGCGCCGGCGGCCAGGCCCCAGGTGCGGTCGATGCCCGCCAGGATGCGCCCGAGCTCGGCCGGGGGCAGCAGCGTCGGGGTGCCGCCGCCGAAGAAGACGGTGTCCACGCGCGGCGGCCGGACCACCTTCGCGGCCAGGGCCAGCTCGTCGAGCACCTGCTCGGCGTAGCCGGCGCTGAGCACGCCCTCGCTCGCGGTGTACGTGTTGAAGTCGCAGTATCCGCACCGCGTGGCACAGAAGGGCACGTGGACGTACACCCCGAAGCCCGCGCGACCGGCTCCGTCGGCGACGCCGGCGGGCAGGCTCCCGTCGCGGGGCATCGGCTCGCCTTCTGGCAGTGATCCGGGCATCCCACTAGTGTGCCCGCATGTCTCTGGTGCTCTCGGAAACCGTGCGGGGCGTGGCGACGCTCACCCTGGACAGCCCGCCCAACCGCAACGCGCTGTCCACGGCCCTGATCGAGGAGCTGCTCGCCGCGCTGGCCGCGGCCGACGCCGACGACGCGGTCCGCGCGATCGTGCTGACCCACACCGGGCCGGTCTTCTCCTCGGGTGCCGACCTGAAGGAGACGGCCGCCGCGTTCGGCTCCGGCCGCCCGCCGGTGAGCCGGCTCGGCGAGGTGCTGGCCGCGATCTGGGAGAGCCGCAAGCCGGTCGTGGCCCGGGTGGCGGGGCCGGCCCGGGCAGGCGGCCTGGGGCTGGTCGCCGCGGCCGACATCGCGGTGTGCGCGAGCACGGCCACGTTCGCGTTCTCCGAGGTGCGCCTCGGCGTGATCCCGGCGGTGATCTCCGCCACAGTCCTGCCGCGGCTGGACCGGCGGGCCGCGGCCGAGCTGTTCCTGACCGGCGCGACGTTCGACGGCACCCGGGCCGAGCGCATCGGGCTGGTGAGCGCCGCCGTGGCTCCCGAACAGCTCGACGCGGCCGTCGAGGGCTACGTGCGCGACCTGGTGCGGGGCGCCCCGCGGGCCTTGGCCGGCGCGAAGGAGCTGCTGCGCCGGCCGCGGTCCGATACGTTCGGTGACGAGGTCCGCGCGATGACCGAGCTGTCGGTGTCGTACTTCGGTTCCCCCGAAGGAGTCGAGGGAATCCTCGCATTCCGCGAGAAAAGAGACCCGAACTGGGTACCGGACGGCGCCGCCTGACCGCGCACGGTGGCCCGTGGCACGTACGCTGTTCGACCTGATGTGTAGGAGGTGACGATGCGTGCAGGACGACTGCTGACGGTGGCGGTCCTGGCGGCCGTGGCCGTGGCGCTGTGCGCGTACGTCGTCATCAACCGCATCGGCGAGAACCTCCCGCTGACCATCGCCACCGGCCGCGCCTGCGTGGTGAGCGCGGGCAACGCGGCCGCCGGGGCCACCGCGGGCGCCGCGGAGGTCGAGCTCGACGCCGAGCAGCTGGCCAACGCGGCCACCATCACCGCCGTCGGGCTGACCCGCAAGGTCCCGTCCCGCGCCCTCGTCGTCGCGCTGGCCACCGCCTGGCAGGAGTCGAAGCTGGAGAACCTGACCGGCGGCGACCGCGACTCGATCGGGCTGTTCCAGCAGCGGCCGAGCCAGGGCTGGGGCACGCCGGAGCAGATCGCCGACCCCCGCTTCGCCGCCGGCGCCTTCTTCACCGCCCTGCTCAAGATCAAGGGCTGGGACAAGATGCGGGTCACCGACGCGGCCCAGCAGGTGCAGCGCAGCGCCCACCCGGACGCCTACGAGAAGTGGGCCGACGAGTCCGAGATCATGGTCAAGGCGCTCAGCGGCGAGGTGCCCGGCGCGGTCGCGTGCTCGGTCACCGAGGAGTCCAGCCACGGCCCCGAGGCGGCCCGCTCCCTCGGTGCCAGCCTGAAGCTGGACTGGGGCAGCGTGAAGACCGCCGACGTGAACGACATCGTCGGGGTGGCGCTGAAGGTCGGCGAGGCGAAGACCGGCTGGCAGTACGCGCACTGGCTGGTCGCCCACGCCCAGGAGCGCGGCGTGAAGCGGGTCGTCTATGGCGACATGCAGTGGACGGCCTCCGGCGGCGCCTGGGTCCACGTGACGGAGCGTGGCGGCATCGATGCCGGTCCGGGCGGGGAGCGGGTCGTCGCCGAGGTCTACTGAAGACCTTGACGTTGCGCGCGAGCAGCGGGTTGTCGCCCGTTCGGACATTGTCCGGTGGCCAACTCCCGAGTCGGCCCCGCATGCACCTCGCGTTACCATCGGTCGTTCGAGACATCGCGAGCGCACGACGAAGGTAAGGGGAGGACATGACGTCCGCTGCACCCGACTACGGCGACCTCACCGGCTACGAGCCGATCGGCGAGGCTGACCGCAAGGAGTTCCTCGAAAACGGCTTCCTGCTGGTCCGCAACGTCCTCAAGGAGGACCACCGGGCCGAGCTCGAGGCCGCGATGGACCGGGTCTACGGGGAGGAGAAGGCGGCCGGCTCCAAGAGCATGAAGAAGGACGGCACGCTGCACCTGCTGGGCTTCCTCAACCGCGACGAGCTCTTCGGGCACCTGCTGACCCAGCCGACCATCTTCCCTTACATGTGGGGCCTGGCCGGGTGGAACATCTACACGCACCACAACCACCTCGACGTGACCCCGCCGACCTCCGAGGAGGAGCCGCCCTCGTGGGGCTGGCACCAGGACGGGTACCGCCAGAACTCCGACCCGGAGACCATGGACCCGAACCTCCCGCGGCCCATGTTCTCGCTGAAGGTCGCCTACGTGATCTCCGACCTCTCGGAGACCGGCCGGGGCGCCACGAAGGTCATCCCGGGCAGCCACCTCTGGAACTCGCTGCCCCGCCCGGCCGACACCACGGTGCACAACCCCGACCCCGAGGGCACCGTCGAGATCACCGCGAACCCCGGTGACTGCTTCATCTTCGACCGCCGCCTCTGGCACTCGCGGTCGCCCAACTACTCCGACGTCACCCGCAAGATGCTGTTCGTCGGGTACACCTACCGCTGGATCCGCATCCTCGACGACATGCCGATCGACTTCGACGGCGAGTGGTGGAAGAACCGCACCCCGGTGCAGCGGCAGCTGCTCGGTGAGGCGAGTCACACCGCGAACTACTGGGGCATCAACTGGAACGGTTACATCGACGAGGAGATTCCGCTCCGCAAGGAGCTGAAGACCCGCGGCCTGCTCGACCGTTCGATTCCCTGGCTCCGGTAAAATCGGCGCACGTAAACGCGAATGGCCCCCGGTCGAAACCGGGGGCCATTCGCGTTTTGCAGATCTTGAAACTTACAGGGCGCGGCGGCCACGGCCGGCGAACCCGGCCACCAGGGCCACGCCGATGGCGGCGACGACGACCTGGCACAGCAGCTCGCCCCAGTCGACACCCGGGGTGTCGGTGGAGATGCCGATGGCGTTGGCGATCAGGGTGCCCAGGAAGGCGGCGATGATGCCGACCACGATGGTCAGCCAGATCGGCATGTTCTGGCGGCCGGGGACGACCAGTCGCCCGAGCACACCGACGATGAGACCGACGATCAGCGCGGTAATGATTCCGGTGACAGTCACTGGTCTTCCTCCTTGAAAAAGCTCAACCAGGGGGCGTTGCTTTGCGGTTGAACTTGTATTGCCCGACGCCTCAGCGACCCAAACGCGACCTGCTTCGAAGTACGACCGGATTGCGCAAAACCGCGTCCATCGTCGGAAACGCCATCTCGGGCGGGTCGGCCAGCGACAACCACGTGTACTCGCTGCCCTCGGCCGGATCGAGGTCGATCTCGCCGGCGGTGATGGTGGCCAGCCAGAAGCAGTCCAGCACCGGCAGCCGCTCGCCCTGGAAGTCGTACGAGCCGATGAACATGCCGGCGAACTCGCCGAGCTCGACGGTCACGCCGAGCTCCTCCCGGGCCTCGCGCACGGCCGCGTCGGCGGGGTGTTCGAAGGCGTCGCAGAAGCCGCCGGGCAGGTCCCAGAAGCCCGCGCGCGGCTCCCGGACCCGCCAGATGGCCAGGAACGTCCCGTCGCGCACGATGATGGCGGTGCCGGTCGGGCGCGGGTTGAGGTAGCTCTCGTAGCCGCAGGCGGCACACCTGGCGGGCAGCGCACCGGTGGACGCGCCGCAGCGGGGGCAGTGCCGGCCCGCCGGGCCCGTCACTTCTTGGTCTTGTCGCCGCTCGGCGCGTCGGAGGTCGACAGGGCCGCGATGAACGCCTCCTGCGGCACCTCGACCCGGCCCACCATCTTCATGCGCTTCTTGCCTTCCTTCTGCTTCTCCAGCAGCTTGCGCTTGCGGCTGATGTCACCGCCGTAGCACTTGGCGAGCACGTCCTTACGGATGGCGCGGATCGTCTCGCGGGCGATGATCCGGCTGCCGATGGCGGCCTGGATCGGCACCTCGAACTGCTGGCGCGGAATGAGCTTCTGCAGCTTGCCGGCGATGGTGACGCCGTAGTTGTACGCCTTGTCCTTGTGCACGATCGAGCTGAAGGCGTCGACCGGCTCGCCGTGCAGCAGGATGTCGACCTTCACCAGGTCGGAGGCCTGTTCGCCGGAGGGCTCGTAGTCGAGGCTCGCGTAGCCCTTGGTCCGGCTCTTCAGCTGGTCGAAGAAGTCGTAGATGATCTCGCCCAGCGGCAGCGTGTACCGCAGCTCGACGCGGTCGGCGGACAGGTAGTCCATGCCGAGCAGCGTGCCGCGCCGGCCCTGGCACAGCTCCATGACCGCGCCGACGAAGTCGTTCGGGGTCAGCACCGTGGCCCGGACGGTCGGCTCGAAGATCTCGCCGGTCTTGCCGTCGGGGAACTCGCTGGGGTTGGTGACCGCGACCTCGGTGCCGTCCGTGGTGATCACGCGGTACACCACGTTGGGCGCCGTGGAGATCAGGTCGAGGTTGAACTCGCGCTCCAGCCGCTCCTGGATGATCTCCAGGTGCAGGAGGCCGAGGAAGCCGCAGCGGAAGCCGAAGCCGAGCGCGAGGCTCGTCTCGGGCTCGTACACCAGCGCGGCGTCGTTGAGCTTGAGCTTGTCGAGGGCGTCGCGCAGCAGCGGGTAGTCCGAGCCGTCGATCGGGTACAGGCCCGAGTACACCATCGGCTTGGGGTCCTTGTAGCCCCCCAGCGCCTCCGTGGCGGGCCGCGCGTTGATGGTGACCGTGTCGCCCACCCGCGACTGGCGCACGTCCTTCACGCCGGTGATGAGGTACCCCACCTCGCCCGCCCCGAGCCCGGTGCTCTTGATCGGCTCGGGCGAGATGACGCCGATCTCCAGCAGCTCGTGCACGGCGCCGGTGGACATCATGCGGATGCGGTCGCGGGCCTCGATCCGCCCGTCGACGACCCGGACGTAGGTGACCACGCCGCGGTACACGTCGTAGACCGAGTCGAAGATCATCGCCCGGGCCGGGCCCGGGGTGTCGCCGACCGGGGCCGGCAGCTGCCGCACGATCTCGTCGAGCAGGTGCGCGACGCCGACGCCGGTCTTGCCCGAGACCCGCAGGCAGTCGTCCGGCTCGCAGCCGATCAGGTGGGCCAGCTCCTCCGCGTACTTCTCCGGCTGCGCGGCCGGCAGGTCGATCTTGTTGAGCACGGGGATGATCTGCATGTCGTTCTCGAGCGCGAGGTACAGGTTGGCCAGTGTCTGCGCCTCGATGCCCTGGGCGGCGTCGACGAGCAGGACGGCGCCCTCGCACGCGGCCAGGCTGCGCGAGACCTCGTAGGTGAAGTCCACGTGGCCCGGCGTGTCGATCATGTTGAGGACGAACTCGTCGCCGGCCTGGCCGCCCTCGCGGACCCGCCAGGGCATGCGCACGGCCTGGCTCTTGATCGTGATGCCGCGCTCGCGCTCGATGTCCATGCGGTCGAGGTACTGCGCCCGCATCTGCCGGACGTCGACCACCTCGGTGAGCTGCAGCATCCGGTCGGCCAGGGTCGACTTGCCGTGGTCGATGTGGGCGATGATGCAGAAGTTGCGAATCCGGTCCGGCACGGTGGCGCCGGGGCGGTTCACGCCGGGGTCGATCGTCGGTGGCACAGGCTTCCGTTCTCCATCGGGCTGGGATCAGTTACATCGTCCCACGCCCGCCGCGAATCCGGCTCATGGCCGTGCCTCGCGGGGGATCTCCCCGACCGGCTCTTCCGGGAATCCCGGGCGTTCCCCGCATAAACCGGGCACCATTGGGTACCTGACCCAGGTCGGAACGCCACCGAGAGGCCCATGAGAGCCGGTCGAGAGGACATCGAGAGGCCTGCATCGAATACTGGACCGCGGTCCCCCGGGTCACGTCCGGAACGGGGGTCGGCGAGACAGGTCGCGCGCCCGGCCTCGCCGACCGGACGCCAGTGGGACCGCTGAAGGCACGCTCCGGAGCGAGGCCCCCGAGGGTCGTCAAGTCAAGAAGAGCTGGGCGTCAGAGCAGTGCGCCCTCGTCGTGGAGCCAGTCGACGAAGCCCAGGGCCACCACGGCCGCGCAGTCGACGAGCTCGGCGACGAGCGCATCGTGCGCGCCCGACAGCAGCGGCACCTGCATCTCGGCGTAGATGGGCAGCTGGCCGCGGTCCGTGGCGTCACCGACATAGGCCTTGTAGAAGCGCCGCGTGTGGTTCCACTCGTTGATCACCCGGTAGGCGCGATCGACCCAGTCCGGCGGGACCGTCCCATGCGGCCGGGCCCGGATGACCAGGATCTCGTCCGACGGCCCCTCCAGCGCGAAGAGCACCGCGTGGCGCTCCCACAGCGCGAGCAGGCTGCCGTCGCCGTCGGTCAGGTATCGGATGTCGAGCTGCTCGAGGGCCTCCGCGACCCGTGGCAGTGTCACGGGCGCTATCCCGCCCGCGAGTTCCTCCTGCGGCTTCTCGCACACTCCGTCGATCGTCGGGGTCACATCTTTCCGCGGCAGCTGAGCGACGTTCGAGTCGGTCTTCGACCCGCTCGCCTGCTCCGCCCGCCATGGCCACCTTGGCATCGTCCCGGCTCCCTGCTCCCCCGTGCGCCTCCACCCGCATGTGCGGTCCGTCGCCAACCGGATTCGCTCGGCGGTGGACCCGAAAGAGGACGGTACCCGTTCGGTCGAGTTTCAGCAGCCCCCAATTTCACCCTCGTACCACCCGTTCGGGTGAGGGTCTTATAGCCGTCTATCCGATGAGCAGTGATCCGCCACCGCGATGCCAGGCAGAGCCATATGCGCAGGCCAGGGCCGTCCATGGACCCGAAATCCGAACATCGACGAAGTCTTGCGGACCCGGTCCGACGAAACCCATCCGGATGACTGCCTGGACGAGACGCTGCGTGACGGGTATACGCCGGCCGGCGTCGGTGGTGACCACGATGGGTTCATGATCGAGCAGGGTGTCGCGCAGCATCCGGGAGCCGACCGGGCGGCCGCCGACCCCCTCGGCGGCGGCGGTGCGCAGGGTCTCGGCGGCGGCCGCGCCGACCCGGTGGACGTCGGGCGCCGGGATGCGCTCGACGGCCTCGCCGGGCACCGTGGGCAGCGACCATCGCCAATCCGTGTCCCGCGATGCGGGAAGCTCGCCATCGACGGACGTCAGTAGATCACCGGCCGCGACGGTCCGGTCCGAGGCGACGGTCGCCGGCAGCGCCCGGCACACCAGCACCCCCCAGGGCAGCCGGGACCAGAGCACGAGAACGCCCTGGCCGGCGGGCCGCAACCGGGCCATCGCCCCGGGGTCCAGGCGGACCACCCGGGAGAGGAAGGCGACGGCGTCGGCGCGCCCGGAACCCGTTATCCAAGCCATGGTGAGAGGAACTCGCGCTCGATGTCGCGGACCCGGCGGGGACGCCCGGCCTCGAGGTCGTAGGGCACGCAGACGGTCCGCGCCCGGGACGCGAGATCGTCGCCGTCGAAGAGCTCGTAGGCCACCGTCAGCCGGGAGACCCGGATCTCCTCGATCCACAGCTCGATGCGCACCGGGTCGCCGTAGTCGATCGGCCGGAGATAGTCGATCTCATGACGTGAGATGACGATCCCGTTCTCGAACGACTCCAGGCCGGCCGCCCGGGCAGCGGTGAACATCAGCGCAACGCGCGCCTCCTCGTACAGGGTGAGGAAGCGCGCGTTGTTGACGTGCCCGTACGCGTCCAGGTCGGACCAGCGCAGGGCGCAGTGATAGATGAAGCGTCCCACTACTGTCAGTCGCGGGTCAGCTTGCGGTACGTGACACTGTGCGGCCGGGTGGCCTCGGGGCCGAGCCGGTCAACTTTGTTCTTCTCGTACGACTCGAAGTTGCCCTCGAACCAGAACCATCTGGCCGGATCCTTGTCGTCGCCTTCCCAGGCCAGGATGTGGGTGGCGACCCGGTCCAGGAACATCCGGTCGTGGGAGATGACCACGGCGCAGCCCGGGAACTCCAGCAGCGCGTTCTCCAGCGAGGAGAGCGTCTCGACGTCGAGGTCGTTGGTCGGCTCGTCGAGCAGCACCACGTTGCCGCCGATCTTGAGCGTCAGCGCGAGGTTGAGCCGGTTGCGCTCGCCGCCGGAGAGCACCTTGGTCTGCTTCTGCTGGTCGGGGCCCTTGAAGCCGAAGGCGGCCACGTAGGCCCGCGAGGGCATCTCGACCTTGCCGACCATCAGGTGGTCCAGGCCGTCGGAGACGACCTCCCACACCGTCTTGTCGCCATCGAGGCCGGAGCGGTTCTGGTCGACGTAGGACAGCTTGACCGTCTCGCCGACCCGCACCTGACCGGCGTCGGGCTTCTCCAGCCCGACGATGGTCTTGAACAGCGTCGTCTTGCCGACGCCGTTGGGGCCGATGATGCCGACGATGCCGTTGCGGGGCAGCGAGAACGACAGCCCGTCGATCAGCACGCCGCGCTCGTCGAAGCCCTTGACCAGGCTCTGGGCCTCGATCACCAGGTTGCCCAGGCGCGGGCCCGGCGGGATCTGGATCTCCTCGAAGTCGAGCTTGCGGGTCTTCTCGGCCTCGTTGGCCATCTCCTCGTAGCGCTCGAGGCGGGCCTTGGACTTCGTCTGGCGGGCCTTGGCGTTGGAGCGGACCCACTCGAGCTCCTCGGTGAGGCGCTTCTGCAGTTTCTGGTCCTTGCGGCCCGCGACCGCCAGCCGCTGGGCCTTCTTCTCCAGGTAGGTCGAGTAGTTGCCCTGGTAGCCGTGCACCTGGCCGCGGTCGACCTCGGCGATCCACTCGGCGACGTGGTCGAGGAAGTACCGGTCGTGGGTGACGGCCAGCACGGCGCCGGCGTACTTCTGCAGGTGCTGCTCCAGCCAGTTGACGCTCTCGGCGTCGAGGTGGTTGGTGGGCTCGTCGAGCAGCAGCAGGTCGGGCGCCTCGAGCAGCAGCCGGCACAGCGCGACGCGGCGGCGCTCGCCACCGGAGAGCTGCGTCACATCGGCGTCGGGGGCCGGGCAGCGCAGGGCGTCCATGGCCAGCTGGAGCTTGGAGTCGATGTCCCACGCGTCGGCGTGGTCGAGCTCCTCCTGCAGGCGGCCCATCTCGTCCATGAGCTCTTCGGTGTAGTCGGTCGCCATGAGCTCGGCGACCTCGTTGAACCGCGCGAGCTTGGCCTTGGTCTCGGCGACGGCCTCCTCGATGTTGCCCAGGACCGTCTTGCTCTCGTTGAGCGGGGGCTCCTGCAGCAGCATGCCGACGGTGTACCCGGGCATGAGCCGCGCCTCGCCGTTGCTGGGCTTGTCCAGCCCGGCCATGATCTTGAGCAGGCTCGACTTGCCGGCCCCGTTCGGGCCGACCACACCGATTTTGGCGCCAGGCAGGAACGACAGCGTGACGTTGTCGAGCACGACCTTGTCGCCGTGCGCCTTGCGCGCCTTCTCGAGCACGTAGATGTACTGAGCCACGGTGCGCCCCTACCTCCGGTAGCTTTCGTGTGCGGAATCGGCTCAATCTTTCCAGGCCCGCGCCGAAGCGCCCAACCCGGCCCTCACGCGGGCGGATATGCCTGGATCGCGGGGTACGTCTTCGACCCGATGGTCAGGCCCCGCGGCGTGACGGTGTAGGTCGTGTCGTCGTTGGTGACCGAGTACGAGCGGTTCTTCGTGTCCGCGCGCACATTCGGCCGCAGCAGGCCGTTGCGGCCCTCCTCCGGGATCTCGCCGCCGACCTCGGCGTACCAGTCCTGGACCCGGTCGTGGCCCTGGTACCACAGCCCGGACCCGTCGCGCTCCTGGCAGATCCAGGCCTCTTTGTTGGTGGAGCTGCGCACGTACTGCACCAGCTGCATCGGCACCGCGGCGCCGGGGTCCTGCTTGCGCGCGCCGTCGCTGATGAACTGCGGGCAGTTCGCCGGCCGGCTGATCGTGCTCGGCTTCGCCGTCGCCCCGCCCGAGGACACCACCAACGGATCGTCACCGGTCGTTGACTTATTCTCATCTATGTCGCGTAAACCCAGGACGTATCCGAAGAGCGCTCCGACGACAGTGAGGATGAGCAACGAGAGACCGACGACGGTGACGGTTCGGCTCGACTCCGGGGCGGGCTCGGTCCCGATTCGCGACATGCACAGCAGGATCGCACCTGTGAGCCAGCACTCCGCATGCTGCCAGGTCGCTCCCGCGATCAGTAGGCTGAAAGTACGAGGGTGGATCACCCAGGGGGAGGACTCGACACGTGGCTGGAGACAGTGCATTCGTAGTGGTCGCCAACCGATTGCCCGTCGACAAGGTGGTGGGCCCGGACGGGGAGGTCAGCTACCGCAGGAGCCCGGGCGGTCTGGTGACGGCGCTCGAGCCGGTCCTCCAGCAGCGCAACGGGACCTGGGTGGGCTGGCCCGGCGGGGCCGGGGACGCCGACGCCAAGGAGGAGACGTTCGAGGCCGGCGGGGTCCACCAGCACACCGTGCCGCTGAGCGCCGGCGAGATCGAGCGCTACTACGAGGGCTTCTCCAACTCCAGCCTCTGGCCGCTCTACCACGACGCCGTGGAGACGCCGATCTTCAAACGGCGTTGGTGGGAGTCGTACCGCCTGGTCAACGAGCGGTTCGCGAAAGCGGTCGCCGACGATGCCGCGCCCGGCGCGACGGTGTGGGTGCAGGACTACCAGCTGCAGCTCGTGCCGGCCCTGCTGCGCGAGTCCCGGCCCGATCTCAAGATCGGATTTTTTCTGCACATTCCATTTCCCCCGGTCGAATTGTTCATGCAACTACCGCGTCGCGCCGACATTCTCAAGGGTCTGCTCGGTGCCGATTTGGTCGGTTTTCAACGTCCACTCGGCGCACAGAACTTCGTCCAACTGGCCCGACATCTGCTGGGCACCCGCGTGCGCCGCGGCATCGTGGAGTGGGAGGGGCGCACGGTGCGCGCCGAGGCCTTCCCGATCTCGATCGACGTCGAGGAGATGCGCCGTCTCGCCGCCTCCCCGGAGGTGCAGGCCAGGGCGGCCGCGATCCGCACCGAGCTCGGCGAGCCCCGCACGATCATCCTCGGCGTGGACCGGCTCGACTACACCAAGGGCATCGAAAGAAGGCTCAAGGCATTCAGGGAACTGCTGTCGGATGGACGACTCACGGCGCCCGAGACGGTGATGGTACAAGTGGCTACGCCGAGCCGGGAGCGGGTGGAGCACTACCAGACGCTCCGGGTGAACGTTGAGCGTGAGGTCGGGCGGATCAATGGCGAGTACGGACGTGTGGGCCAACCGGCCGTGCACTATCTCCATCAGTCGTACAGTCGGGCTGAGCTGGCTGCGTTGTATGTTGCGGCCGACGTGATGATGGTGACTCCGCTGAGGGATGGCATGAACCTGGTGGCCAAGGAGTACGTCGGGGCCCACGCCGACGGCAAGGGCGCCATCGTGCTCTCCGAGTTCGCGGGCGCGGCCGCCGAGCTGCGCCAGGCGTTCCTGTGCAACCCGCACGACCTCGACGGGGTGAAAGACGCACTCACGCGTGCGATCCATGTCGACCCGGTCGAGGGCCGCAAGCGAATGCATGCTATGCATTCCCACCTGCGCGCGCACGATGTCCGCACCTGGGCGGACTCGTTCCTCGACGCGCTCGGCGCCGCATCATGACCCGCCCGTCGGCTCGGCGCCCGCACCGCCGCACCACCCGACACCCTGCAGAACACCCGGAATGCACAACCGACTTCCACGAACAGGCCGGACATGAACCAGACCTCGACGACAGGCAGCGGCCTCTCGCTCGACCCGGACCTCCGCGCGGCGGTGCTACGCGTCGCCCGCGTGCCCAACCTCTTGGTGGCATGTGACTACGACGGCACCCTCGCGCCGATCGTTGCCGACCCCACCAAGGCGACTCCGACCGCCGAGTCCGTAGCCGCCGTACGCGCCCTCTCGTCGCTGCCGCAGACGACGGTGGGCGTGATCAGCGGACGGGCCCTGCGCGATCTTGCCGCTCTGTCCCGCCTCCCCGCCGAGGTACGCCTCGTCGGCAGCCACGGCTCCGAGTTCGACGTCGGCTTCGTCGACGAGCTACCCCCCGAACGCCAGCAGCGGCGCAGCGAGCTCCAGGCGGCCCTCACCGCCATCTGCAACAACCAGCCGGGCGTCCGGCTGGAGGGCAAGCCCGCGAGCGTGGCCGTGCACACCCGGGCCGCGCCGCGGGACGTGGCCCAGCGGGTCTTCGACGCCGTCCGCAGCGGTGCGGCCCTGTGGCCGGACATCGAGGTGACCACCGGCAAGGAGGTCATCGAGCTCTCGGTGGTGCCGACCGACAAGGGCCTGGCCGTCGACGCCCTGCGCATGCAGGTCTCGGCGAGCGCGGTGGTGTACCTCGGCGACGACGCCACCGACGAGAAGGCCTTCGCCCACCTGCACGGCCCCGACCTCGGCATCAAGGTCGGCACCGCGGACGAGGAGACCCAGGCCCGCTTCCGCATCGCCGACGCGACCGCGGCCGTGGCCGTGCTCGAGCTGCTGCTGTTCACCCGCCGGCGCTGGCTCTTCGGCGAGCAGGCGGTGCCGATCGAGCGCCACTCGATGCTCTCCAACACCCACACCGTCGCGCTGCTGACCCCGGCCGCCCGGGTGACCTGGCTGTGCCACCCGAAGCCGGACTCCGGCGCGGTCTTCGCCGACCTGCTCGGCGACACCGCGGCCGGGCACTTCACGGTGCAGCCGGAGAAGGGCGGCACGCCGCTCGGGCAGCGGTACCGCCCCGGGACCATGACGGTGGAGACCCGCTGGTCGGGGCTGACCGTCACCGACTGGCTGGACCACCACCGCACCGGCAACTCGCTGATCCGCGTGCTGTCGGGCAGCTCCCGGGCCCGCATCGACTTCGTCCCGCGCCCCGACTTCGGCCAGGTGCACATCCGCCTGCAGCCGCTCGGCGGCGACGGCCTGCTGGTGCTGGGCTCGAACGAGCCGATCGCCCTGTACTCCCCCGGCATCGAATGGGAGATCAGCTCCGACGGCCACAGCGACATGGCCCGCGCGACGGTCGACCTCAACGCCGTCGGTGGCTCGGCCATGCTGGAGCTGCGCCTGGGTACCGACTCGATCGAGGCCCCCCGGGTCGCCCTGGCCGAGCGCCAGATCGCCGCCGAGGCCACCTGGCGGGACTGGGCGGAGTCGCTGAAGCTGCCCTCGGTCGCCAAGGACCTGGTCCGGCGCAGCGCGCTCACCCTGCGTGGCCTGTGGCACAAGCCCAGCGGCGCGATCCTGGCCGCGGCGACCTCGTCGCTGCCGGAGGAGATCGGCGGCTCCCGCAACTGGGACTACCGGTACTGCTGGCTGCGCGACGCGTCCCTGACCGCCAAGGCCCTGGTCGACCTCGGCTCGACCGAGGAGGCCGAGTCGCTGGTGCGCTGGACCCTGCGGGTGTCCGACAACACCGACGGCCATCCGGAGCGGCTCCACCCGCTGTACACCCTCGACGGCAACGAGCTCGGCCCCGAGGCCGTGATCGAGGCGCTGCCGGGCTACGCGGGCTCCCGCCCGGTACGCATCGGCAACGCGGCCAACGGCCAGGTCCAGCTGGACGTCTTCGGCCCGGTCGCCGACCTGATCTGCGCCCTGGCCGACGTGCGCCCGCCCGAGGAGGGCGACTTCGCGCTCATGAGCGCGATGGTCGAGGCCGTCGAGCGCCGCTGGCACGAGCCGGACCACGGCATCTGGGAGGCCCGCCGCCGCCCGCGGCACTACGTGTACTCCAAGGTCATGTGCTGGATGACCGTCGACCGCGGCATCCAGCTCTGCGAGCGCCAGGGCCGCCCGGTGCCCGAGGCCTGGCACACGCTGCGCAAGACCATCGCGGGCAACGTGCTGGACAAGGGCTGGAACGACAAGATCGGCGCCTACACGGTCGCCTACGGCTACGAGGAGATGGACGCCTCGGTGCTGTGGATCGGCCTGTCCGGCCTGCTGCAGGACGACGACCCGCGCTTCCTGGCCACGGTCCTGGCCGTCGAGGCCGACCTGCGGGAGGGCCCGACGGTGTACCGCTACCGCTGGGACGACGGCCTACCGGGCGTCGAGGGCGGCTTCCACCTGTGCACCACGTGGATGATCGAGGCCTACCTGCGCACGGGCCGCCGAGCCGACGCCGAGGAGCTGTTCGCCCAGTTCATCGAGTGCGCCGGCCCGACGGGGCTGCTCCCGGAGGAGTACGACCCGCTGACCGAGCGCGCACTGGGCAACCACCCGCAGGCGTACTCGCACCTGGGCCTGATCCGCTGTGCCCTGGAGCTCGACCGCGCGTAACGCTGGTTTGCCGGGGCGCTCCTTCTGTGGCCAGAGGGGGCGCCCCGGTCGTACCTGCCCCGCCTCAACCTGTGAACGGATTGCGCCCGAGCACGTCGATCATGACGGCGGCGAGGTCGACCGGCCGATCATCGCCGGCCGCCCCACGCTGGGCCGAGATCTCTTCGAGCCGGTCGGCGATCTGTCGCAGGTCGCTCGCGTCGCCGACGAACGGCAGAGGCCGGCCGTCGGGCCCCTTGTAGACCACCGTGGCCAGGCCCAGCCGCCCGTCGCCGGCAACGGTCAGCGAAGCCATCCCGAGGCTCATCCGGGCCTCGGCGATCGTCGTGACCAGGCGCCGCTCGGTCAGCGTGACCGGCTTGAAGCCGTAGTGGCGATAGAACCCCGCGGCCGCATCACTGATGGCATCGACGACGACCAGCCGCCCGCCGCCCCTGTCGGCGGCCTCCACGAGGTTCTCGAGGGCGTCCAGGAGCAGCTCACCACCCAGGCCATCGCCGTGCAGGTCGCGATGCAGCGCGAGTTTGGCGATCAGGTAGCCCGGCACCGAATTCGAGCCCTTGGCCTGCTTGCTCGTCAGATCCGACTTGGCCACCGCGTGCGGCATGACCGCGTAGTACGCCTTGACGATGTGCGAACCGGACGCCGTCCAGACATACACCTTGGCCAAGCCGTCGTCGTTGACGCGCCTGGCCGCTTGCCGGAGCCAGCTGTTCAGGGCCTCGTCGGTGCAGTCGAAACCTTCCAGTTCGTGCTCCGGTCTCAGCGGGCCGGACTCCCACGTCGTCATCGCCGCGTGAACCTCCGCGGTCTTGCGGCGAGGCGCGCGAGGCTCGGGATCTCCGCGGGCTCTTCCAGGGCGGCCAGCAGCTCCTCGTACTGGTCTTCCGGCATGAGCGTGACATCCGAACGAGCAAGAACCTTGTTCGCGGCCGCTCTGGCGGCTTCAAGCACGAACGCTGACGCGCTGGTCTGCGTCAGGCTGGCGGCTTGGAGGATGAGCTCGTGTTCCTCGGGTGTCGTTCGCATCTCGATGCGTTCGGTCTTGGCCATGGCGTCCGCCTCCATCCGTCAGTGTACGGCAGTTGTACGGCACTGCCCAGCGGTCACGACCCCGCGGGCGGGTCGGTCGGGAGCGCCTCGACGACCGGGCCGATGACGATCACGGCCGGTGGGCGCAGGCCCGCGGTCTTCGCCGCGTCCGCGACCGTCGACAGCGTCGCCCGCACCGTGCGCTGGTCGCGCGTCGTGCCCTCCTGGACCACGGCCACGGGCGTGTCGGGGGACCGTCCGTGCTCCTGCAGTACCGCCGCGATCGCCGCCAGGTTCTTCAGCCCCATGAGCACGCACACCGTCCCCCGCAACCGGGCCAGCGCCGCCCAGTCGACCAGGGACTCCGCGTGCCCGGGCGCGAGGTGCCCGGAGACGACCGTGAACTCGTGCGCCACCCCGCGGTGCGTCACCGGGATTCCGGCCGCCGACGGTACCGCGATCGCGCTCGTGATCCCCGGTACCACCACGACCGGCACCCCGGCCGCGGCGCAGGCGAGCACCTCCTCGCCGCCGCGGCCGAAGACGTACGGGTCGCCGCCCTTGAGGCGGACCACGAACTTGCCGGCCTGGGCCCGCTCGACCAGGACGCGGTTGATCTCCTCCTGGGCGGCCGAGGGGCCGTAGGGGATCTTGGAGGCGTCGACGAGCTCGACCTCGGGGCGCAGCTCGTCCAGGAGCAGGCCGGCCGCCAGGCGGTCGATCACCACGACGTCGGCGGCGGCGAGGAGGCGGCGGCCCCGCACGGTCAGCAGCTCGGGGTCGCCGGGGCCGGAGCCGACCAGCGCCACCGTCCCGGCCCGGTTCTCCCCGAGCGGGACCGCGCCGGTCGCCAGCTGCTCGCCGATCGCGTCGCGCACGGCGACCGCGCGCACCGGGTCGCCGCCGGCCAGGACGGCCACGGTGAGCGGGCCCTGGCGGGTCACCGCGGGCGTCCACGCGGTCGCGGCGTGCCGGTCGTCGGCGCGCACGGTGAAGATCCGCTTCGCCGCGGTCACCTCGCTTATCGCGCGGGCCGCCTCCGGGTCGCTGACGGCGACGTGGACGAGCCAGGCGTCGTCGGCGTCGGCGGGCTCGAAGCGGCGCTCGCGCCAGGTGAGCCGGCCGGCGTCGAGGTGCGCGCGCAGGGCGGGGGTGATGTGGGGCGAGACGAGCACGACGTCCGCGCCCGCGTCGAGCAGGGCGGGCACGCGCCTGGTGGCGACCGCGCCGCCGCCGACCACCAGGACGCGCAACCCGTCGAGCCGCAGACCGAGGGGGTAGGGGTTCACTTGTGGGCTACTCCAGCGGAATCGAAAGTGGCAACCTCGTGCAACACGCGGACAGCACTGGCCACGATCGGCAGCGCCAGGACGGCGCCGGTGCCCTCGCCCAGGCGCAGGCCGAGGTCGACGAGCGGTTCGAGCTCAAGATAGCCCAGGGCGACGGTCGCGCCCGGCTCGGCCGAGCGGTGCCCGGCCACCATCGCGACGGTCGCGGCCGGGGCGAGCGCGTGGGCGGCCAGGGCGGCCGAGGCGGCGATCACGCCGTCGAGCACGACCGGCACACGCAGCTCGGCGGCCTTCAGGATGTACCCGGCCAGCGCCGCGTGCTCCAGCCCGCCGACCGCGGCCAGCACGTCGAGCGGGTCCTCGGCGTGCAGCCCGACGACCGCGGACGTGACCACGGCCACCTTGCGGGCGTGGGTCTCGCTGTCGATGCCGGTGCCGAGGCCGGTCACGGCGGCCGGGTCGGCGTGCGTGAACGCCGCGATGAGCGCCGCCGACGGGGTGGTGTTGGCGATGCCCATGTCGCCGGTGAGCAGCGCCCGGGCGCCGCCGGCGACCAGGTCCTCGGCGACCCGCATGCCGGCCTCGATCGCGCGTACCGCCTCGTCGCGGGTCATCGCCGGCTCGACGCTCAGGTCGCGGGTACTCGCGCGGATCTTGCGGTCGAGCAGCCCCTCGGCCGGGTCCAGGGTCGCCTTCACGCCCACGTCCACGACCGTGACCGCCACTCCGGCCTGGCGCGCGAAGGCGTTGACCACGGCCCCGCCGGCCAGGAAGTTGGCCACCATCTGCGCGGTGACCTCCTGCGGCCACGGGGTCACGCCCTGGTCGTGCACGCCGTGGTCACCGGCGAAGATCGCGAGCGCGGCCGGCTCCGGGATCGGCGGCGGGCAGGTGCCGGCGAGACCGGCCAGGCGTACCGCCAGCGTCTCCAGCGCCCCCAGCGACCCCATCGGCTTCGTGAGTCGGCCCTGCAGGGCCCGGGCGGCCGCGATGGCCTCGTCGTCGAGCGGCCGGATCGCGGCGATCGTCTCGTTCAGCATGTTCACCCTCCCAGTACGTCGGACAACACCGCGACGAAGGCGTCACTGGTGGCAGTGTCCCGCACGGCAATACGTAACCAGTCCGGGCCCAGTCCCGGGAAGGTTTCGCCACGTCGCACCGCGAACCCGCGCTCGCGCAGCGCGGCCCGCACCCGCTCGCCGTCCGCGACCCTGATCAGCACGAACGAGCTCGCCGGGCGCCCGGCGACGGTCACGCCGGCCCGCGTCAGCGCCGCGACGAGGTGCTCACGCTCGGCCGCGAGCCGGACGGCGATCTCACGCTCCGTGTCGACCGCCCGCTCGGAGGCGCACGCGATCGCGGCGGCGAGCGCGGGCGTGGAGACGCTCCACAGCGGCGCCTGCTCGCGCATCCGGTCGAGCAGGCCGGCCGGGCCGAGCACGTAGCCGATCCGCAGCCCGGCCAGGCCCCACGTCTTGGTCAGGCTGCGGATCACCAGCAGCCCGGACAGGTCGCGGCGGGCGGCGAGGGACTCGGGCTCGGCCGGGACCGTGTCGGCGAAGGCCTCGTCGACCACGGTGGTCCGGCCCGGCCGCGTCAGGCTCGCGAGCACGGTCGCCTCATGGAGTACCGACGTCGGGTTTGTGGGGTTGCCCACGACCACCAGATCGGCCTCGGCGGGCACGTCGGACCCGCGCAGCGTGAAGCCGTCGGCCGCGCGCAGCACGACCCGCCCGACGGCGTGACCAGCGGCCAGCAGGGCGGCCTCGGGCTCGGTGAACTGTGGGTGTACCACCACCGCCCGCTCGGGGCGCAGCGCCCGCGCGAGGAGCACGAAGGCCTGCGCGGCCCCGGCGGTCAGCAGCACCTCGTCCGGGGGCCGCCCGTGCCGCGCCGCGATCGCCGCGGTGGCCTCGGCCGGGTCCGGGTACCGGGCCAGGTGCGCCAGCGAGGCCGCCACCGGCGCCATGAGCCACGACGGGGGCGCCGCCGTGCGCACGTTGACGGCGAGGTCGACGAGGCCCGGCGCGATCTCAGCGTCGCCGTGGAACCGCAGCATCAGGCGATCGTCGCGTACGGCGACCCGAATTGTCCGAGCTTAAGAATGTGATCGCGCGCACGCTGCGGGTGGCCGGCGGCCTCTTCGCGCTCCTGCGAACCGGCCTCATCGCCGGGCTGGCGCTGGCCGCGCTGATCTATCCGCTGGCGGCGATCGGCGGCATGGGGGCCAAGAAGGGCGCCGACGAGCCGGCCATGCCCGCGGGGGCACTGCGCGAGTCCCGGCCGGCCCAGACCACGCACGTGTACGCCGCGGACCGCACCACGATGCTCGCGCAGTCGCGGGTCTTCGCGGCGGTACGCCGCCCGATCGCCGGCAAGTCCGGCACGACGGACGACGACCGTTCGGCCTGGTTCGTGGGCATGACCCCGGGCCTCACGGTCGCCGGCTTCATCGCCGACCCGGACAATCCCGTGCACCGCGTGGGCGCCGGCAACGCGGGCAAGCCGCGCGAGACGGTGGCCGAGACCATGCGCGACGCCCTGGCGGGCACGCCGGTGCGCGGCTTCGTGGCGCCCGGCCCGCAGATCGTGGGCCGGAAACCGGCCGCGAAGCCCCGCACCCGCGGCCGGGTCTGGAGCGCTCGCCCTTACCGAATGTCCGAGGGCAGCAACGACCAGCTCTCGAGGTCGACCCGCCCGCTGGCCAGCGACCCGGCGTTGCGCATCAGCCCCTCGTACGTGAACCCGGCCTTCTCCGCCACCCGCCGCGAGGCCACGTTCCCGGGCGCGACCCGCAGCTCGATGCGCTGGAACCGGTGCTCGAGCAGCAGTGAGAGCGCGAGCACGTCGACGGCCTCGGGCGCGACCCCGTACCCCCGGGCGTCGGCGGCCACGGCGTAGGCGATCTCGGTCGAGCGCGTCAGCCAGTCGGTGTTCTTGGTCCAGAGACACCCGACGAGCCGCTCGTCCTCGCGCCGCACGATGCCGTAGTGGTCCCCGGCCCCGCTGTCGCGGCGCTCGACCGCGAGCTCGGTGCACCACGCGTACCCGTCGAACTCCTCGATCTCGTCCTGCGCCACGGGCAGCCACCGCCGCACGAGCCGGTCGGCGAAAATCTCCCCGACACGCTTGTCGTCATCGGCACAGAGCGGCCGCACGCTGAGCCGCGGCGTGTCAACGAGCAACGATGGAAAGCGCCGCAACGCCACCGACCAGGTCGACACTAGGCCGCCTCGCTGGACCCACCGGCGGGCGGCTTCCCGCCGCCCCCGTCACCGTCCGTATCGCCGTCGGCCCGCGGCGCACCGAGACCCGAGGCGCCGGACACCCCTGGCGCGGCCCCCGCACCCGGCGCGGCCACGGCCCCCGAGGCGCCCGGCCCAGCGACGGCGCCTGGGACACCCGGCGCGACGTGACCGGCGCCCCGACCCCCGGCCCCGATGACACCCACGTTCGAAGCGCCGGGCGCGCCCTGTCCGGCGACACCGGAGAGGGGCGGAGCGGAGATCGCGGCGGCGGATGGATCGGACGCTGTTCCCGAAACTGGCGAAGAAGGCACGGAACCGGACACTACCGAACCGGGCGGCGCCGACACGGGCCCCGACACGGGCGCGGCGGGAATCGACGAAGTTCCGACAGAGCGCCCACCCGCGGGCGGCCCCGAGACCGGCGGCGCCGACACCGGCGCCTGCTCCGCGATCTCGACCCCCGGGCGCTCCTGCGACGGGTACGACCCCGCCTCCCCCGACTGCACCGCCTCCGACTCCCCCGCCGGCATCGAGGTCACCCCGCCGGGCGCCGCCGACACGGGCGCCGAGGCCTGCGGCATCGGGTCGGCGAAGACCGGCATCGGCGCCGAGGACACCGGCATAGCGGCCGACGTGGCCGCCCCGCCCGCGACGAGCCCGGCACCCCCGGCCGCCCCGGAGACCGGCCCGGCAACGGGCGATGAGACGGGCTGCACACCGGCGGCGGAGGCGCCCCGAGCACCGGCCCCCGGCCCGTACGCGGTGATCGGCCCCGTCACCGAACCCCCCGCCAAGGACACGGACCCGGCAGGCGAGGACACCGGCCCGGCAGCCGAAGACACGGGCGCGGCAGGCGAGGACACGGAATGAGCGGGCGACGACACCGGGCGCGCGGGCGAGGACACGGGCGCGGCGGCCGAAGACGCAGACTGAGCCGGCGACGACACCGGCCGGGCGGAAGACTGGACGGGCACAACCCCAGACGATGGCAGCCCGGACGCCCCCGCGGGCTCGTTCGGCCCGGAAGGCACCCCAACGCTCGCCTCATCCGTCGCGCCAGGAACAGCCAGCACCGTCGTAGCCTCGGACCCATCCCCGTCGCCCGAATTGCCCGAAACGTCCCCCGAGTCGGCATTCGCCCCGGAGACAGGTTCAGCGGTCGGCGAGGCCACCGCGGGCGCACCGGACACGGACGCGGCCGCCCCGGAAACCGGAGCCGTCGCACCCGGCAACGATCCCGCCGCGGAGGAGAAGCCAGACGACGCCCCGGCCGGAGGACCGGAGACCGAAGGCACCCCAGCGGGAGGACCGGAGACCGAAGGCACCCCGGCCGGAGGAGCCGAGACCGAGGACGGGCCGGCCGCGGGGGCGGAAACGGACGACGCTGCCGCAGGGCCCGAAACCGACAAAACCGACCCGGGAGCAGAGACCAACGACGGCGCAGGGGCGGAAACCGACGACGACGCCGCACCCCCGGCGGGCGCCGACCCGGTCGCCGACGACCACGGAACCGGCATGGCCGGCCCCAGCGCCGGCCCGAACGGCGAAGACGCCCCCGGCGAGGTCGGCGCGCTGGCCGGAGCCGAAGACCGGTACGTCGCCCCCACCGCCGGATGCGTCCCCGCCGACGCCGGCACCGACGCCGCGATGGTCCCGGCCCCGCCCGGGCTGGCCAGGATCGACCCCGGAATCGCGGCCGGCAGTTTCGGCGCCGGCGCGTCCGGCGTCGTGTAGTCGGCCGCGTAACTGAGCGCCCCGGGCGGCAGCGGCTCACCCTCGGACGAAATTCCGTGCAAGGCGACCGGCGCAGGCCCGGCCCCGGAGCCGCCCGGCGAAAAGCCGGCCGCGGAGGCACCCGCCAGAGGACCGGCCGCGGAGCTGAGCACGGAGGCAGCAGCCGGCGGAGCGGTGACCGAAGCGGCCGCCGAAGACCCGGCAACAGGGGCGGCCGGCGGCCCGGTGACCGGGGCGGCGGCCGGAGACGCGACGAGGGCGCCGGCCGGAGACGCGGTGAGCGCGCCGGCCGGAGACGAGGTGAGCGCGCCGGCCGGAGACGAGGCGAGCGCGCCGGCCGGAGACGAGGCGAGCGCGGCGGCCGGCGGCGCGGTGACCGAGGCCGACGCCGGAATCCCGGTGATCGGCGCAGCGGGCAGCACCGGCGCGGTCGGGAAGTTCATGACGGGCACGGAGGGCCGGCCGTACGGGCTGGCCGACGGCGTGCTCCACTGCCCCGGAGCCGGCGCCGCCGTGGCCCCGGCCGCCGCCACGAAGCGGGACGCGATCGCGGGCGTTCCGGCCCAGTGCAGGCCGAGGTAGGAGGCGTGCACGCCGCGCTGCACGAAGCCCTCCGCCGGGCCGCCGGCCCAGGTCCAGGCGGCCTGCAGGCCGGCCCGCGGGGTGATGCTCGTGCGGTGCATCTTGTGGCCGATGACCTGCGCGCCGACGGGCAGCAGGACCGAGGAGGAGCGGGCGGTCGCCTCGCGGTAGCCGAGCACGACGAGGTCGGTCTCGCGGGCCGAGGCGTCCACGACCCCGCACATCGGGCGCCCGTTGAAGTCGCGGCAGAGCCAGACCAGGCCGGTGCCCTCCGCGGCGATCGGCTTGCCCGCGGCGGCGTGCGCGGCCACGGCGCTGCGGAGCCGGCCGTTGAAGGTCAGCTCCTCCGCGTACGACTCGGGCAGCGCGGCCCCGATGACCAGGCCGTCGACGCCGGCCGGGAGGACCTCGTCGCGCAGCGGGTCGAACGGGACGACCTCGGCGCCGGCCGCGGTGAGCAGCTCGGCGGTCTCCGGGTAGGCGAACGCGACGCCGACGATCGGGCGGCGGCCGATGCGGGTGGCGGCGACCGGGGACTGGCTCTCGGCGGCCGCGGCGATCTCGGCCTCCGCGCTCCACGGGTCGGAGGTCAGCCGGGGTGCGGAGCGGGCCAGGGCCATGGTGCGGTCGATGTCGACGGCGCCCGCGATGACCTCGCCGAGGCGGCGCACGGCCCGCACGGCGTCGAGGTTGTGGTGCACGACCGGGGCGACGCCGTGGTGGCGGGAGGGCAGCGGGGCCCCCGACTCGCCGGCGTCGGTGAGCGCGTGGCGGCGCAGGGCGCCCAGGACCGGGACCCCGATGTCGTCGAGGGCCTCCCGCAGCAGCTGCTCGTGGCGGGTGGAGGCGACCCGGTTGAGGATCACGCCGCCGAGCCAGAGCAGTTCGTCGTAGGCCCGGAAGCCGTGCACCAGCGCGGCCACCGACTGCCCCATCGCCCCGACGTCGACGACCAGGATCACCGGCGCGCGCAGCAGGCCGGAGATCTGCGCGGTCGACTCGCTGTCGGTGCGCCCGGCGAGGCCGTCGAAGAGACCCATCGTGCCCTCGACCACGGCGATGTCCAGCGACGCGGCCCCGTGCGCGAACAGCGGGCCCATCCGCTTGGCGCTCACCATGCGCGGGTCGAGGTTGCGCCCCGGGCGGCCCGCGGCCAGGCCCAGGTAGGCGGCGTCGACGTGGTCGGGCCCGATCTTGAAGCCGGCGGCGCGGTAGCCACGGGCGGAAAGCGCGGCGAGCAGCCCCACCGACACGGCGGTCTTGCCGTGACCGGACGACGGGGCGCTGATCACCAGCCGCGGGATCGTGCTCATGGGCTCCTCCGGCGCTGAGGCATACGTGTGTCCCGGACGATACCGAACGGGCGCCAACATGACCGTCCGGAACTGGACGGGCTACCGTGCATGGTTGTGTACCGGTTTCTCGCGACGCCCCGGTGGCTCGGCTACGCCGCGCTGACCCTGGCCGCGGCGACGGTCATGGTGCTGCTCGGCCTGTGGCAGCTCGACCGCTACGACCAGCGGGCGGAGATCAACGCCCGGATCAACGCCGGCACCTCGGCGACGCCGGTGCCGCTGACGGACGTCGTCGGCGCACCGCGGGCGGGCGCCGGGACGGTCGGGCCCGAGCCGGCGGAGCACTCGGAGTGGACGCGGGTGACCGTGACCGGCACCTACGACCCGGCGCACGAGATCCTCGTCCGCGGCCGTACGGTCGAGGGCGCCGTCGGCTTCGAGGTGCTCACCCCGCTCGTGCTGCGCGACGGCACCGCGGTGCTCGTCGACCGGGGCTGGGTGCGGCCCGCCTCGTCCGGCGCCCTGACCGCCCCCGACGTGCCCGCCGCGCCCTCCGGCGCGGTGACCGTCGCGGGCCGGCTGCGCCCGTCGGAGAGCCGGGGCGGCCGCCCGCAGGAGGTCGCCGGCCACGCGGAGATCCGCCGGATCACGCCCGCGGCGATCGCGCCGACCGTGCCCTACGCGCTCTTCGACGCCTACGTCAGCTCCGACGAGCCCGCGGCCGGCTTCACCGCCGTGCCCGCCGAGAAGCAGAACGCCCTGCAGAACGCCGGCTACGTCCTGCAGTGGTGGCTCTTCGCGGCCATGACCCTCTACGGCTTCGGCTACCTGGCGCGCCGGGAGGCGATCGGCCCGCGGCCGGACAACCTGCTGGACGAGGAGTTGGACGAGGAGGAGGAGCCGGTTCACAACGCCCCCTTGTGAATCGCCCGGACGGCGTCGATCGTGTCGGCCTCGTCGGGGCGTTTGTCCTCCCGGTACCGCAACACGCGCGCAAACCGCAGCGCCACCCCGCCCGGATAGCGCGGCGAGGTCTGCACCCCGTCGAAGGCGATCTCGACGACCATCTCGGGGCGCACCTTCACCACCCACTCGGACTCCTCGACGGCCAGCGCCCGCAGCTTCTCCGTCTGCCAGCGCAGCATCTCGTCGGTCATGCCCTTGAAGGTCTTGCCCAGCATCACGAACCCGCCGGTCGCGGAGTCGCGGGCGCCCAGGTGCAGGTTGGACAGCCAGCCGCGGCGCCGCCCGTGCCCCCACTCGACGGCGAGCACCACGAGGTCGAGCGTGTGCCGGGGCTTGACCTTGACCCAGGCCGCGCCGCGCCGACCGACGTCGTAGGGGGCGGCGGCCGACTTGATCACCAGCCCCTCGTGCCCGGCCGCGACCGCCGCGGCGAACGCCTCCTCGGCCGCCTCGGGCGAGTCGACCACGGTGCGCCCGACCCGCATCGGCTCCGGCACGACCCGTTCCAGGGCCGCCCAGCGCTCCCCGGCCGGGCGGTCGAGCAGGTCCTCGCCGTCGAGGTGGAGCACGTCGAAGAAGTACGGCTGCAGGATCGACACCCCGTCGCGCCGGGCGGCCCGGCTGGACGTCTCCTGGAACGGGATCGCCCGGCCGGTGCCCGGGTCGACGCCGACCGCCTCCCCGTCGAGCACGACCGAGGACACCCCGAGCCCGGCGATGGCCGCGACCACCCCGGGCACGCGGGCGGTGATGTCGTCGAGGCTGCGGCTGTACACCGAGATCGCGTCCCCGTCCCGGTGCACCTGGATCCGCACCCCGTCGATCTTGATGTCGGCCGCGGCCGGTGTGCCGGTGGCCGCGAGCGCCTCGGTGGCGTCGGGGGCGCTGGAGGCGAGCATCGGGGCGAGCGGCCGCCCGACGGTGAGCCGGTAGGCGTCGAGCGCCTCGGGCCCGTGCAGCAGCGCGTCGGCGGCGACGGCCTTGAGGTCGCCGGCGAGCAGCAGGGCGCGGCGCACGGCGGCGGAGGGGATCCCGGCGGCCCGGGCGACGGCGTCGGCGAGGAGCCCGGCCTGGGCGCCCTGGCGCAGTTCGCCGCTGAGCAGCCCGACCAGCAGGCGGCGCTCGGGCTCGGTGGCGGCGCCGAAGAGCGCGGCGACCTCGGCCCGGCGCGCGGCCTGGGAGCCCTTGCCGGCCAGCCCGGCCATGCGCTCGAAGGCGAGGTCGACCTCGGCGACGCTCAGCGACGCGCCGGTCGCGGGCGGCGGCAGGTCGCGCAGGCTGGCATACCCGACCCCGGTCTGGCGCTGGCGCAGCTCACCCGCGAGATACCCGGCCCCGGCCGAGACCGTGCGCTCGTCGCCGGAGGCGGCCAGGTCGCGGAGGGCGGCCGCCAGAAGCTCGATCTTGGCGTTGCGGGCGGGGGTGGCCGCCACCGCCCCGGAGACCTCGGCCAGCTGCTCGAATCGCATACCCCGGATTCTCGCCCAGGGGTACGACAAAAACCCGGCTCAGACCATCGCGCGGCGGATGCAGTCCAGCACCCAGCCCATCCGGCTCACGGCGATGTCGGGGTGCTCGCCGAACTCGTGGGCGACCAGCGCCGCACAGCCGTGGGGCCCGTGCCGGCACACGCTGAGCATGACCGCCCGGCGGATGCGCTCGGGGTCCAGCGTGTCCGAGGACTGCACGTCCGACACGAAGAGTGCGTCGGCGCGGACGTGTTCGAGCAGCTGTGGCGTCATGACTTGCTCCCTTCGCCTGAACCCGGTCCACGCCTCCGCCAGAGCACGGGCGGTCCGGGACAGGTGCAGACCGGGTGGTATCGGTCCGGCGACACAACCTGGCGATCCTTGACGAGATGACGGAAAATAGTGGAGTGAATACGTTCCGTGATCACAGGCTCGGCCCGGCGGCGCTCGACGCCGGGGTCGCGGCGGTCGTCACGGGCCTGCTGAGCTGGGTGTACCTGCCAGGCCCGCGTGCGGTGCCGGCGGCGCTCGCCACCTTGCTCGCCGTGATCACGCTGCACCCGTGGCTGCGCCGGCTTCCGGTCGCCCGAGCCGCCGGCCCGGCCACGCTGGTTCTCGTGTCGCTGGTGGCTCCGGGTGTACTGCTCGTGCGGTACACCCAAAATCAAATGCGCGACGTGCCGCCGGCCGCGATCGCCGGAGCGCTGGTGTTCCTGCTGGTCCTCGGGCGGATGGCCCGGCTCGTCGCGGACCAGCGCCGCATCGCCGCGACCGACGTTCTGACCGGGCTGTGCACCCGCCGCGCGTTCGAGGAGCGCCTGCACGGGCTGCGGCGCGGGCGCCCGGTGGCCGTGCTGCTGCTGGACATCGACCGCTTCAAGCGCATCAACGACGCCTTCGGCCACCCGGCCGGCGACCGGGTCCTCCGCGCGGTCGCGCACCGGCTGCGGGAGGCGGCCGGCCCCGGCGTCACCGTCGCCCGCTACGGCGGCGAGGAGTTCGCCCTGCTCATCCCCGACGCCGACGCCCCGCACGCGGCCCGCCTGGCCGACCGGTTGCGCGCGGCGATCGGCGCGACCGCGGTCGACCTGGGCGGCGGCGCGGTTCGCGTCGTGACAATTTCCGCCGGTACCGCCGTGCTGCCCACCGACACCACAAGCCCCGACGAGCTCATTCCCCTGGCCGACCGCGCCCTCTACGCCGCCAAGCGCGCGGGCCGCGACCGCGTGGTCGCCGCCACCCCGGCGCCGCGCCCCGGAACAACGCGCGACCGGGCCTTCGCAGCCAGGCCCGCCACGCGCGACCGCGCCGCCGGCGCCAAGACCACCACGCGCAGCCGAGCCGCAGAGGCCGAGACCACCACGCGCGACCGCGCCGCCGGCACCAAGGGCGCCACGCGCGACCGCGCCGCAGACGCCAACGGCGCCAAGGGCGCCAAGGGCGCCACGCGCAGCCGAGCCGCAGAGGCCAAGGCCGCCACGCGCGACCGGGCCGGCGGCGCCGAGACCGCCGTTCGCGACCGCGCCGCAGACGCCATGGACACGCCGCCCGCGCGCGCCGCCCGCGACCGGGCCGCGGAGGCCGTCGGCGGGCCACCGGCGGGCGCCCCGCGCGACTGGGCCGCCGCGAACGCCGCGAACGCGACCGCGCCTGTCGACCGGCGCGCGGCAGCCGCGGATGTGGCCATCTCCCCCGGCGCGGCCAAGCACGACGAGCCCGTGACCGACGAGTGGCCCGTCCCGCTACCCCGCCCGCGCCGCGCCGAGCTCGAGGCGGCCTGAGAGCAGCGCGTCGAGGTCGGCCGGCGGCACCGGGCGGGAGAAGAGGAAGCCCTGGGCGTACTCGCAGCCGAGCGCGCGCAGGGTGGCCGCCTGCTCCTCGGTCTCCACGCCCTCGGCGACGGTCTGCAGCGACAGCCCGCCGGCCAGCTGCAGGATCGCGCGCATGAGGGTCGTGTCGACCGCGGTGGCGACGAAGGTCCGGTCGATACGGTCCTTGCCGCCGTCCTTGGCCGCCTGCAGCGCCAGCCCCGCGTCGCCCCCAGGCGGCACAAACGACAGCGGGGCGCCGCGGCCACAATGCCGCGACGCCCCGCCGGTTGCCTGGTGGCTCAGTTCCGCCAGTCGAAGCCCTCCTCCACCACGACCTTGTCGGCCGTAGCGGTGATTCGGTCGGCGAACTTCTTCGCGTGGTGCCCGCAGAACGCCAGGTCGCCGGCGTTCGCGAAGGTCACGACGGCCTTGGCCGCGGCGTTGCAGCTGTCGCAGCGCTCGCCCGCCAGCTCGGGGACGACGTGAACGGCCGGGCGCGAGATCAGCATCGGGGTCATCTCAAGTCTCCTCGAAAAATCGTGACGGGGTATGTGCGGTCCGTTTTGAGGCTTATCCGGGAGTTGCGCCGTACCTAACCAACATTACGTTCGTCGGATTTGAGCGCCTAGTTCAGATGCGTTGGCATTCGGTCACCGCTCGGTTGCCACTCCTGTCCGATCGTCCGATGCATCACGCGGGCAATTCGCATACCCGCCCGGCAACGTTTCGACACCAGGCCTCCGGCGAGGTCGCCGACGGCGGTCCTGAGCGCGGCCCGAGCGCGGCGAATCCACTGTGGACACATCGACCGGCCGGTGCACCCCCGAACGGCAACTTCCGGCGAACCGGGGGTGTAACCCCGACTGCCGAATCTTGTGGAGGTCCGGATGACAACGCCGGATGCAGAACCTGCTCCACAGGATTCGCCAGCCACGGAAGGGCCCCAATAGATGTTTCCCCGTAACGCCCGCACATTCATGCCGATCGGCGCGCTTGCCATCGGTGCCGGAATCGGCGCCACGGTGCACAGCGGTATTGCCGCCGCTGCCGAGACGACCGGCGTTGTGCGCTCGGGCGCCGCGGAGGACACCTACAGCTCGAGCGCCCGCCCGACGTACAAGTTCGGCGCCTCCCCCACGGTCGTCGCCGGCCGCCAGGGCGGGGACCAGATGATCGGCTTCCTGAAGTTCAAGGTCGCCACGCCGGCCTCGGGCGCGACGGTCAAGGGCACCAAGGTGACCCTGACCCGCGACTCGGGCAACCTGCCCGGCACGCTGACGCTCAGCCGCGTCGCCGACACCGCGTGGCTCGAGAAGAGCCTGAGCGGCCAAGCCGTTCTTCCTGGTGCTGCGTCGAACGCGTCGTACACCGGCACGCAGAAGATGAGCGGCACCTCGATGGCGACCCCTCTGGTCACCACCCCCGCCGTCCCGACCACGCCGAGCACCCCGGCGACCTGCACCCCGGCCGTGAGCACCACGCCGGTCGCGATCGCCGACCGCGCCACCGTCGCGAGCAAGGTGACCGTGGCCAACTGCGCCGGCACCGCGTCCAGGACCGCCACCGTCAAGGTCGCGATCGCCCACCTCGACCGCGGCGACCTGATCGCCCCGGACGGCACCGACTACAAGGTCAAGAGCTCGATCTCCGCCGACGACGTGGCCTTCGGCACCGCGACCTACACGGTGGACCTCAACGGCATCTGGACGCTGCAGGTCAAGGACGTCTTCGCGGGCGACGCGGGCACCCTGACCGGCTGGACCCTCACCGTCTGACCCATCCACACCAGAGGCCCCCGCCATCTCGGCGGGGGCTTTCCGGCGTCTCCGACCATTCCCCGGAATCACCCGCAAAAGGGGCGAATCGGCCGTACGGTGTGGGCAATCATCAGGCTCCGACGGCAAGGGGGACCACCATGAGCACCGCCCGAGATTCGATCGAGGTGGCCGTACCGGTGGCAGTGGCCTACGAGCAGCTCGCCCACTTCGAGAACTATCCGCAGTTCATGTCCAGCGTCATGAGCATGGCGCCGATCGACGCGTCCACCGCGCACATGGTGCTCGACATCGGCGGCAACCGGGCCGAGTTCGACGCGCGGATCACCGAGAGCCGCACCGACGAGTTCCTGTGCTGGGAGGCGATGGACGGCCCGCAGGTCATCGAGACGCTGCGGCTGGAGCCGATGGCCGGGGACATGACCCGGGTCATCGCCGAGCTGCAGATCGACGCGCGCGAGCTGATGCCGGCCGAGGAGCACGCGGTCGAGGTGCTCAACCACCGTCTCAAGGCCGACCTGAAGGGCTTCAAGCGCTTCTGCGAGGAGTCGGCCGGGCCTCGCGCGATGAACGCGACAAACGCGATGAACACGACCGCGAACACCACCATCACCGGGAGCGGCAGCGCGGCCACGCGGGAGATCAGGCCGTCGCCGGCGAACATGCCCGGCGCCCGGCCCGGCCCGGGTGCGGTCGCGCGAGGCGTCGCACCAGCCCAGGGCATCGCGCCGGGGACGCCCGGGACCGGCGAAAAGCCCGCGCACGCGGCCAACGAGCGGCCCGCGCAACCCCTGCCCAGTAGCGGCAACCTCGGCGCGCACCACGGCCCGGAGCGGGCCTCGCGCACCCGGCCCACGCCGCAGCAGCCTTTCTAGGACCGCGCATCCAGGGGCGTCGGCCGACCGACCGGCGCCCTTTGGCCATCCCGCAGATATACCTACGAAAGCCGCATATGATCTGAATCGCACCGGTTGAGAGGAGCGAGCGGACCCATGACATGGACATCCGGGACCTCGTCGCCTTCAAGCTGGAGCAGGCGGGCTACGAGGTGGTGGCGGTCGACAACGGCCTCGCCGCCCTCACCGAGAACCCTCCGGACCTGGTGGTGCTCGACGTCATGATGCCGGGCATGTCCGGCATCGACGTCTGCCGGCAGCTGCGCCAGGAGCAGGGCACCAAGGCGCTGCCGATCATCCTGCTGACCGCGCGTGCCCAGGAGGGCGACGTCGAGGTCGGCTTCGGGGCCGGCGCGGACGACTACCGCGAAGGTGCCGCGGAAGAAGCGCGTGAACAGCTGCGGCCGCTCCTCGGCGCCGATGCCGACGCCGTCGTCGCGGACCTCGGCGCCGACCCCGAGCGGCTACTGTCGATGCGCATCCTGCACAACGAGCAGCCCGGCGAGCACCGCACCGGCGCCCTGGCCCTCATGCTCGACCGGGAGATCGCGGCCCGGCACGGCGGCGCGATGGTCACGTCGGCCGGCCGACCGGGCGTGACCGTCCGGATCGCCCTCCCCGCCCGCTGCAATCCTGCGCGTGACGCTGCCCAAGCCGGTCGAACAGATCGGTCCGGCGCTGCTCAGCGGACCGACTCGTACGCCGAGTCGATGCGCTCCTCCACGTCCTGCCAGTCGGGCGCGGTGAGCGCGACGCCCACCCAGCCCCGGTGCCCGACGTAGGGCGGCCGGAAGTACACCTCGGAATCCTGCTCGATGAGCAGCTCCTGCACGCCCTCCGGGGCCGCCGCCCACAGGTGCGGGAACCGGTTCTGGTGGTGACCGTCCGGCCAGACCTGCACGAACGCCTTCCGCCCGCGCTTGAACAGGGGCGTGCCGTGGCTGACGTGCTCGGTCACGCCGGGCAGCGCGAGGCAGATCGCGCGGACCCGTGTCACCACATCGGTCATGCGCTTCACCCTAGATGAGGACGAGCGTCAGCCGGTGTCCGATTGTCATCCGGTGCAGCACGGGTGCCGCCGAGCGCAGGTCCATTGCAGCCCTCGTACAGCAAGCTGCGCGTGAACAACCGCTCGCAGGCGCTCATGGCCGCGGTCAACCAGGGCCTGCTCGTCTCGGCGGACGCCGCCTGGCGGGGGCGTGGACGAACGGCCCGGCTCCTCCCCTGGAGCCGGGCCGTTTCCCGTTCTACGCCGGGACGGTCACGCGCTGGGCGTTGGTGGCGTTGCAGTCCCAGATCTGGAACTGGGTGCCATCGGCGGTACTGCTGTTCGGGTCGTCGAGGCAGCGCCCCGACGCCGGGTTCCGCAGCGCCTGCGTGCCGGACACGTAGGTCCACTGCTGCGCGCCGGTACCGTTGCAGTCCCACAGCTGGATCTTCGTGCCGCTGGCGGTGCCGGCCGACGTCACGTCGAGGCACTTGCCGAGCGCGCGGACGGTCCCGTCACCCGGCAAGGTCCACTGCTGGGCGCCGGTACCGTTGCAGCCCCAGACCTGGATCTTCGTGCCGTTGGCGGTGCCCGAGTTGTTCACGTCGACGCACTTGCCCAGTTGCACGAGCGTCACCGGACCCGTCTTCGCCCCTCCGCCGCCGGTTCCGCCGCTGGTGAGCAGGAACCGGTTGTTGGCCGTGTTCCAATGGGTGGCGAGGTACGACCCGGCGGGCGGGCTGGTGTTGAAGTAGTCGTCCTTGTTGCAGTCCAGACGGTTGTCCTGCGCCTGGTCACCACAGACGACCCGCAGGACCGTCCCCGGCCCGTCGTTGTAACACATGATGTCGTAATCATCGGTGCAGTGCCCATACGCCGTGTGGTTCGGCGAACTGGACATCACCGCACCCATCGCATGCGTCAACTCATGCGCGGCCGGCCCCGAACCCCAGCACCCCGAATCCACCCGGGAAAAACTCGCCCCCGAGTTGTTCGCGTTGTCCTGCCCCGGCCGGTCATCCAACGTCACATACGCCACCCCACACAACGCGGTCGCGTCGACATACATCAGATACTTCCGGTCGGTCCGGTTGTACCCCACCGCCTTGACCGCATTGACCGAGTTCCCGAAATCACTCAACGCACCGTTCGCGATCGCCACATCAGCCACCGCAACAGCGCACGCACCATCCGTCACGAACCGGATATGCCGCACCCCACCCGTCTGCGCCGCACTGGCACTGTAAATATCGTCCACACCCGACGTCCACGTCCGGATCGACGCCAGATACTGCCCGTACCGGTCCGCGTTCCCCGAACCGTGCACATACAACACCTGCACCCGGTTCCCGGACTGCCCATCACCATCACACACGACACCCGCCGGCACCGCCGCCACCGTGGCGGCCAACGGCGCCACCGACCGCCGCACATCGGACCCGGCGAACGCCGCATCCGGCCCGTGCGTACACGCCCCCGGCACACTCCGCACCTCGAACAGGCCTTTACACCGCCCGGTACCGACCTTGAACCCGTCATAGTCCAAACCCCGCGCACCGTCATTCGCCGGAACCACCGGATCCGGCGGCCCCTGCTGCTGCGCCCACGCAGGCGCCGTACCGACACCGACAACCAGCAGAGCCCCGGCCAGCATGACCAGAACCCTGCGCCTCGGCTGGAACCACAATCGAAACATGGGCATCTCCCGTTGGCGGACGGGTCAGGAGCGCCCAGTGTGTCCCACCGGCCAGCCATCGAACAATGTCCAACTATGAATTGTTTAACTTTGTTTACTGACCGCAGTTCGACCAGGTCACACACTGAGGTCGTGGATCGCCTGCGCCAGGGTCACCGACGCCGGCACCCTCGTGTCGCGTTGGCTCTGCTGGGCGGCCGGGATCGAGGCGGCCAGGAACTGCTCGTTGGTCATGGTGCCGGTGGGCCGGCCGGCACCGCGGCCACGGGCGCGGCCGGCGCGGCCGGGGCGGGGGCGGTCCCACTGCGCGCTGCGGCGCACGTTTCCGCGCAGGTACTGCCCGCTCGCCCTGCAGATCGTCAACCGGCGTTGCGTGCCTCGTTCCTCGCCGGGTGCACGACCGTTGCCAGCCCCACGCGGACACCCAGGGCGCGCAGGCGCTCGAGCGCGCCGGAGCCCTGCGGCACGAGCCGGTTCAGTTGGTGCCGTACTGCTGCTTGAGCGCCAGGTAGTCGCCGAGGCCCAGGCCCCGGTACGCGGTGGAGCAGTCGGGCAGCCCGTCGGTCATGGTGAGCGCGGCGTGCTGGGCGTACGCGACGTGGCCGAGCCCGAAGGCATGGCCGAACTCGTGCGTGACGGTGCCCTCGAGGTCCCAGCGGCTGCCGCACGCCGGCGGGGTGTTCAGGAAGAACAGGCCCTCGGTGTCGTCGATCAGGATGTCGGCCTCGACGCTGCGGCCGTTGTCCTTCCCGCCGTACCACCAGATGCACGTGACCGCGAGCAGCCCCTGGTTGAGCGGGCCGAACGACACGGCGTTGTGCCCGTCGCGCTCGCCGCAGCCGCCAGTGGGCGTGACCCCCGCGATGTGGTCGGTCTTGCCCTCGTACGACTCGGAGATGCCCAGGTTCTCGGGCAGGCCGCAGTCGTTGCGCCCGGTGTCGACCGTGTAGGCCGCGCTGCGCAGGGCGTTGACGACGGCCGCGCGGTCGCCCAGGTACGCCGGGATGGTCTGCTCGTTGACGCGCCACTTGAGCTCGTTGCGCCAGCGCATGCCCAGCCAGGTCCCGGCCGGGTCGGCGCAGCGACGGCTGTCCAGGGCCGCCTCGGCGAGTTGCCCGGTCGGCGGGCCCGGGATCACGATGGCGAACTGGGCGGTCTGCACAACGGGGGGCGGCTCGCCCACCAGCCAGGCCGCGCAGAGCACCAGCGGAAGGAGGGCCCGCAGGACCACCGCCAGACCAGTGTCGATCTTCGGCACGAATCCATTCTGATCCGCGCAACCCCCCGCAGGGGTGACTTTCGGCAAATGCGCCCGCGACGCCATGGCCCGCTAGCTGCCCATCTGCGCCCGTTCGACACCCACCCGGCACCGGCCCGCCGGGTGAACGTCGCCGTCCGGCGATAGTTCGCGGGCGCGCCGCACCCGGCACAATCGGTCCATGGCGCGGTGGGTGTGCCCGCAGTGCGAGCGGGAGTTCGACAAGGCCCGGCAGGGCCACGTGTGCGTGCCTGGGGGCACGGTGGACGAGACGTTCGAAGGACGGCCGGCGTACCAGCGCGCCGCCTACGACGCCATCCTCGCGTTCCTCGCCGAGCTCGGGCCGGTGCACGAGGACGCGGTAAAGGTCGGCGTCTTCCTGAAGGCCGACCGCAAGCTCGCCGAGGTCCGGCCCATGGCCCGCGCCCTCTCCGTCGAGCTCTACCTCCCCCGAAGGATCGAGGGCGACGCGCGGGTCGTGCGGCACTACGCCATCGGCCGCGAGCGGTTCGTCAACGTCGTGCGCCTCACCGGCGGCGGCCAGGTCGACGAGCGGCTGCACGGCTGGCTCGCCGAGGCGTACGAGGACGCTGCAACCGGCCACATCTAGTCCAATGCGTGGGTGCGGTCCGTGCTGTCCGCGCGGGCCGCGCCCGTCCACGGCAGCAGGCACGTGACCACGGTGCCCTCGCCGGGCGCGGGCGCGGCCCAGATCCGGCCGCAGTGGCGCTCCACAATGGACTTCGGCGGCGCGTCGACCTGGGCCATGCCACCGTTCTCCGATCTTCGGCCGGGCCGACGCGGACGAACGCGCTCAGAACCTGAACCGTGTGACCAGGCCGTTCATCCGCTCGGCCATGCCCGCGAGGGACTGGGCCGCGGTGAGCGAGGTGCCCGCCTCCTTGCTGTTGCGGGTGGCGGTGCCCGCGATGTTGCTACTTGGGTTCGGTTCGCAGCATCCGGCTCAGCGCCCGCACCGCCACGTCGCTGGGCGAGGCGGCCTCGCGGTTGGCCTTCTGCAGCTCGCGGTACACCTCTTCGCGGTGGACCTGGATGCTGCGGGGCGCCTTGATGCCCAGCCGCACCACGTCGCCACGCACGTCGAGCACGGTGACGACGACGTCGTCACCGACCATCACGCTTTCCCCGGGACGTCGGGTCAGGACGAGCACAAGCCGCTCCTTCGCTGGGCGATAGGCGAACAGTAGCCGAATTGTCGGCATCGCCGGGCCGGTATGCCCGGCGCCACCCCGTTCAGGCGACCATGAGCTTCTGCCGCACCGGAAGGCCGCTGTGGCTCAGGATCAGCTGCACCGCGCGGCGCCTGCGCTGGTCGAGCACGATCGGGGCCATCAGGTTGGCGGTGGCGTCCTCGGCCCCGCTGTCGCCGGCCGTGACCACCAGCAGCACGAGCAGGTCGGCCTCGTTGTCGGGGAAGAACTGCGTCGGCGGTACCACAAGGAAGCGCAGCCCGTCCGAGTCGACCGACTTGAGGGAGAACAGCACGCCGGCGTCGTCGAGGCGCACGAGCACGAAGCGGCGGTCCTCCGGGAAGCCCGGGATCGGCGCGACGAAGTCGATCACCGGTAGCGTGGTCGTCTCCGGGTTGTCAACGGTCGCGACGCTCATAGATTCCTCACGATGACTGGAGCAGGAGCGCCGGGCCCCGGTCCGGCTCGATCGTCAGCACGTCCCAGCCCCGCGCCGCGACCGGGCGGGCCAGGGTGACGCAGCGCCGGGAGGGCAGGATGGCGGCCGCACAGGGCCGGCGTGTGTTGTCGCGCACACCGGCCCCATCGGCACCCGAATCACACCTTTAGGAAAACCCGCTCGCCCTCGGCGAGCGCGTGCTGCGGCTTGGGCCGCGGGCGCATGAACCGCGGCGCCCACCAGTTGGCGTCGCCGAGCAGGGTCATCAGCGAGGGCAGTACGACCGCCCGGATGATCGTCGCGTCGAGCAGGATGGCCGCGGCGAGGCCGACGCCGAGCTGCTTCATGTCGATGGTGCTCAGCGTGGCGAAGATGGTGAAGACGGCCACCATGACCACGGCCGCGCTGGTGACCACGCCGGCCGAGCCGGAGATGCCCTGGGCGACCGCCTCGCGGGTGGTCAGGCCCCGGCGGACCGCCTCGCGGATCCGGCTGACGACGAAGACGTGGTAGTCCATCGACAGGCCGAAGAGGACCACGAAGAGGAACAGCGGCAGCCAGGACACGACCGCGTCCATGGACTTGAAGCCGAGGATGCCCTCGGCCCAGGTGCCCTGGAAGATGAGCACCACCAGGCCGTAGGAGGCGGCCGCGGACAGCATGTTCAGCGCGATGGAGGTCAGCGCGACGACCACCGAGCGGAACGTGAACGCCATGACGATGAAGGTCAGTACGAGTACGAAACCCATCACCAGCGGCAGCTTCTGCTGGACGTGGTCGGCGTAGTCGACGTCGGCCGCGACGAACCCGCCGACGGCGGTCTCGGCGCCGGGGACCGCGCCGAGGGTCTGCGGCACGAGCTGGGTGCGCAGCCGGGTCAGCGACTCCCGGGCCTGTTCGGAGCGGCCCTCGAACGGGGTGGCGACGTCGAGCACGGCGACCCGCCCGTCCGCGGACACCTCGATCTGCGGCTCCTGGTCCAGCGGCGCGAACAGCGGGTCGGCCGCCGCCTTCTGGGCCAGCTGGGTCAGCGCGGCCTTCGCGTTGTCCGCCTGCCCGGCCGGGACCCGCACGGCGACGGTGTGCGTCGTGCCGTTGCTCGGGTACGCCTTCACGAGCCGGTCGTACGCCTGCATCGCCGGCGTGGTCCGCGGGAGGTCCTCCATGCCGGGGAAGGTGAGCCGCATGCTCAGCGCCGGCGCGGCCAGCGCCAGCAGGGCCAGCACCGAGATGGCGAGCGTCGCGGCGGGCCGGCGCAGGGCCGGGCGCAGGATCGCCGACCAGACTCGGGAACCCTTCTCATCGGTGCGGGGGCGGGTCAGGCGCCACAGCAGCGGCACGCGGGGCCGGTCGATCCAGCGGCCGAGCTTCGACAGCAGCGCCGGCAGCACGGTCAGCGAGCCGAGCACGGCGACGAGCACGACGAGGATGGAGCCGATGGCCAGGGACGAGAAGACAACGTCGCCGGCGAGGAAGAGCCCGGCCATGGCGATCGTCACGGCGATGCCGGAGACGACGACGGCGTGCCCGGAGGTCTCCGCGGCGATCTCGACCGCGTCGAGGTGCTTGCGGCCGCGGGCCCGTTCCTCGCGCTCGCGGCGCAGGTAGAACAGGGAGTAGTCGACGCCGACGGCCATGCCGATGAGCAGGATGACGCTGGAGGTGGTGTCGGTCGACGGCACCAGGTGCGAGGCGAGGGTCGAGAGGCCGAGGGCGGCCGCGACCGAGGAGAGCGCGAGCAGCACGGGCACGCCGGCCGCGATGAGTGCGCCGAAGGCGACGATGAGGATGGCGAAGGTGACGGGCAGGCTGAGGTACTCCGCGCGCTGGAAGTCCTTGCCCAGGGTGTCGTCCATCGCCTTGGAGATGGACGGACCGCCGGTCTCCTCGACGCGCAGGTCCGGGTGGCGCTGCTGGACGTCGGCGGTCGCCGCGACGAGCGGGGCGAGGCGGTCCTGAGCTGTGTCGGGGTCGCCCTTCAGGGTCACCCGGACCATCAGGGCGCTCTTGTCGTGCGACGGCAGCGGGTCGGCGACCTCGGCGACGTCGGGCAGCGCCTGCATCGCGGTCTTGACGTCGGCCGCGGCGCGCATCGCCGCGTCGTTGTCCAGCGCGCCGGTGCGCGCGGTGATGAGGATGCTCTCGGCGGCCGGGTTGTCGAAGTGGCCGTCGTCGACGATGACGTCGGCCCGGCCGGACTCGCCGATGGCCTGGTCGCGGTTGGTGGCCTCGACGGTACCGGCCATGCTCCCGCCGACGAAGCAGACGGCGACGAACACGACCCACAGAGCAATGGCGCGCCACGGGTGCTCGGCACTCCAGCGGGCGACGCGAACGGTGACTGGTCTCTTCTCCACGCCGTCGACGCTATGGATCCGGCGGGCCGCGGACATCCGGGCTGCACCCGCCCCGCACCCGGATCCGCGAACCGGGGGTTTCCCTGAGTATCAGGGCCCACACGGTGCCACCGAGTGGCAACCGAGGAAAGCACCGTTCTGCCTCAACATCGCGCGTATCGGGCCGATGGCCCCAGTGAGCAAGGATCGCTCATCCCGCACCGCCATGGACGGTGACACAGCCGTTCCAGTGGACCACGATGCTCTGTGAGCGGCTGAGCCTGGTGGGTGGCTGAGGTGCTCGGCATGGCGCGGTTCCCGACGCTGTTCCTGGCGTTGCTGATCGCGTCGCCGGCGAGCCGCTGCGCGCCGAGGCGGTCGCGGGTGGGCCGTTCCCGCAGCGCCGCTCGGAGGACGGCACCTAGATGTCGTTGGACGACCGCGTGCGCAGCCCGTAGCGGCTCGCGACGGGGTTCCACACGCCCAGGAACCGGCCCTTGGCGTCGCTGGCGTTCTGCGACTGCCGCTGCGCCTCCTGGTAGTCGGCCTGCCCGCCGCCGTTGCACCCGCTGGACTGCCGAGCCTGCCCCCACGGCACGAAGCTGCGGTCGGCGGCGAGGGAGAACCCGAGCGCCTCCTTGAGCATCGAGCGCACCTGCTCGCCCTCGGGGATGGCCGACAGGTCGAACCGGCTGACGCTGTCGATCTGGGACTGCCGCTCGGTGCCGACGGTCTGCATGTCCCCGATCGCCTTCTCGAACAACGTGCAGTTGTTCACCAGGTCGATCGCGGCGTTGAGCTTCGTACGGCTGGAAATGCTCGCATCGAGCAAGGCGTCGACCGCCGCGGCCTGCGCCTTGGGGTCGCCGGCCGGCTGTGTCGGCCCGGCCGTGGTCGGTGTCGGCCCGGGCGCCGTCGTGGTGGGCACCGGCCCCGGCCCCGGCGCGTCGGAGGACTGACTTGCCACCGCCCCGCCGCTCGGCCCGCCGGTGAGCTTGACGACGGCGATGACGGTACTGGCGATGACGAGCACGACCACGATGACGGTGAGCGGCAGCAGCACGCGGGATCGGGACGGCTTGAGCGGCTGGTAGTACTCCGGCTGGGGCGAGCCGGAGATCGGCGTTACCGAGATCGGGGTGGGCGAGACCGGAACCCCTGGATAGGGCGCGCCGGAGACGGGCGGCACCTGCTGGTATCCGCCGGTGGGGTACTGCGGGTAGGCGCCGGAGGGGTACTGGCCCGGGTTGGCGGGCGGGTACTGCACGGGATTAGTGGGCGGGTACTGGCCCTGAATGCCGGGCGGGTACTGGCCCGGAGGACCGGGCGGGTACTGGCCCGGAGGACCGGGCGGGTACTGGCCCGGAGGGCCGGGAAACGGCGGCTGCGCGATATAGCCCGGCGGGTACTGCGCCGGGGGCGCCGGCATCGCACCCTGGTCGGACATCGGCTGCACGTCATAGGCGACGGGCGAGCCGGGGTATGCGCCCGCCGTGGGCGTCAACGCCGAACCGCACTGCGCACACTGCGTGGCGGCAGGGTCGTTGCCCGGAAAGTAACAAGTAGGGCAGGGCATGCCGCGAGCGTAACGATCCACGGCAACCGGCGTGAACCACCGTGCGTCCCGCGTGGGCGACGAATCGACGGACTGCGCAGGACGGACGGCCGGTTGGTTCCGCCATGCCGCTATCACTCCTCCCCGCGTGGCGTGTGGCAGTGTCATGCCCATGGATACCGGCACAGATCGGTACGACGTGGTCGTGATCGGCGCCGGCCCGGCCGGCGCGGCGGCGGCCCTGTCAGCCCGCAGGTCGGGGGCGACGGTCCTCCTGCTGGACAAATCGGACTTTCCCCGCGACAAGCCGTGCGGCGACGGCATAGCGCCGCACGCCTTGGACGTCCTGACAGATCTGGGCGTGCCGGACATTTCCGCAAATTTCGCGCCAATTCCGGCTTTGCACCTGGTCGGCCCGTCCGGCGGCGCGGTGGCCCGCCCACATGCCCGCCCCGCGTACACGATCCCAAGAACGATCTTCGACAACCACCTGGTGGAGGCCGCGATTCGGGCCGGCGCGGTCTTACGCCGCCACACCGTGCGCAGCGTCGCCGACCACGGCACCCACGCCGTCGTCGACGGCGAGATCCACGCCGGCGCCGTGGTGGGCGCCGACGGCGCGTACTCCCTGGTCCGCAAGGCCCTGGGCCACGCCCCCAACGGCCCCGGCCACCTGGCCCTGGCCATCCGCGGCTACGCCCCCGCGCCGAACCTGGCCCCGGAGCAGCGAATCGTCACCACGAAGTCGGGCTGGCCCGCGTACGCCTGGGCCTTCCCCATCGGCGACGGTCGCGCCAACATCGGCTACGGCGAGGTCCTGCGCGGCCCGGCACTGTCGCGCCGCCGGCTCCTGGACCGCCTGGCCGAGCTCCTCCCGGACCTGGACACAACGGCCGCCACGAACCTGCGCGCCCACCACCTCCCGCTCTCCACGCACCGCCCGCCCCCGGCCGGCGGCCGCCTCCTCCTGGCCGGCGACGCCCTCTCCCTGATCAACCCCTTCACCGGCGAGGGCATCTTCTACGCCGTACTCTCCGGCGCCCTGGCCGGCGCCGCCGCGGCCCACCGCGACGACCCGGCCGGCCGCTACCGCCGCGCCCTACGTGCCCGTCTCGGCCCGCACCTGCGCCACTCGCGCGTGGCCGCGGCCCTCAGCCAGCGCCAGTGGGTCGTCGACGCCGCCGTCCGAGCCGCCGACCGCGACCAGCGGGTCTTCGACGCGCTGATCGAGCTCGGCCTGGGCGATGGGCGCCTGACCCCGTACACCTTGGCCGCGATCGCCCGAGCCGCCACCATCAACCGCCGCTGACAGCGCGCCCCGGCGACCGAGCGGCCGTGACCGCCGCGGCGGCGGCAGACACCCGCCGCCGACGACGACAGCACCTACCCCATCGCCGTGAGCCACGCGCGCGAGCGAGCGAACCGCGACCCGAGCGAGCGAGCATGCGACCCGAGCGAGCATGCGACCCGAGCGAGCAAGCCACGACCGAGCGAGCAAGCCACGACCCGAGCAAGCCACGACCCGAGCGAGCGAGCGACCCGTAACCAAACGACAGGCGAAAGGCAACAGCAACCAAAGCACGAGCGAAACAACGCACCCCTGCCGTGCGGTGGGCCGTTCCGCTAAATCCACGCTACCCAGGCCATCCAAATTTCGGCCTCAGTCGATCTCCGCCGATCGCCCACCGTCAACCGCCGTAGCTATCCGTGACCCCCCGCCGGAAGGTTCGCGGCCATCAGCTCCAGCGTCCGCACCGTGACCAGGTAAGAATCGTCCTCCACGCCTGTCAAGGACTTCGCCCGGATTTCTTCGACCGACTTGGCCAGTGCCGACCGCGCCGCTGCGCCCGTCTCCGTCACGGTGCCGTCCGGCGTGGTCCAGCCGCGCGCGGTCAAGGATGACACCACGTCCGCGTACGTGGGCTCGCCCGCCACCCAGAACGGCGCGTCCGGGCCCAGGCCGTTCAGCACCTGCCACTCCCGTCGCGTCGCCCCCGACGCCGACAAGGCCTCGGCGAAGGCCAGTTCCAGGCGGCGGTCGAGCTCGCGCAGCCAGTACCCGATGGGACGCATGGCACACTCCTGACGAGACGGAACTACATACACGAGAGAATGTAGATAATAAAGGTTATGCAACACGACGACGAAGACGCAAGAGTGCTTGCCGTCATCGAGGGCGCGATGGTCACCATCCGGCGGCGGCAGACGCGGCGCGCGCTCGCCCGTAGTTCGCCCGAGGCCGACCCCGCGCTCTTCGACGTCGTCGACGCGGTCGAGGGCGGCGCGGCCGGCGAACGGCCCGTCACCGTGACCGACATCGCGAGCGCGCTCGACGTGGCGCAGCCGCGCGCCAGCAAGCTCGTCGCGAACGCGGTCGAGGCGGGGCTGATCAGGCGGGAGGCGGATCAGCGCGACGGGCGGAAAGCGTTGCTGGTACTCACGGTGACGGGCCGGGAACTCTGCGAGCGCGTCCACGAGGCGCGCCGGGGGCGGTTCGCCGACGCGACGCGGAACTGGTCGCGCGCCGAGCGGGCCGCGTTCGCGCAGCTCCTGGCGCGGTTCGTCGACGGGCTCACCGAAACGGCGGCAGAACGGTACTGACCGTCGATTCTTCGCGGGGCCGCCGTGCAGTAATCTTCGCCGGGGGTGATGGAGTGGCGGGCACGGACAGCATCGATCCGGCGCTGTCGCAGCTTGCCCGGCAGTGGCTCGCGGCCGTGCGGCAGACGAGCTATCTCGACCTCAGCGCCGATGCTCTGCAGCGCTTCTTCGAGCGCCAGGCCGTCCAGCTGACCGGCGCCCTCGCGACGGGTGACGCGGCGGCGGCCGAGGAGGTCGGGGCCGCCCTCATCCAGATCGGGCTCAACAGCCCGGAAGCGCTGCAGCGCTCGATCGGGGTGCTGACGAACACGGCCACGGGCGAGGTGCTCGGCGGGTTCGCGGCCGGGTTCGCGCGGGCGCAGCGGCAGAAGATCCTCGACGACCAGGAGCGCATCCGGCGGGCGTGGACCCGGGCGCTCACCGACGCCGAGCACACCCTCCAGCGCGAGCTGCACCACCAGGCCCACCACGACCCATTGACCGGCTTACCGAACCGGGTACTGCTCTACGGCCACCTCACCGAGGCGCTGCGCGAGGCCGAGGACGGCGCCCGCATCGGGGTGTGCTTCCTGGACCTCGACGAGTTCAAGACCATCAACGACACGCTCGGGCACGGGTACGGTGACGAGCTGCTCGTCGCCCTCGCCGATCGGCTGCGGGGCTGTGTCAACGGGGCCGGGCACTTCGTGGCGCGGGTCGGCGGCGACGAGTTCGTCGTCGTGGTGCGCGACACCAAGGGGCCCGACGAGCTGACCGCGCTGGCCGAGTCGATGCTCGAGGCGCTGTCCCGGCCGGTGCACCTCGACGGCCACGAGCTGGCGGTCTCGGCGAGCATCGGCATCGTCGAGCAGCCCGCACGCGGGGCCGAGCCCGAGGAGCTGCTGCGGGCCGCCGACGCCACGCTGTACCTCGCCAAGGCCGACGGCCGCGCCCGCTACGCGGTGTTCGACGAGCAGCGCAACGCGCAGCAGCTGCTGCAGTACGGGCTGACCGGGCGGCTCTCGGGCGCCCTGGACCGCGGCGAGTTCGAGCTGGTGTACCAGCCGCTGGTGGGCCTGGCCGACAACCGGCTGCGCGGCGCCGAGGCGCTGCTGCGCTGGCGGCACCCGGAGCTCGGCACGGTCTCGCCCAACACGTTCATCCCGGTCGCCGAGCAGTCCGGCATGATCCTGCCGCTGGGCCGGTGGGTGCTGCGCGAGGCGTGCCTGGCCGCGGCCGCGTGGCCGCGTGACCCGTCCGGGGCGCCGTTGCTGATCAGCGTCAACGTCTCGCCCCGGCAGTGTTCCGACCCGCGGCTGCTCGACGACGTGCGGGCGGCGCTGGCCGAGTCGGGGCTGGAGCCGGCCAGCCTGCAGCTGGAGCTGACGGAGACGGTACTCATGCAGGAGACCGGCCGCCCGGTACAGACCCTGCGGCAGCTGGCCGACCTGGGCGTGCGGATCGTCATCGACGACTTCGGGATCGGCTACTCGAACCTGGCCTACCTGCGCCACCTGCCGGTGCACGGGCTGAAGCTGGCCGGCGCCTTCATGGCCGGCATCCGCAAGCTGGAGAGCGACCACGTCGACGAGCAGATCGTCGAGACCGTCATCCGCCTCGCGCACACGCTGCAGATGACGGTCACCGCCGAGGGGATCGAGACGGCCGACCAGGCCGCCCGCCTGGCCGCCCTGGGCTGCGACCTGGGTCAGGGCTGGCACTTCGGCCGCCCGGTCGAACCCGTGCAAATCCCTCTTACACGTTCTCCCGCTTAAGCCGGATCCAGCGGTACCCGTACGGGCCGAGCGTCAGCGCGGAGAAGTCCCCGACCTCCGGGTACTCCTTGTCGGCGAACACGTCGTTGGGGTGGTTGGTGTCGGCCGCCAGCGAGCTCAGGTCCGCGACCACGTCGTCGGTGCCGAGGTTGTGCAGGAACAGCATCGAGCCGGTCGGCCCGTCGGCCCGGTGCGCCAGGACCCCCGGCGGCAGCGGCTGGTCGACGGCGGTGCACGTGCCGTTGCCGACCTCCGGGCTCTCCCGCAGCGTGCGGATCATGCGCTCGAACCAGGCGAGCAGGGACTTGTCGTCGTGGCGCTGGGCGGTCACGTTGACCTTCTGGTACGCGTACTCGCCCTTGCTGATCACCGGCCGGATGGGCTCGGCCGCGGAGAACCCGCCGTTGTTGTCGAACGACCACTGCATCGGGGTGCGGATGGCGTAGCGGCCCTGCTGGGACAGGTCCTCGCCCATGCCGATCTCCTCGCCGTAGCGCAGGACGGGCGTGCCGCGCATGGTGAACTGCAGCGAGTACGCCAGCTCGATGCGGGTGCGGTCGCCGCCGAGCATCGGGGCGAGCCGCCGGCGGATGCCGCGCTCGTAGAGCTTCATGTCGGGGTCGGGGCCGAACTCGGCGAAGACGTCGTCGCGCTGCTCGGCGGTGAGCCGGGACAGGTCGATCTCGTCGTGGTTGCGCAGGAACGTGGCCCAGTGCCCGCCCGCCGGCAGCTTCGGGGTGGTGCGCAGCCACTCGATGACCGGCTCGGGGTTCTGCCGGGCCAGGGCGAGCACGAGGCGGACGTTGAGCATGAAGTCGAAGAGCATGTGGATGCGGTTGCCGGAGCCGCCGGAGTCGCCGAAGTACTCGGGGAGCTTCTCCGGCTCGACGTTGGCCTCGGCGAGCAGCATCGAGTCGCCGCGGCGCCACTGGACGTGGGCGCGCAGCTCGGAGAGGAAGTCGAAGTCCATCGGGCTGTTCGGGTTGCCGGGCTCGGTGAGCTCGATGATGAACGGCACCGCGTCCATGCGGAACCCGGCCACGCCGAGCTGGAGCCAGAACGCCATGATCTTCTTGATCTCGGCGCGCACCTGCGGGTTGGTGAAGTTCAGGTCGGGCTGGAAGTTGTAGAAGCGGTGGTAGTACCAGGCCCGGGCCTTGCGGTTGTACGTCCACGTCTCGGCCTGCTCACCGGGGAACACCATGCCCTGGTGGCGGTCGGAGGGCTCCTTGTCCGCCCAGACGAACCAGTCGCGGTACGGCGAGTCCGGCGACGAGATCGCGGACTGGAACCACGGGTGCTCGTCGGAGGTGTGGTTGACGACGAGGTCGATGATGATCTTGATGCCCCGGTTCGCGGCCTGGTGCAGCAGTTCGGCGAAGTCGCCGAGGGTGCCCAGCCGCGGATCGACGTTGTAGAAGTCCGTGACGTCGTAGCCGTCGTCCTTGCCGGGCGTCGGATGGATGGGACTGAGCCACAGGCAGTTGACTCCGAGCCTGGTCAGATAGTCCAGCCGGCCGATGAGACCTTGAAAGTCGCCGATACCATCGCCGTTGGAGTCCTGGAACGTCTCGACGTCCAGGCAGTAGATGACACTCTCGGTGTACCACCGCTCGCCCATGACGGACGGGTAACCGAATCGGCCTCGGCTCAAACGCGCGCTTGCGTGTGTGCGGCCCGGAACGCGAGGATGGCTCCCGGGGGGCTGATGGTCGACTTCGCTGGCGCGCTACGAGATGCAATCCAGGCACGTGGTCTGGGGCTGGAGCGCATCCAGGAGCGGTTGCGCGCGGAGGGCTACTCGGTGAGCCTGGCCACGCTCAGTTACTGGCAGACCGGGCGCAGCCGGCCGGAGCGGCGCGAGTCACTCGCGGCGCTGGCCGAGCTCGAGAAGATTCTCGAGGTGGAGCCGGGCTCCCTCGCGGCCCTGGTGGGGCCGCCGCGGCCGCGCGGCCGCCACTTGCACAAGAGCCCCGACACCGTGGAGCTGGGCGCGTTCTGGTCCGAGCGGGACCTGATCGTCGACCTCGCCCAGGGCATCGAGACCCGGTGGGACGAGCGGCTGACCCGGCTCAGCCAGCACGACCGGGTCAACGTGGGCCCGGACCGCGGCGAGGTGTCGTTCCTGGTACGGCAGGTGCTGCGGGCCGAGGCCGACGGGCCGGACCGCTGGGTGGCGATCATCCGCCTCGACGTGCCGGGGAACCCGCTGCCGCTGCTGACCCCGGTGCGCAACTGCCGGCTCGGCCGGGTCGTGGAGCACCCGGAAAGCGGCCTGCTGCTGGCCGAGTTGTTGTTCGACCGCCCGCTCGCCAAGGGCGAGACGGTCATCACCGAGCACGCGCTGCACAATTATCCGCCGTTTCCGCTGGCGACTCAGTACGAGCGCAAGTTCCGGCTGCCGGTGCGTGAATACGTCGTCGAGGTGTGTTTCGACGCCGCCGCGTTACCCCGGGCCGTGTATCAGTTCCAGCAGATGGACGGGCAGGACGAACAGGTCCTGTCAATGGAGGTCGACACGGGCCACACGGTGCACGCGATCGCGCTCGACTACGGTCCCGGGCGTTATGGCCTGCGCTGGGACTGGGAGTAGCGCGAGCGGGTCGGGCCGCCCGGCGGGGTCTACAGAATCTTCGATGGCATTTTTCACAGCACCTTCGATGGCAGTGAAGAACAACGGGGCGCCGGTGTGGCCAGCGCCCCGCCTCTGTTCCCGGAACAATCCGGCGTCACCATCGGAACGGCTGGGATGTCGCCGCGACGGTCAGGGTGGAACGCATGTGCCGCCTCCACAAGGAAGTGTCTTTCCTTGTCCAAGAACATATTGGGCGGCGCCGCGGACCATCAAGATTGTGGATCGTCTTAACAGTTAACGCTCTGGGGTCGACCCGGTATTAACAGTTAAGTTAGCGAGAAAGGGCCGGGCGGCCGCACCCGCCAACTTGTGCGACCGCCCGGCGTCTGAGTCCCCCGTGCAGGTGCCGTTACGCCAGGCGCAGCCAGGCGGAGGCGTCGGCCGGCAGGGTGCCGTCCGGGTTGAGCGGGGCGCTGCTGAGCAGCACCTCGCGGTGCGGCGGCAGCACGGCCGGCTCCGCACCCAGGTTCGTGACGTTGGCGAAGTCGCCGGCGCCGCGGGTGAAGGCGAGCACCTGCGGCGCCGAGTCCAGCCAGTGCATCGGCCCGTCGCCGAGCGCGGGCTCGTTGCGGCGGATGCGCAGCGCGTCGCAGTACAGCTGCAGGAACGATCCCGGCTCGCCCTGCTGGGCGGCGACGGCGAGCCCGCCCCAGCGCGCCGGCTGCGGCAGCCACGGCTCCCCGGTGGCGTCGGGCGGGCTGAAGCCGAACGGGGCCGAGGTCCCCGACCAGGGCAGCGGCACGCGGCAGCCGTCCCGGCCGGGGTTCACACCCCCGGAGCGGTGGAACATGGGGTCCTCGCGCAGCGCGTCGTCGAGGTCCTCGACCTCCTCCAGGCCGAGCTCCTCGCCCTGGTAGAGGTAGTAGGCGCCGGGCAGCGACATGGTCAGCAGCGCGGCCGCCCGGGCCCGGCGGGTGCCCAACTCCAGGTCGGAGGGCACGTCGCGGCGCTTGTCGGCGAAGGCGAAGTTGGTCACCTCGCGCCCGAAGCGGGTCACCTCGCGGGTGACGTCGTGGTTGCTCAGTACCCAGGTGGCGGGGGCGGCGACGGGGGCGTGCACCTCGATCGTCATGTCGATCTCGCGGCGCAGCTGCGCGGCCTCCCAGGGGGCGCCCAGGAACGCGAAGTTGAACGCGGTGTGCAGCTCGTCGGGGCGCAGGTACCGGGCGAACGCCTCGTGGTCGGGCAGCCAGACCTCGCCGATGAGCGCCCGGCGCGGGGTGTACGTGTCGGCGATGCGCCGCCACGCCTGGTACACCTCGTGGATGCCCTCGTTGTCCTCGTAGACGTCGCTGACGAGCGGGTCCTTGATGAGCACGGCGGCCGAGTCGATGCGGATGCCGTCGATGCCGCGGTCGAACCAGAACCGCAGGATTTCCTCGAACTCCTCGCGCACCGCCGGGTGGTCCCAGTTGAAGTCGGGCTGCTCGGACGCGAACAGGTGCAGGTACCACTCGCCGTCGGCGACCCGGGTCCAGGCCGGGCCGCCGAAGATCGACTGCAGGTCGGTCGGGGGCAGCTCGCCGTGCTCGCCGCGGCCCTTGCGGAACCAGAACAGGTCCCGCTCGGGCGAGCCGGGCGCGGCCGCGAGGGCCCGCTGGAACCACGCGTGCTGGTCGGAGCAGTGGTTCGGCACGATGTCGCAGATGACCCGGATGCCGGTGGCGTGGGCCTCCTCGATGAGCTTCTCGGCCTCGGCGAGGGTGCCGAAGATCGGGTCGATGGCCCGGAAGTCGGCGACGTCGTAGCCGCCGTCGGCGAGCGGCGAGGGGTACCACGGCACGATCCAGATGGCGTCGATGCCCAGGCCGGCCAGGTACGGCAGGCGCGACCGCAGGCCCGCCAGGTCGCCGACGCCGTCGCCGTTGCCGTCGGCGAAGCTCCGCAAGTACACCTGGTAGATAGCGGCGCTACGCCACCAAGCTTGGTCGGCCACGTGGAACCTGCTTTCTCACGAAGATCGAAGGTGTTGAAACTACGGTCCCGGGCTCAGCCCTTGACCGCTCCTCCCAGGCCGGCGCTCGACAGGAACATGCGCTGGAAGATGAGGAAGAACACGACCGGGATGAGCGTCGAGATGGCCAGGGCCGCGAGGAACACGCCCAGGTCGGTCTGTGACGCGATCGCGGGCAGCCGCACCGACAGCGGCTGCATGTTCGGATCCTTGAGCACCAGCATCGGCCACAGGAAGTCCTTCCAGCTCGCGATCGCCGCGAACACGGACACCACGCCGAGGATCGGCTTGGACATCGGCAGGACGACCGACCAGAACAGCCGGAACGAGCTGGCCCCGTCGACCCGGGCCGCCTCGAACACCTCGCGCGGGAGGCTGTCGAAGAACCGTGTCACAAGTACCACGTTGAACGCGCTCGCGCCCGAGGGCAGCCAGACGGCGAAGAAATTGTTGATGAGCGACGTACCGACCAGCGGCGGGTTCAGGATCGTGAGGTACAGCGGCACGAGGAGCACGACGCTCGGCACGAACAGGGTCGCGATCACCAGGCCGTTGACGAACCGGGCCCAGGCCGGGCGCAGGACCGAGAGCATGAAGCCGCCCGTGGTCGCGACCAGCAGCTGCACGAACCACGAGCCGGCGGCGAGCCAGATCGTGTTGAGGAAGTAGTGGCTGATATGGACGTCGTTCCAGGCCTCGCTGATGTTCTGCCAGCGCACGCCGTGCGGGAAGATCGCCAGGGGCGTGCGGATGATGTCCTGGGTGGGCGTGATCGCGTACTTCGCCAGCAGCAGCACCGGCCCGATGCCGACCACGAGGAGCAACACCAGCAGGATCGTATGCATGGTCTTCATGACCAGGCCGACCCGGGGACTGCGCCAGTCCTGGGCCGAGACGTAGCCGCGGCTGCCCTCGAACTGGGAGGTCTTGCGCTTGCGGGGCGGGCGGGCCGCCTTGGCCACGTCGACCGGTGTCGCGACGGGCCCGGCGCCCGGCCGCTGCCGGGCGGGATCGATGACGGCCATGGTGCTTCGCTTCCCCTCGGGACCGGTCACGACTTGCTCCAGCCGGACGTGAGCTTGAAGTACACCAGCGACAGGATCGCCAGGAAGGCGGCCAGCAGGACGGACAGGGCCGTCGCGGCGCCGTAGTTCGCGCCCAGGGAGCTGCCGAACGCGTAGTTGTAGATCATGAGCAGGATCGTCAGTGTCGCGTTCGCGGGGCCGCCGCCGGTGAACAGGTAGGGCTCCAGGAACACCTGGACGGTACCGATGATCTGCAGGATGAACGTGATGAGCAGGACGCCGCGCAGCTGCGGCATGGTCACGTGCCACACCTTGCGCCAGAGGCCGGCCCCGTCGACCTCGGCGGCGTCGTAGAGCTCGTCCGGGACGCCGATGAGCGCGGCCAGGTAGATGATGACCGTGCCGCCGGCCGCGGCCCACGTCGCCTCGACGACCAGCGAGGGCATCGCCAGGCCGGGGCTCGACAGCCAGGTGTAGGGGCCGAGGCCGACCCAGCCGAGGATCGTGTTGAACACGCCGTCGGGGGCGCCGTCGTAGAAGAACTTCCACAGCAGCACGGCGACGACCGGCGGTACCACCACCGGGAGGTAGGCGAGCACGGAGTACAGGCCCTTGCGCCGCCGGACCGAGCTGATGAGCACCGCCGTCACCAGCGGGATCGGGAAGCCGATCACCAGGGCCAGCAGCGCGAAGTAGAGGGTGTTGCCGATCGCGGTCGGCAGGTCCGGATCGGTCAGCACGTAGTGGAAGTTGTTCCAGCCGACCCAGCGGGGGTCCCCGACGAGGTTGGTCTTCTGGAAGCTCATGACGACCGACCGCACGATCGGCCACCACGAGAAGACGCCGAAGATGACCAGCAGCGGCAGCGCGAACACGACCGAGCTCAGCCCGCCGCGCTGGACCCAGGTCACCGGATTGCGCCGGCGGACCCGCCCACCCTGACCGCCCCCGGCGACGTCCGAGGTACTCACGACAACATCACTCCTCGTCCTGATGTTCGGGGACAGTGCCCGGTGTGGGCCGCCGGACTCCCGGCGGCCCACACCGTGCGGGTCATCGCGGTGCGGGTCAGCCGGCCGCGTCGATGGCGCGCTGCGCCTTCGTGTTGGCGTCGGTGAGGAGCTGGTCGATGTTGGCGTCCTTGTTGGTCAGGACGGCCTGCACGACCGTGTCGAGCGACTTGTACACGTCCTGGGTGGCCACGGCCGGCTCGTTGACGAGCTTGGCGTCGAAGACCTTGCCGGTGAACGTGGTCATCTGGTCCACCGGGACGTTGACGTACGTCTTGATCCAGTCCTGGTACTGCTGGTACTGCTGCTGCGAGAAGATCGGCAGCTCGGGGGTGCCCACGGGCTGCTTGCTCGCGATCTGGATCTCCGCGCTCTTCTTGGCGGCGTCCTGGTTGGTGTACTTGCGCAGGTAGTGGTAGTCGATCCACTTGACCGCGGCGGCCTTGTCGTTGCCCGCGGCCTTGCTGGACACGGCGGCCATGGTGCCACCGCCGAGGACGCCGGAGTCACCGCCCGCGAGGGGGATCATCGTGAGGCCGTACATCTTCGGGGAGATGTTGTTCGTCTGCACCAGGCTCGTGTAGACGTCCTGGCCCGAGGTGTACATGCCGACCTTGCCGGCGGCGAAGGCCTGGTTGATGCTCGACCAGTCGTAGTCGAAGTTCGCGCCCATCGAGTTGTCGGTCCAGCGCAGGTCCTTGAGGAACTGCAGCGAGGCCTTGGTCTGCTCGTTGGTGAGCGTCGCCTTCTTGCCGTCCTCCATGCGCCCGCCGCGGGCGTAGGTGTCGACCGTCAGCTGCCAGCCGCCGGTGCCGTCCTTGGCCATCTGGGCGAAGCCGGCCTGGCCGGTCTTCGACGCGATCGTCTTGGCGGCGGTGCGTACCTCGTCCCAGGTGGTCGGCGGCTTGCTGGGGTCGAGGCCGGCCTGGGTGAACAGGTCACGGTTGTAGTGCAGGCCGACCGCGTAGATGCTCTTCGCCGGGATGGCGTAGACGTGGCCGTCGGGGCCCTGGCCGTACTGCAGCAGGTTCTTGTTGAAGTTGCCCGCGTACGACAGCTGGTTGAGGTACGCCTGCATGTCGACGATCTGCTGGTTGGCGATCAGCGTCTTGGCGTCGGTGAAGGGGATCTCGAACACCGTCGGCAGCGTGCCGCCCGCGAGGTCGGCCGCGAACGTGGTGGCCTTCCACTCGTAGTCGTGGGTCTTGACCGTGATGTTCGGGTTTTCCTTCTGGAAGTCCGCGACCTCGTCGGCCAGTGCCTTCTGCGCCTCGGGCTTGGCGCCGGGGAGCAGGCCCACGACGTTGAGGGTGACCTTGGTGTTCGGGTCGAGCGTGGTCGATCCCGCATCGCCGCTCGGACTGTCGCTCGAGGAGCACGCGACGAGCGTGCTGCTGAGCGCGAGCGCACCCGCGACGGCCAGCGCCATCGTGGTACGTGAGAACTTCATCGTCGCTCCTTGTTGGGGGGTGTTTCGGCAAGGCATGCGGGCGGGGGGCGTCCGACCTGGGCCGCTCCGCACGGGCGCGCAGCCTGACGTCGGCTGCCGGAGTGCATCAAGCGCGTTACTGCTCGGTTTCCATCGCATCGCGTCAGGGTTTCCGCCTGGCGTTGGCAAGAGATTAGGCTCACGTCGCACAAGAAGTCCATGGTCCGTTGCAAAATTTTAATGATCTCCGTACAGGCGTTTGCACGAACACGCTCCCAAGGGCCCGCAACTTGCACGGAATCGCCCGAAAACGCGCAGGCGGAAAGCGCGGCGCCCGGCGGCGGCCGGTGGGAGCGCGCCCAGCAAGCCGGTTGCGCAACCAACGCAAAGAGCGCCACGACTCCCGCAGGAGTCGTGGCGCTCGAGGTCGGTCGGGGTTACGCGGCCGTGGTGGCCGCCCGCGCCTCCTGCAGGGCACCCGTGGAGCCGCGCACGACGAGCTCGGGCTCGAAGAGCATCTCCTCGGTCGGCACGAGCGTGCCGGCCACCTGGCTGACGAGCAGGGTCACCGCGGCCTGGCCCATCGACTGGATGGGCTGGCGCACCGTGGTCAGCGGCGGGTCGGTGCAGTTCATGAACAGCGAGTCGTCGAAGCCGACCACCGAGATGTCGTCGGGCACCTCGCGGCCGAGCCGGCGGGCGGCCCGGATCGCGCCGAGCGCCTGCACGTCGGAGGCGCAGATCATGCCGGTGACGCCGTGCTTGATGAGCCGGGTGGCGCCGGCGCGGCCGCCCTCCATCGAGAAGATGACGCGCTCCACGTCGTCGGGGTTGACGGTGCCCGAGTCCGCCGCGGCGGCCTGGAAGGCGGCCAGCTTGCGGTTGGACGGCGCGTGGTCGGCCGGGCCGAGGATCAGCCCGATCCGCTTGTGCCCCAGCGAGGTGAGGTGGTTGAACGCCTGGTCCACCGCGTGGCCGTCGTCGACCGACACCCGCGGGAAGCCCAGGTCGTCGATCGCGGCGTTGACCAGCACCGCGGGCAGGCCGCGGTCGTGCAGGCGGTGGTAGTGCTCGTGCTCCGCGGCCGCCTGGTGGTAGAGGCCACCGCAGAAGATGATGCCGGACACGTGCTGGTCCAGCAGCATCTCGACGTAGTCGGCCTCGGAGACGCCGTCGGCGGTGCGGGTGCACAGCACCGGGGTGAAGCCGCGCTTGGACAGCGCGCCGGCGACCACCTCGGCGAAGGCCGGGAAGATCGGGTTCTGCAGTTCCGGCAGCACGAGGCCGACCAGGCGGGCCCGCTCGCCGCGCAGCTTGGTCGGGCGCTCGTAGCCGAGCACGTCGAGCGCGGTGAGCACCGCCGTGCGGGTCGCGTCGGAGATGCCTGGCTTGCCGTTGAGCACCCGACTCACGGTCGCCTCGCTCACGCCGGCGTACTTCGCCACCTCAGCGAGTCGTCGAGTCATGCCCGCAAGCGTAGTGCATGACTACGCAATTTTTTGCACGATGTCACCCACGCAACCGTGTGGGCCCGGAGCCGGCCGGTTGGGTGCCCGAAAAATACCGTATTTTCCGGGCACCGCGTCAGCCGACGAGAACGAGGGAGATCGTGCCGCCGCCGTAGCCTGAAACATCCACCTTGAGGTCCAGCCGCCGGCCGAGGGCGAGCAGGTGGCTGACCGCGTCCGCCGGCGGGCCGCCGCCGGGGAGGAACGTCTGGTGCAGCTTGACCCGCGGCGCGTCCTCCTGGCCCAGGGCTTCCTGTTCGCCCGCCCGCTGCCGGCCCCCGCGCTCGCCTCACTCCTGGCCGAGCAGGCCGAGCAGGCCGAGCAGGCCGAGCAGGCCGAGCAGGCCGAGCAGGCCGAGCAGGCCGAGCAGGCCGAGCAGGCCGAGCAGGCCGAGCAGGCCG
>NZ_JBEZDS010000021.1:0-15923 GCF_040648435.1 Dactylosporangium sp. NPDC049140 | reverse complement strand
GAGGAGGCCGTGCCGGCCGTCGCGGTCTAGCCCTTCACGGTCAGGAGGGGCCGCAGCTCGACGACCGGCTCGGCGACGCCCGCGGTGCGCAGGCTGTCCACGACCGGGAGCACCTCCTTGTACGCCCACGGCGCCTCCTGCTTCAGGTCGCGCCGCCACGCCGCGATGATGTCCCGCCGCGTGGCCACCGCCGGGTCGCGGTGGTTCAGCGGCGTCACCACGCGGAACTCGCGCAGGAAGGCGTCGAGCTCCGCGTCGCTGCCCCGGGCCGCCGCGCCGCGCGGAACGCTGCGCCCGGCGCCGTGGCACGCGCTGCCGAGCGCGCGCTCGTTGCCCAGGCCGCGCAGCAGGTAGCTGGGCGCGCCCATCGAGCCCGGGACGATGACCGGCTCGCCCCAGCCGTCGTCCGACCGGCCCGCGGGAGTGGCGCCCTTGCGGTGCAGGACCATGTCCTCGCCGGGCCACAGCAGGTTGTGCGGGGCGTCGTAGACGAGCCGGGCGTCGAGCTCGCCGACGGCCCCGGTGAGGCCCGCGCGCAGCATGAGGCTGAGGAAGTACCGGTTGCCGACCGCGAAGTTCGCGGCGTTCGCGAAGCTGGTCAGGTACCGCCGCCGCATTTGCCGCGTCGAATCGTCCAGCAGCATCGGCAGGATGCCGTTCGCGGGCTGCGGCAGCCGGGTCGGCCACCCCTTGCGGGCCAGGTCGCGGCCGGTGGCGCCGGCCTGGTGCCCGAGCGACAGCGAGCCGCTGTGCACCATCGTGACCACCCGCCCGGGCGCGAGGCCCCACGCGTAGGCGGTCGGGCCGTCGTGAACCGCGGCGACGTACTGCAGCTCGGCGAAGTGGTTGCCGCCGCCGACGCCGCCGATGATCGAGTCGTAGCTCGTGCCGCCGCCGCTGTGCACCCAGTCGCGGAACTCCTCGGCGTGCTCGGCCGGGAAGCCGCTTGCGTGCAGGCGGTCGCCGTCGCGGACGGTGTGCTGCACCGGGGTGTCGAGGGGGCCGTGGGCGAGCAGGCCGGGCAGGCCGGCGCGGAGCAGGCCCTCGCGCTGGGCCGGGGTGAGGCCGATGTGGCGGCCGCCCTCGAAGAACAGGTGGCGCAGCCGGCGCTCGAGCTCGTCGAGGCGGGGGCGGACCTGCTCGACGCTCAGCGTGGTCGCCTCGACGCGCATGCCGCAGTTGATGTCGTTGCCGACGGCCTGCGGTACCAGTGCGCCGCGGGTCTGCAGGACCGTGCCGATCGGGATGCCGGCGCCCTTGTGGAAGTCGGGGGTGCAGACCACGCGCTCGATGCGGGCGTCCGGGGACAGCGCCTCGAGGCTGCGCTGGGTGTCCAGGACCGTCAGCAGCTCGTCGAGGGCGGCGGGCTCGATCGGCACGCCGGGGGCGGCGCAGATCTCGACCGGGATGTCGTAAGGGTTGGGCAGGGTGGTCCAGGACTCGTCGAGCCGGACGAGACGGGGGTCGGTCCGTTTCAGCATCGTGCCCCTTCAGCAGCGTGCCCCCGAGCGTAGGGCTCGGGGCACGGTGCGGGCGAAGGGTTTAGACCGTGAGGGTCCAGCTGTCGAGGGTGCCGGCGCCGTCGCTCGCGTCGGTGTCGTTGCCGACGAAGTCGTACCCGGAGCGCGCCCGGCCGCCGAGGTCGGCGTGGGTCAGTCGCACGCCGGTGTCGAGGATGTACGCGGTCACGTTCGACGCCGTGCTCGCGTAGGTCTAGGCGCCGTTCAGCGGCCGGTACTGCTGGTCGATGCGGTCCAGCCCCCACGGCGCGCCGGACGCATGGTGCCGGATCTCCAATCAGACGACGCCGAGGCGGTGTCGTTCGAGACTCGGGAACCCGGGGTGCGCGGCCAGGTCGCCGGACGTTGCCGCGCGGTTGCGGGAGAGACTGGGGGGCATGGAGGACTCGCTGGCGGTGTTCGACATCGACGGAGTGGTGGCCGATGTGCGGCACCGGCTGAAGTACCTGGACCGGCGCCCGAAGGACTGGACCCGCTTCTTCGCCGCGGCCGACCGCGACCCGGTGCTGGCCGAGGGCGTAGAACTGGCCCGCTCCTACGCGGACTCGCACGTGCTCGTGTGGCTGACGGGCCGTCCGGAGTACCTGCGCGACGTCACGGCGGCGTGGCTGCGCGCCGCGGACCTGCCGGCCGACCTGCTGTTCATGCGCCCGCCGAACGACCGCCGCCCGGCCCGCGACTTCAAGGCGCGCCAGGTCGGGCGGATGGCTCGGGAGTCCAAGATCGAGCTGGTCGTGGACGACGACCCGGAGGTGGTACAACGGCTGCGGGGCCTGGGCTACACGGTGCGCCTGGCCGATTGGGTGCCGCACTCCTCGACGCTGCAGCAAGCCCAGGAGCAGGAGGGCCGCACCTGAGCGGATCGTGATCGCGGTGCACGATCAGCCGGGAGATCACCCGCCACCGGCATCCGGGTAGCGGCGCCCAGCAGGCCACGGACATGGCGTCTGCACCCGACCGGCCCGCCGCCCACAGCGGAACTCAACGGCCGGCCCGCAAACCCTCGGTTGCGGGACGCCGGCCGAAGGGTTTGCGGGCCGCCGGCCGAACGCCTCACGAAGCTCCGCACTCCGACGCCGTCCAGCCACGATAAGTCGGGCGCTCCGCGCCACGACTTATCGGATTTATACCCCGTCACCGCATAAGTCGGTTTCTACGAGCTGACCCGCTGCTCCACGGTCTGCACCAGGCGCTCCGCCACGGTGGTCAGCGGCAGCCCGAGCCGGGCCGCCGTCCCCCGCAGCACGTCCAGCGCCGCCTCCGACGAGCAGGCGCGCTGCACCATCATGATCCCGACCGCGCGGTTGACCATCTCGCCCTCGGTGAGCGCCTCCGTCAGCGCCGAGGTGAGCTGCTCCTGCACCTCGGCGCGGCGCCCGCGGTCGAGCACGGCCGACAGCAGCAGGCCCGCGTGCTCGGCCACGAGCATGGCGGTCAGCCCGATGTCGGCGGTGAAGCGGCCGGCCTCCGAGGCATACACGGTGAGCGCCCCGATCGCGTGCGAGTCGATGTCGACCGGCACCGCGAGGACCGCCTTCACCCCGGCCTCGAGCGCGCGCGAACGCCACTGCGGCCAGCGCTCCTCCGCGGCCAGGTCGTCGCTGAGTGTGATGTCCCGGTTTCGGATCGCCTCCATCGACGGGCCGGCGCCGCTGTCGTACTGGCTGTCGAGCAGCGACTCCGGCAGGCCGGACGAGGCCGCCGCGGTGGACGGCCCGCCCGAGCGGATCAGCGTGACCGCGCACCAGGCCGCACCGTCCACCAGGTCGGCGGCGGTCTCCACGAGGTCCTCCAGCGCCTCGTGAAGGTCGTCGCTGGCGATCAGCCGGGCGGTGAGCTGGCGCAGCACGGCGGCGAACTCCACGGTGTGGAGGTCAGTCACGGCTCCCCCTTCGTCGAACCGGGGGGCGTACTACCCGTACTGCGATCGTCTCAACCGTTTGCCTCCGGCCCCATCCGTAACAGGGGCCTCACCCGTCCAGCAGAGCGCGGCGCAGCCCCTCCAGTGTGCGGCTGAGCAGACGGGACACGTGCATCTGGGAAATACCCAGGTCGGCGGCGATCTGAGCCTGCGTGCGGTTGCCGTAGAAGCGCAGCGACAGGATCCGGCGCTCGCGCTCCGGGAGCCGGGCGATGAGCGGCCGCACGGCCTGGCGGAACTCGACGCCGTCGATGTCCCGGTCGTCGTCGCCCAGCACGTCGGCCAGGGTGCCCGCGTCGTCGTCCCCACCCAGAGGGGCGAAGAGCGAGACCGGTCGGTACGCCGAGGACGCCACCAGCGCCTCGAGCACCTGCTCCTCGTCGATCCCGAGATGCTCGGCGACGTCCTTCGGGGTGGGCGAGCGGCCGAGGCGCTGCCCGAGCGAGTCGCGGACACGGTTGATCTCGATCCGCAGCTCCTGCAGGCGCCGGGGAACGTGCACGCCCCAACCCTTGTCGCGGAAGTACCGCTTGAGCTCCCCCACGATCGTCGGCGTCGCGTAGCCGCCGAAGTCGGTGCCGTAGTCCGGGTCGAAGCCCTCGATCGCCTTCATCAGCCCGAGCGCGGCCACCTGGCTCAGATCGGCCGGCGACTCCCCCATGCCGTGGAAACGGCGGGCCAGCCGGTCGGCCAGCGGCAGGCTGTGCGCCACCGCGCGGTCCCGCAGCGCACTCCGCCGGGGGTCGCCGCGCTCCAGCGCCGCGGCCTGGCGCAGCAGCTCGTTGACGGTGGTCCACTGGCTCGGCGGCTCGGCGTCGCCGGACGGCTCCTCCTCGGCCACCGGCGGCGCGCCGGGCGGCGGGTCGTCGTACGCCCGCAGCTGCTTCGCCGCCCCGATGATCTCGAGCACGTCCAGCACCAGGTCGGACGCGCCCGGGGCCCGCAGTGCGCCCCCGCGCTCCTCGGCGTCGGTCTGGGCGTGCAGCAGGGTGTCCGCGGCCGCGCAGTCGAGCAGACGCAGCCGGGACAGGTCCACGGTCAGGCTGAGCTGGCCGGCGTCTAGGCGCCGCGCGAGTGCGACCCGCAGGCCGACGCTCGCCGAATAGTCGAGGACCCCGGAAGGACGCAGAATCTCGTCGTCGCCATTCCGCCAGGTGTCCAGTTCGAGTACCGAATCCGTAGGCATTGTCTCCATGGCGGAGACTCCCCCTGATCTTGAGGCGGATTTGCTTTCCGGATCACTGTAGACACCAATTCCGGCGCGAATTCAACGTCGCCGGATGAGTTCCAGGGTGAGCTTTTCAATTGGCGACGGTCGCCCACACCACCTTTCCGTCGGGCACCGGAATGCAGCCCCAGGCCCGCGTCAGGGCGCTCACGACGAGCAGTCCGCGGCCGTCCTCGCGCAATCCTTCATCGGGGTCCGGCCGGCCTTTCTCCCGCCCGGTACGGCCGAGGCGCGGGGCCGGGCGGCTCGGCCGGCCGCCGAGGCGCGGGACGCCCTTGCCGCGGTCGCGCACGGAGACGTGCAGCAGGCGGCGGTCGTGGGCGACGGTGACCTCCATGTCGGTGCCGGCGTGCCGCAGCACGTTGCTGACCAGCTCGGTCACGACCAGCTCGGCGATGTCGCGCAGGCGGTCGAAGCCCCAGCGCGTGCAGGCCCGCCCGACCAGGTGCCGCGCGGCCGCGGTGGCGTCGAGCATGGGCGGCAGCGTGGCGCGGACCCGCTCGGTCGCCTCGGTGGCGGCGGCGCCGGCGAGGGCGGCGTCGGCGGTCGGGTACATCCGCATGAGCCGCGCCACGGCCATGCGGTCCAGGGCCGAGGCCAGCGACGGCGGGGCGGCGGCCAGGGTCAGCGCGCTGCCGGGCCAGGCTGCGGCGTGCTGGGCCAGCGCGGGGAGCACGGTCAGGGCCACGTCGTCGTCGTGGCGCAGGCCGGCGACGTCGAGCACGATCACCGACGGCTCGGCGGCGAGGCAGGCCAGCACCGCCGCGCGCAGCGCCGGCGAGTTGTCCACGTCCAGCCGGCCGGCGAGGCGTACGACGGTGGCATCACCCCGCCGCTCGACGCGGGCCCGCAGGTCTTCCGCCCTCATGGGGTGATGCTCTACCCACCCCGGGCGTTATAAACACCGCGATCCCGGTGCCAAATCTTTTCGGCACCGGGATCGCGAATGGGTGATGCGGGAATTGCTACACAGGCGTAGGGATCTTGCTGTCGCTCCACATCTGCGAGCACATCTCGAGGACGTGGGCGTCGGTCAGCGGGGCAAAATGGTGGTAGTACAGCCCGAGCGCGTGGAATTCGCGGGGACTGTGGATGTCGATGACCGTGTCGACGTCGGCGGCGAGCAGGTCGACCGACTCGGCCGCGCACACCGGCGCGGCGAAGATCAGGTGCTCGGGCTTGCCGACCAGCAGCGCGCGTACGGCGGCCCGGGCGGTCACTCCCGTCGCGAGACCGTCGTCGACGACCACGACCACACGACCCGTCACGTCGGGCGCGGGGCGCGAGCCGCGGTAGCGCTCCTGCCGCCGCCGCAGTTCCACGCGCTCGCGCTGGACGGCCGGCGAGAGGTCGCTGACGGTGAGGCCGACCGCGGCCACGGCGCTGAGGTCGAACACGGCGGGCCCGTTCTCGGCGATCGCGCCCACGCCGTGGTCGGCCTGCCAGGGAAGGCCGATCTTGCGGGAGATCACGAGGTCGAACTCGGCGCCGATGGCCTCGGCCACGGCGACCGCGACGGGTACCCCGCCCTTGGGCAGTGCCAGCACCAGAGGCTTCGTCGTGCTCGCGGTCTCCCGCTGGCGCAGGTGCTCCGCGACGGTGACTCCAAGCATGCGTCCGGCGGCCGTACGGTCCGCGAACCGCTCGTGCTCAGGCGGCCACATGGCCGTCCCCTTCCGTCCGGCCGGCGGTACGCCGGGCGTCGCACGCGATCCGCACATCGATCCGCATCAAGCGGACACCCCCTTCGGTCGGCGCGGTGTTCCGGTGCCAGTAGCGCCCCATCCCCTGTCGCCGCTCTGCTGCGGCGCCGCGCCCGGTGCGAAGCCTACCCCCGCATGACCTGCGAAAACGCGGCTTTCGCTCACTCGCACCGGATGAGTGCGGTCGAGATGGCTCAGGTCGACAAGCAGCTGATCGTGGCGAGAAGGCTGTTCAGGGAACGGCCCTTGGTGAGCCTCGTGTCGGCCAGGGACAGGCCGTGCACCGACGTGGCGTGCGGGGCGTTCGCGCTGTAGAAGACCACCGGCAGGTCGGCCGTCGCGTCGTGCTTGCGCAGCAGGTCCAGCAGTTCGTCGCCCTCCACCCGGGGCAGGTGCAGGTCCAGCACGGCCACGTCGAAGCGGGGCTCGTCGGCGGCCACCGTCAGGGCCTCCTGCGGACTGGCCGCGGAGATCACGTGGTGGCCGCCGATCTGCAGACGGATGGCGGTGGTCTCACGGATCTCCGCGTCGTCGTCGATGAGCAGGACTCGCGCCATGAGCGAATGGTTCCCTTCCGGGAGGATCCCAACCTCCCCACGGGGACCATCGGTCGCCGGCGCGGGAAATCAAGCCCGCGGGCGCCGCCGGCGCATGACGATCACGAGCACCACGATCGCGATGATCACGACCACGGCGCAGCAGCAACCGCCGATCAGCCCGCCGCCGCCGTAGCTGCGGCGGCGGCGCTCCAGCTCGAGTCCGGTGTCCAGGGCGTCCACGGTGGCCGGGCTCAGGTAGCTGTACAACATCGCGATCAGAGCGTTCATGCTTCGACGGTAACCGCCGCTGTCACGCCCGCAGCCAGGCCGTGGTGTCGGGCGGCAGGCTGCCGTCGGCGGCCAGATCACCGCTGGCCAGCAGGACCTCACCCGGCGGGAGCGGGGCGGGGGCCGAGCCGAAGTTGGTGATCACCCGGACCGGTCCGTTGATGAAGTCGATGCCACTCTCAACGGCATTCCACGCGACGGTACCGCGACCGAGCCCATGGGTCCGCCGCAGGCGCAGCGCCGCGGTGTACAGCGACAGCGTCGACCCGGGCACGCCGCGCTCGCGGTCGGCGGCGAAGCGGGCCCAGTCCGTCGGCTGCGGCAGCCAGGTCTTGCCGCTCGGGCCGAAGCCGTACGCGGGGGCGTCGGCCTCCCACGGGATCGGCACCCGGCAGCCGTCGCGGCCGCGGACCTCGTGCCGCGAGCGGAACCAGGTCGGGTCCTGCCGCACGTCGTCCCCCAGGGTGGTGTGCTCGGGCAGGCCGAGCTCCTCGCCCTGGTACACGTACGCCGAGCCCGGCAGCGAGAGCATCAGCAGCGTGGCGGCCCGGGCGCGGCGCAGGCCCAGGGCCTCGTCGGGCTGGGGGTCGCCGGCGCCGATGCCGCCCTGGGTGGAGTACCCGGGCTCGAAGCCGAGGCGGCTCGCGTGGCGGACCACGTCGTGGTTGGACAGCACCCAGGTGCAGATCGCGCCGACCGGCTCGACGCCGGCGAGGCTGGACTCGATCGCCGCGCGCTGGTCCGCCGCCGTCCACGGGGCCATCAGGTAGTTGAAGTTGAACGCCTGGTTCATCTCGTCCGGGCGCACGTACCGTGCGAGCCGCTCCGCCGGTGCGACCCAGGCCTCGCCGACCATCATGCGGTCGCCGGGGTAGCTGTCGAGGATGCGCCGCCAGGTGCGGTACACCTCGTGCACTCCGTCCTGGTCCCACATCGGCGGCGTGCGGTGCTCGGCGCCGGGTGAGGTGATCGGCACCTGGGCCTCGGTCCAGTCGGGCAGGCCGCTCTCCTTGATCAGCCCGTGCGCCACGTCGACGCGGAAGCCGTCGACGCCGCGGTCGAGCCAGAAGCGCAGCACGTCCTCGAACATGGCCCGCACCTCGGGCAGGTCCCAGTTCAGGTCGGGCTGGCTCGTGTCGAACAGGTGCAGGTACCACTCGCCGTCCGGTACCCGGGTCCAGGCCGGCCCGCCGAACACGCTCTGCCAGCCGTTGGGCGGCAGTTCGCCGTCGACGCCCTGGCCCTTGCGGAAGTGGTACCGGTCCCGGGCCGCGGTGCCCGGGCCCGCGGCCAGCGCCTCCTGGAACCACACGTGGTCGCTGGAGGTGTGGTTGGGCACGAGGTCGACCACGACGCGCAGGCCGCGCTCCTTGGCGGCGGCCATGAGCGCGTCGAAGTCGGCCAGCGTGCCGAAGCGCGGGTCGACGTCGCGGTAGTCCGCGACGTCGTACCCCGCGTCGTGCTGTGGAGACGGGTAGAACGGCGACATCCAGAGGGCGTCGACGCCCAGCTCGACCAGGTGGTCGAGGCGCGACGTGATGCCGCGCAGGTCCCCCATCCCGTCCCCGTCCGCGTCGGCGAACGAGCGCGGGTAGACCTGATAGATCACGGCATCGCGCCACCAGAGCAGTTGACTCACCCCTTGACTCCACCGGCCAGCAGGCCGCGTACGAAATAGCGTTGCAGCGACAGGAAGACGATCAGCGGGATGATCATCGACACGAATGCGCCGGAGGTCAGCCGCTGCCAGTCGTTGCCCCGGGTGCCGGCGAGCTCGGCGAGCCGCGCCGTCAGCGGGCGGTTGCCCTGGCCCGAGGTGAACACCAGCGCCACCAGTAGATCATTCCAGATCCACAGGAACTGGAAGATCGTGAGGGACGCCAGCGCCGGTGTGACAAGCGGCAGCACGATGCGCCGGAAGGTTACCGCCGGGCCGGCCCCGTCCACCCGCGCGGCCTCGAAGAGGTCCTTGGGCAGCTCGGACATGAAGTTGTGCAGCAGGAACACGCCCAGCGGCAGACCGAAGCAGGTGTGGGCGAACCACACGGCGAAGAAACCGCCGCCCCACTCGGTGTACCCCTTGACCAGCTGCAGCATCGGGATGAGCGCCATCTGCAGCGGCACGATCTGCAGCGCGAACACGCCGATGAAGATCCAGTCACGGCCCCGGAAGTTCAGCCAGGACAGCGCGTAGGCCGCCATCGCCGCCAGCGTGACCGAGAACAGCACCGCGGGGACCGTGATCACCAGCGAGTTGATGAAGTAGCTGGCGAGCCGGCCCGAGGTGGCCGAGGTGCCGAAGACGACCTCGTTGTAGTTGTCCAGCGTGAAGCTGGGGTGGGCGAAGAACGTCCACCAGCCCTTGGTCTTGATGTCGTTCTCGGGGCGGATCGACGAGACGAGCAGCCCGAAGGTCGGGATCGTCCAGACCAGGGCGATGATGATCGACACGACGCTGGCGGCCCGGGAGGTGAGCTTGCGGCGCACCCGGCTCGCCATCGTCTCAGCGCCCTGGGGGCGGTAGAGCGGGCTGGCCTCGGGCACGTCAGCAGCGTCGGTGCTGACGGCGTCAGTGCTGCTCATCGGGTCTCCGTTCGGTGCCGCAGTTGCCGGGCCTGGTAGATGACGATCGGCACGACCAGCAGGAACAGCAGCACCGCGAGGGCGGAACCCTTGCCGTCGTCATAGGAGCGGAAGGCCTGGTTGTACATCTCAAACGCGAGCACGCTGCTCTTGAACTGACCGCCGGTCATGGTCCGGACGATGTCGAACACCTTCAGGGTGGCGATCGTGATGGTCACGACCACGACGATGACGGCGGGACGGATGCTGGGCATGGTCACACGCCAGAACATCTGCCACGGGTTGGCGCCGTCGAGCCGGGCCGCCTCGACGATCTCGGCCGGGATGGCCTTGATCGCGGCGGAGAGGATGACCATCGCGAACCCGGCCTGAATCCAGATCAGGATCACGATCATGTAGAAGGTGTTGCCGGGGGCGTTGCTCAGGACCTGCTGGGGTTTGCCGCCGAGCCATACGAGGATCTGGTTGAGCAGGCCGATCTGCTCGACGCCCGGGTCGCGGTACGCGTAGATGAACTTCCAGATGATCGACGCGCCGACGAGCGAGATGGCCATCGGCATGAAGATCAGGGACTTGGCGATGCCCTCGCCGCGGGCCTTGTCCACCAGCACCGCGTACAGCAGGCCGAAGCCCGTGGAGAACAGCGGCACACAGACCACCCACAGCAGCGTGTTGCGCAGCATGATGAGCGTGTCGTCGTTGGTGAAGATCCAGGTGTAGTTGTCGATGCCGATGAACGAGTCACCGGTGTCGTTGAAGAACGACAGGTACACGGTGCGGATGAGCGGGTACACCAGGCCGACCGCGAGCAGTGCCAGCGCGGGCCCCAGGAACCCGGCCATCTGGAGCCGTTCCTTGCCCCTCCCCCACCGGGGCAGGATGTCGAGCACGAACAGCAGCGCGGCGACGACGACGATGAAACCGGCCATGAACATGAGCGCCGGCCAGATTTTGGCGACGTCCTCGGAGAAGTCGTAATCCATGGGGTGTCCTCCGACCAGCCGGGTCCGGCGCCGTGTTGCATGACGCCGGACCCGGACCTCAGTTCAGTTATTTAGGCCAGGTGCTTTCGATGTAGTCCAGCGTCTGCTTGGTGTCCTTCGTGCCGTTGATCCAGTCGGTCATGCCGGTCCAGAAGGACTTCGAGCCGACCTGGGCGGGCATCTGGTCCGAGCCGTCGAACCGCGCCACGGTGGCGGGGTCCTGCAGGATCTGCACGGAGAGCTTGTCGATCGTGCCGCTGACCGCGCTCACGTCGAGGCTCTTGTTCGCCGAGATCCAGTCGCCGAGCTTGGCCTTGCTGTTGGCCCACTCGCCGGAGGAGAGGTAGGTCTGAACCTTGACGACCTCCTCGCGGTCCGTGAACGCGGAGACGAACTCGCCACCGACCAGAACCGGCTTGCCCTTGGCGGGGTCGACGGCCGGGAAGTAGAAGGCGTAGACGTCACCGTCCGGGCCGACGTTGGTGCCCTTCGGCCACTGGTTGGAGTAGAAGTTGGCCTGACGGTGCATGCCGCACTTCTTGTCCTTGACCGGCAGGCCACCCTCCTGGAACGAGGTGGTCACGATGGTCTTGGGGTTGCCGACGTACTTCGGGTTCTTCAGGATCGACGCGGCGCGCTCGGCGGCCGAGAAGATCTTCGGGTCGTTGAACGGGATCTTGTGGTTGACCCACTGGTCGTAGACGTCCGGACCCTGGTCGCGCAGGACGATGTCCTCGATCCAGTCCGTGGCCGGCCAGCCGGTCGCGTCACCGGACTCGATGCCGGCGCACCACGCCTGGATGCCGCTCGCCGCGATCTTGTCGGACAGGGCGATCATCTCGTCCCACGTCTTCGGGACCGTGTAGTTCTTCTCCTTGAAGAGGCTGGGCGAGTACCACACCAGCGACTTCACGTTGGCACCCATCGGCACGCCGTAGACCTTGCCGTCGACGGTCGAGTAGGCCGCCCAGTCCTTCGACCAGTTCTTGTCGAGGTTGGCCTTGACCGGAGCCGGCAGCTCCTTGAGCTTGTTCGTCTTGGCGAACGAGGCGAGCAGGCCGGGCTGCGGGAACACCGCGATGTCCGGCGGCTGGCCGCCGTCGCTGCGAACCTTGATCTGGGTCTCGAACTCGCCGGAGCCCTCGTAGTCGATCTTGATATTGGTGCAGTCCTCGAACTGCTTCCACGACTGCTCGAGCTTGTCGGCCTCGGTGTCGCGGATGGTCGCGTAGATCGAGACGTGCTTGGTCTTGTCGACCTTGTACTGCGCGTAGGGCGCGCACTCGGGCTTGTCGGCGTTGCTGGAGCCGGAGCCGCTGTCACTGCCGCAGGCGGACGCGGCGAGGGCCAACGCGGCCACACCGGCGAGCGTGAACGCTCGACGCCGCCTCGAGAGGACGGCCATGGTTAGCCTCCTTTGGCTATACCCGGTCCTTGGGCGAAACCTCGCCCGCGTACCCGGTGTGCTGGGGTGTCCTTGTGTTCCTCGGATGTAAGCGTTTGCAAGGTCGGTTTGTCGAGGCCTTCGAGCCCTTTCATCGATAACGAGTTAGCAACACGGCGGACATATTGCCGTGCGACCGCGCGTTGCCTAGCCTTCCGCGTGTGGCTGACGTTCCATCGCCCGTCAGCATGGAAGACGTCGCCCGGCTCGCGGGAGTCTCGACCGCAACGGTGTCGCGCACGCTTCGCGGGCTGCCCAACGTCTCCGACGAGACGCGCGACCGTGTGCTGCAGGCCGCGGCGTCGCTGTCGTATGTCGTCTCGCCGATCGCCTCGCGACTGGCGAGCGGGCGCACCCACACCGTGGGCGTGATCGTGCCGTACGCGTCGCGCTGGTTCTTCGGCCAGATCGTCGCCGGCGCCGAGTCGGTCCTGCGCGAGCACTCGCTGGACCTGCTGCTGTACAACATCGGCGACATCCCGTCCCGCCAGCGCTTCTTCGGCGCACTACCGCTGCGCCGCCGCGTCGACGCCGTGCTCACGGTCGCGATGCAGTTCACCGACGCCGAGATCGCCGACCTGCGCTCCCTGGGCGTGCCGATCGTCGCCGTAGGCCACGACGTACCGGGCGCCGGCTGCGTGCGCATCGACGACGTGGCCGCCGCGGCCTCGGCCGTGCAGCACCTGCTCGCCCTCGGCCACCGCCGCATCGGCATGATCTCCACGTTCAACGACCAGAGCATGTTCCTGCCGGTCGCCCACGCCCGGCGGCGCGCGTACGTCGAAACCCTGGCCGTGGCCGGCATCGACGTGGACGAGTCGCTCGTGATGTCGGTACCGCACGGCATGGACGGCGGTGAGCTGGCCATGCGTCGCCTGCTCACCCTCCCGGACCCCCCGACCGCCGTGTTCGCCGAATCGGACGAACTCGCTTTCGGGGCACTGAGCGCGCTGCGCCGCACCGGACGTCACGTATCGGTCATCGGCTTCGACGACCACGAACTGAGCGCACTGCTCGACCTGACCACCGTCCGCCAGCGCGTCTTCGAGCAGGGCGTCCTGGCCGCGGGCATGCTCCGCCGCGCCATGACCGCCGGCGCCTGGACCCCCGAAGAGCTGCTCATGCCGACCACCCTCGTCCTGCGCGCCTCCACCTGGCCGGTCGCGGTTAGGACGGCGGGGGCCGGGTAGCTCGCGCGTCGCCAGTTGTTCGAACCCACGCACGGGGGTGTTTGATGACAGCCGAGATGCCAAATTCGCGTGTGACCTGGGACCAGCCGGACGACGAGCTGGACGAGCTCGCTGCCCCGGACTCGGACCTGCTCGCCGACGACATGGCTGCCGACCCGGCGCAGACCGCCGAGACGGACTTCTTCTGGGAGGACGACGAGGAGTAACGGAGGCCACGCTCTGGACGGGGGTATCTCGTTTTTGCGGGCCTGCGGGTGCGTGCTAGGGTTACCTCCGTTCAGCCAGCGCCGCTAGCTCAACTGGCAGAGCAGCAGACTCTTAATCTGCGGGTTGTAGGTTCAAGTCCTACGCGGCGTACCAGACAGAGGCCCAGGCAATCGGCGTTCTTCGTCGATTACCTGGGCTTCTTCCTTTTGCCCGTACAGCCAAGTGGTACAGCCAAGGCGCCGACCCAGGTGCGTAGGGCCCACCCGACAGTGCGGGCCGTACCTGGAGACTGGCACGGTGACTCATCCAGCAATCGATCAGCAGACCATGAAGCGCTTGGCGTTCATCCGCCTTCTCTTCGCGCGTGGGGTCGACGACTCGAAGCTTCCCGAGCCGCTGGCTTTCACGGCCGTTCTGCCGCTCCATGACGCCGTGGAACTGTTCCTGATTCTCGCTGGCGAGCACCTCGGAGCTAGCCTCGACGACCGCATTCAGTTCATGAAGTACTGGACCGAACTGCACCCGAACAAGCTGCAAAACGGCGTCGACCTGTCCGGCAAGGTCGCGATGGACCGCCTGAATCGGCTTCGAAACGGTTTCAAGCATGCTGGAACCATGCCAGGCATCGCGGCTATCGAGCAGGCTCGGGCCGACGTAGCTAATTTCTTCGAAGACAACACCCCGCGCGTATTCGGAATCAGCTTCGCCGGAATCGACATGGCTGACCTGGTGCCGCAGCCCGATGTGCGTGCGAAGATCCGGCGCGCGCGCCGGATCTTCACCGACGGCGACGTCCTGTACGCGGCCGGATTGATGAGCGCCACTTTTCAGCTCCTAACAAGCAATCAAACCTTCGTGTTCGGTCATACGATCGGTCGCGAAGCCGCACTGGAGTCCCACGTCAAAGACGCCTTTCGGAGCCGAGCGGAGACGGGCAACAGGAGCAGGGGTGACATCGGAAAGATCGCGAAGTCAATTGGGAGTACGCACGAGGCCGTTCGTCAACTCCAGGACGCCGCAAAGGTAATGAGCCTTGGAATTGACTTCAGGCTCTACCGCCGATTTAAGGCTCTCACACCATTTTCATTTCTCGCGGAACAAAAAGTGCCCATATCTCGGCCGCCTTGGGTTATGACTTGACGGAAGATGAGTACAACTTCTGCGAACGGTTTATCATCAACGCCGCAATCCAAGTGGCCGAGGCGAACCAATACGACGCACCACCAGCTTGGCGCGCGGGGCGCAGCGTGAACAATTCCGTATCTACTCAGACGACAATCCAACTCGAATAAGTCGGTCTTCAAAACCGACCCGAACAGGACAGAGCCCGGGTCGCAGCATACGGCCGAACCTGGGCTCTGTTCTTTTGCTAGGCCTTGCAGTCGATTTATGGTCGGCGAGCGGAACTACTTTTCGAACAACCGCCCAGCCGCGGCATCAACCGCAGCACGCTCGATGTCATCGAGTACATGCGCGTAGGTGTTCATCGTGAGGGAGATCTGACTGTGCCCCAGCGTCTTCATCACTGTCCGCGGCGAAGCTCCCGAGGCAAGCAAGAACGTCGCGCACGCGTGGCGAAGGTCATGAAGTCGCAACCACCGAAGGCCTGCCTTCGCCCGGGTCGCATGCCATGCTCGATCTGCGTTGCGCGGCTCCATCGGCGTGCCGATGACCGACGGGAATACCAAATCGTGGTCCTGCCACCGCTCCCCCGCCACGTCACGGTCCTCGGCCTGGCGCCGGCGATGCGCTCGCAGCATCATCAGCGTCTGAGGAGCCACCGGAACGGTGCGACGTGATCGGTCTGTCTTCGGCCTGGAGAACGACAAGACGCCGTCGACCCGCAATAGGGCTTGCCGAACGGTGAGCCGTTCGCCGGCGAAGTCAATGTCCGACCATCGCAGCCCCAACAGTTCGCCCCGCCGCAGCCCAACAGTCAACGCTGTCACCCACAGCGCCTCCAGCCGGTCACCCTGGATCGTCTGGATCAGCCGCTTCGCCTCCTCGACCGTCAGTGCGCGCCGCTCGACCGGCACCGCACCGGGTGGCCTGACCGCCAGCGCGGGGTTGCGATGGATCAGCTCCTCGCGGAGCGCATCGGCGAGCACGTTCCGCACCATGCCGTAGATGTGCCGGACGGTCGTCACCGAAAGGTTCTCGCCCGACTTCGCCGTGATCATCCGGCGGATGATCGTCGGCGTCAGCTTGTCGAGCTTCACGCTCCCCTGTGGGGTGTCTTTACTTCGCTTCGGTGCCTGAGCTGGGCTTCTATGCGGCTCGTTCGTACTCGTTGATGAGGCCGCCGAGGATCGGTCGG
>NZ_JBEZDS010000020.1:125300-172466 GCF_040648435.1 Dactylosporangium sp. NPDC049140 | reverse complement strand
TCAGCCCGACGCCGGCCGGGCTCGTCTCACTTGCGTAGCGCCTTCAGGCTCTTGTGCGCGGCCTTGGCGGCGTCGCCCCCCGGCCACGGCCTGGCCGGGGGCGCGGACCCCCGTCGGTTACATCACAGAACGTGATTGGCGACGAAGAGCCCGCTCGGGTCGACGGCGTCGCGGATCCGGCGCAGCCGCGGCCAGGCCTCCGCGTCGTACGCCCGGGCCGTCTCGACCTTCGTCTCGGCGAAGTTGAGGTACTCCCGCCCGTTCGACCACGGCGCCATCGCCTCCACCACGCGGTCCGTGTGGGCCGCCGAGAGCTCGCCCATCTCCGGCGTCGCGGCGATGCCGCAGGTGAACAGCGCGTAGTCGGCGTCGAGCCGCGGCAGGGCGCCGTGGCGCGGGGCCGGGCGGCCCAGGGCCCCGCCGAGCTGGCGCAGCTCCGCGGCGACCAGCAGGGAGGTGCCGGAGTCGGGGCCGGCCGCGCCGAGCAGCGCGTCGAACGCGCCGGCGTCGAGCTCGCCGAGCAGGGCCGCGCGCCCGACCGCGGGGGTCGGGCCCTCGGGGTCCATGTGCAGGCGGCACAGCGCCGGGGCCGGCATGGCGGCGAACGTGTCGAGCTCCGGCCGCAGCGCGCGCAGCGGGGCGAGCACGTCCGGGTCGCCCAGGACGGCGCCGTCGATGACGAGCAGCTGCCGGTTGCGCAAGACCTCGGGGATCTGCGGCATCGGCGGTACCTGCAGCAGCCGCAGCGCCGTCGTCACGTGGTCGGGCGCGGTGCGGGCCCAGTCGGCCCAGACGGGCAGCACCCGGGCCGCCTCGCGCCAGTCCCAGACGAGCCAGCCCGCGTACGCGGTGGCGATCGGGAACAGGTCGAACTCCACGGCGGTCACGACGCCGAAGTTGCCGCCGCCGCCACGCAGCGCCCAGAACAGGTCGCTCTCGTGCTCGGCGTCGGCGCGGACCCGCTCGCCGGCCGCGGTGACCAGCTCGAACGCGGTCACGGCGTTGGCCTGCAGCCCGTGCTGGCGGGAGTACCAGCCGATGCCGCCGCCGAGGGAGTACCCGGCCACGCCGACGTCGGGGGAGGAGCCGTGCAGCGCGGCCAGCCCGTGCGGGGCGGCGCGCTCGACGACGTCGATCCACAAGGCACCGGCCTCCGCGCGGGCGGTCCGGCGCCGCGGGTCGACCCGCACCTGGGTCATCGCCGAGGTGCGCAGCAGCACCACGTCGTCGAGCGGGCCGAGCGGCCCCGCGTTGTGCCCGGTGCCCTGCGGGGCGACGCGCAGCCCGGCGGCCGAGGCGGCCCGGACGAGCTCGGCGACCTCGATGGCGTCCGCCGGGTAGGCCACGGCGGCGGGCCGCTGGTCGACGGCGACGTTCCAGGGCATGCGGGCGGTGTCGTAGCCGGGGTCGCCGGGAAGGTGTACAGCGCCGCCGCAGAGGCGCGACAGAGCCGGCCGCCGGCCGGCCAGGTCTGCACCGACGTGGCCGGTGTCGTGAGCTGAGTTCTCGATCGTGGTCATGCCGGTACGGTGCACCCGCGCGGTTGGGCGGAACTTGCGGCGGACCTGAGCCGATGTGTCAGCCGGGCGTCAGTTTGCGCTCGATGGCGGCGAGGGTGTCGCGCACCGCCTGCGGGGTCAGGAACACCGCCTGGGCGATCTCGCGCTCGTCGGCACCGCCCCGGGCCAGCGCCAGGATGCGCCGCTCGCCGGTGGTGAGCTGCACCGGCGGCTCGGCCGGGACATCCTCGCCCCGCGCGGTCAGCGCGGCCGCGATCTCGGCCCGCAGCCCGAGGGCGCCGCACTCCTCGACCGCCTTGAGCGCCTCGCGCAGCAGGTCGGCGGGCTCGATGACACAGGCCTCGCCGGTGGAGACCGGGTCGGCCGGCGGCGGCTCGGCCGCGACCCGGCTCAGGGCCAGCAGCGCGCGGGCGTGCTCGAGCCGCGCCCCGGTCCCGGCGAGCAGCTCGACCGCCTCGCCCAGCCGCCCGGCGTCGCCGGTCAGCTCCCCGGCCAGGCGCAGCCCCCGCCCGACCCCGCGCCGGCTGCCCCAGCGACGCAGGCCCGCCAGGTCCTCCTCGGCGAGCGCGCGGGCCTCGGCGGTGCGGCCCAGCCCGGCCAGGGCCATGGCCCGCAGGCTGCGCTCCTCGAACCACTGCGGGTTGCCGGGCGGGAACTGCGCGGGCAGCAGGGCGAGCGCGCGGGCGAACGAGCCCTCGGCCATGAGCAGGTACGCGTGCGCCTGGTTCACCAGCCGCACCCCGTCGCCGACCCGCGGCCGGTCGAGGTGCTCGTCGAGGAACGCGCGCGCCTCGGCCAGGCGGCCCTGGTCGACGAGGGCGCGGATGAGGTACGCCTCGCCGTAGGAGATGCCCAGCGCCGGCACGCCGCCCCAGGCCAGGCTCTGGTCGTTGGCCGCCCGCAGCCGGTGCACCGCCTCCGGCAGGTCGCCGCGGCGCCAGTCCCGCCAGCCGCTCCACAGCTGGGCGGCGAGCACCGTGAAGAGCGAGCCGCGGGTATGGCCCTGGGTGAGCGCGTCGTCCCAGAGGGTGCCGGCGCCGGCGTCGGTGTCCTCGAGCACGACGGCGGCGACGACCCAGAACAGGCCGGGGTCGCCGTCCAGGAGCACCCCGTCGGCGAGGGCGAACCGCGCCAGCCGTACCGCCTCGTCGAGGTTCTCGCCCCGCGCGAGCAGCTCCCACGCCCGGGCGCCGGCGAGCATCCGGGCGCCGAGCCCGTCGCCCTCGATCCGGGCGTCGAAGTCGCCGGCCACATGGGCGTCGCCGCTGTACATGTACGCCGCGATCCGCTCGAGCGCCGTCATCGCCTGGCGCTCGTCGCCGAACCCGGGCCCGAGCCGGGCCAGCGCCTGCCGCGCGAACGCGGGGGCGTTGCCCTCCGGCCCCGCGAAGATCAGCGTGTGGATTAGCATCCGGGCGGCCGCGGCGAAGGTCACCGGGTCGATGGCCGGATCGTCGTACGCGGCCCGCAGGTGGGCGATCGCGGCCGGCCCGTCGCCGAGCGTCTCGACCTGGCCGAGCTGGAGCAGCACGGCCGGGCGCAGCGCGGGCTCCGGCGGCTCGGCGAGGGCCCGGCGCAGGTACGCCGCGGCGCCGTCGGGCGCGCCCCGGTGCAGCGCGGTGCCGGCCGCCGCCCGCAGCACCCCGACCACCCAGGGGTCCCCGCGCTCGGGCATCTGCAGCAGGTGCGCGGCGATCTGCTCGGGCGCGGCGCCGGCCAGCGCGCGGGCCGCCCGCTCGTGCTGCAGCTGGCGCTCGCCGGGCGGCAGGTCCTGGTACACCGCGTCGCGCACCAGCGGGTGCACGAAGCCGATCGGGTACTCGTGGCGGACCACCTCGGCCCGCGCGAGCGCCGCGACCGCGAGGGCGGCCTCGGTGTCCTCGACGCCGGCGAGCGCGGCGACGGTCGCCAGCCCCGCGCCGTCGCCGAGCACCGCGATCGCCCGCGCGACAGCGGTGCTGGCCGGGGGCATGCGCCGCAGCCGGAACAGCACCATGCTCGACACCGCGCGGGAGCCGATCGCGGTGACGGTCCCGGCGTGCGGGGCGGTCGGCCGCACCCCGCTGGCCTCCAGCGCCCGCAGCAGCTGGCGCAGCAGCAGCGGGTTGCCCGAGGTGGTGCGGTGGCAGGCGGCGATGAACACGTCCTCGGCGCCGGCGCCCAGGCCCTCGCGGACGAGGTCGGCGACCCCGGCGCGGCTGAGCGGGCCGGGCCGCACCGCGGTGGTGGCCGGGTCGAGCTGGAGCTCGGCCAGCAGCGCGTCGTCGTCGTACTGCTCGCCCGTGCGCAGCGTCGCGACGACGAGCACGGGCAGGCCCTCGAGGCGGCGCGCGAGGTACGCGAGGTAGCGCAGCGACCCCGTGTCGCACCACTGCAGGTCGTCGACGACGATCGCGAGCGGGCGCACGGCGGCGGCGTTGGCGGTGAGCCAGAACAGCCCGTGCAGGGCCGCGAACGTGTGGTCGCCGCGCGCGGGCGCCTCGTTGGTCAGGTCGAACACCGCGCCGGCCGAGGCCGCGGCCCCGGCGAGCAGCCGCTCCCGCTCGGCCGGGTCGGTGAGCAGCGCCTCGAACAGCTGCCGCGCCGCGCCGAAGCCGAACTCCTTCTCGAGCTGGCTGCCGCGCGCGGTGAGCGTGCGGGCCCCGTGCTCGCCGGCGATGCGGCGCGCCTCGGTGAGCAGGCGGCTCTTGCCGATCCCGGCCGGCCCTTCGATGACCACGACCCGGGCGAGCCCGGCGAACGCCTCGGCGGCGGCCGCCCGCAGCTCGGCCACCTCGCGCTCCCGGTCGACGAGCTGTTCCCGGCGGGCGTTTTCAGAGCCGGACCCCGCGGTTGTACCGTGCGGAGCCGCGCGCCCCGCCGATGGCGAAACGGTCGCGACGCCGGGTGTGGGCGGGGGAGCGGGCGCGGCGGGCGGTTCGAGCGTCGGGGACTGGGCCAGCACTTCCTGTTCGAGGGAGCGCAGCGCCGGCCCCGGGTCCACGCCGAGCTGGTCGGAGAGCGTCTGGCGCGCCCGGCGCAGGGCCGCGAGCGCGTCGCCCTGGCGGTGGGCGCGGTACAGGGCCAGCACGAGCAGCCGCCAGCGCTTCTCGCGCAGGGGCTGGTCGGCGGCGAGGGCCTCGAGCTCCGGCACGAGCACCGCGCTCTCGCCGAGGGCCAGGCGCGCGGCCAGGAGCTCCTCGCGGGCCACCTCGCGCAGCTCGTTGAGCCGGGCGGCCTCGGCCTGGGCCCAGGGCTCGTCGGCGTACTCGGCGTACGCGGGGCCCTGCCACAGCCGCAGCGCGTCGGCGAGGAGGTCGCGCTGCTCGGGGTACCGCTGCCGGGAAAGTGCCTCGTTGACACCGGCGTCGAAGCACCAGGCGTCGACGGCGCCGGGTTCGAGCGCGACGGCGTAACCGGGCGGGCGGCTGACGATGACGTTGCCGCGGGTGCGCGCGGTCGCGCCGGGCTCGAGGCGGCGGCGCAGGTGGGAGACGTACGCCTGCAGCGCCCCGGCCGCGCTCGCCGGCGGGTGGTCGCCCCACACGCAGTCGATGAGCCGGTCGGTGGGGACGATGTCGCCGCGGTGCAGCACGAGCAGGGCGAGGACGGCGCGCTGGCGGCGGCCGCCGAGGTCGACGGGCTCGCCACCGAGCGTGGCCGTGAGGTCGCCGAGCACGCTGATCGACAGCTCCACCCGGCACACGCTCCCTGCTCCCGGCGGGGCCGCCGCCGACTACCTGAGCAGAAAATACCGTGCGGGATCGTCAGAGATAGACGTCCAAACGGCCGGAGAAAATCGCCGTGCTCTGCAGCCGCTGCTGCGCAATGGCGTCGAAGCTGGCCCGCGACTCCTCGGCGCGCTGCCGCAGCTGGTCCTCCTCACTACTCTTTGCATGATGTCGACTACTGAAAGTTACCACGTACAGCACCCTCGGAGAGCGCGGCTACCTGACCTGACCGGCCCCGGCCCGCCCGGCGAGGTTGAGCAGCTGGCGGCGCATCATCACCAGGTCGCCCGCGCACAGCAGCGGGCGGCCGGCGCGCTCCAGCGGGCCGCGGGGGCCCGGGACGTACAGCTTGGCGATGAGCCGGGACCGGTCCGGCCCGGCCGCGCGGACCAGGTAGCTGACCACGATGTCGCCGAACAGCGCCCGGCCCCGGCGGGTCGCCATGCGGAACGTGAGCTGCTCGCCGGGGACGAACGCGACCAGGTCGAAGATGGTCATCCAGCGCTGGCCGGCGGCGAGCTCGTCCACGCCGGGCACGAGCTCGCGGGGGCTGCGCCGGCCGCCGTTGTCGATCCAGTCGTAGCTGTACGGCGCGACGCGCAGCTGACACAGCCAGCGGAACGCCACCGGGGCGGGCGCGGGCACGTCGACCGCGCGGAACCAGGCCTCGCGGCCGGGGCCGAGCGCGTCGCCGGCGTAGTGCAGATCGGTCTCTCCCGGACGGGTACCCCACACTTTTAGAGACATGTCTCTAAAATTAGCACCGCCGTCTCCTCCGCGAGGTCCTCGGCCCGCGCCGGGATCTCGTGGCCGGCCCGCAGATGCCGGCGGACCAGGGCGGTGGGCAGGTCGGTGAGCGCGAGCACGACCTTGTCGAAGTCGCCGCCGAGGGCGCGCAGCGCGGCGAAGGCCCGCCCGTTCATCGCGTCGAGGGCGGCGCGCTCCGCGTCGCTCCAGTGCTCGCGGTCGAAGTCGTCGGCGCGGTACAGCAGCACGCGCGCCTCCCCCGGATGCGCCCGGCACCAGGCCACCACGTGCCGGGCCGCGCCGGCCGGGCGGCCCTCGGCCAGGGCCCCGAGGAACCCGGCCTGGAACCGCTCGACGGTGCGCAGCCACAGCGCGGCGGCGAGCGCCGGCCGCCCGGTGAAGCGGTGGTAGACCGACCCGCTCGGCCCGCCCGCCTCCCGCGCCACGGCCGCGACCGTCAGCGCCTTCGGCCCGCCGGCGCCGACCAGTCGCACGGCGGCGTCCAGGAGGCTGTCGGCGTCGTGCCGTGCGGGGCGTCCCATGCGCACCAACCTACTGACTAGGCTTGGCGCAGGCCGTGCAGAGACGCCGGTCACGTTCCGGAATCGTTGCTGCCCGCTCGGGTTGACTCGTAATGTCACGGCGGCAGTCCGACGGAGAGGCACTCCCCATGTCCAGCGAGACGGTCCTGCAGGAACCCGACAACCGGCACGCCCCACCGGCGACGGTCGTGATCTTCGGCGCCTCCGGCGACCTCACCCGCCGCAAGCTGATCCCGGCGATCGAGAGCCTGGCCCGGCACAACCGGCTGACCGAGCGGTTCGCGGTCGTGGGCGTGGCCCGCACCCCGATGGACGACGACCAGTTCATCCAAAACGTGCTCGGCGACCGCGGCGTGGCGGGCATGCCCCAGCTGGCGGGCGGGGTGCGGTACATCGCCGGCGGCTACGACGACCCGGAGACGTACAAGAACCTCGCGGCCCTGCTCGACGAGCTCGACGAGCAGCGCGGCACGAGCGGCAACCGGATCTTCTACCTCTCCACCCCCGCCGAGGCGTTCCCGCTGGTCATCACCGGCCTGGCCGGCGCCGGGCTCAACCAGGCCCGCGAGGGCTCCTTCGCCCGCCTGGTCATCGAGAAGCCGTATGGCCACGACGAGCGCAGCGCCAAGTCGCTCGACCAGACCGTGCACGCCTCCTTCGACGAGTCGCAGGTCTTCCGCATCGACCACTACCTGGGCAAGGACACCGTCCAGAACGTGCTCGCGCTGCGCTTCGCCAACTCCATCTTCCAGCCCATCTGGGACCGCACCTGGGTCGACCACGTGCAGATCACCGTGGCCGAGACCCTCGGCGTCGGCACCCGCGGCTCCTTCTACGAGCACGCCGGCGCGATGCGCGACATCGTGCAGAACCACGTGCTGCAGGTGCTCGCCCTCGCCCTCATGGAGCCGCCGGCGTCGTTCGCGGCCGAGGCGGTGCGCAACGAGAAGGTGAAGCTGCTGCAGGCGATCCGCCTGCCCAGCGGCCGCGACATCGACGACATCGCGGTCCGCGGCCAGTACACCCGCGGCGGCAGCCGCGAGGAGCTCATGCCCGGCTACCGCGAGGAGCCCGGCGTCGACCCGCTCTCACGCACCGAGACCTACGCGGCCCTGCGGCTCGACGTCGACAACTGGCGCTGGAAGGGCGTGCCCTTTTACGTGCGTACGGGAAAGCGCTTGCCCAGCCGCGTGACCGAGGTCGCCCTGCAGTTCCAGCGCCCGCCGCACCTGCCGATCCCGCACTCCCAGCTGACCGAGCTGCAGCCCGACGCCCTGATCCTGCGCATCCAGCCCGACGAGGGCATCGCCCTGCGCTTCGGCGCCAAGGTCCCGGGCCACTCGTTCCGGGTCCGCTCGGCGAGCATGGACTTCTCCTACGACAAGACCTTCCGCGAGGAGTCCCCGGAGGCGTACGAGCGTCTGCTGCTCGACGCCCTGATCGGCGACACGACGCTGTTCATCCGCTCCGACGAGGTCGAGCAGTGCTGGCGCATCGTCGACCCGATCATCGAGCGCTGGGCCCAGGACACCAGCCCGATCCCGACCTACGAGGCCGCGTCCTGGGGCCCGACGGACGCGAACCGCCTGATCGAGCGCAGCGGCCGCGCCTGGCGCAACACCGTCGCCTGAAACTGCTCGTCAACCACCCCGGGCGGCGCCACGTGCGCGCCGCCCGGTCCCGGGCTTCACGTGCCGTCCGCGGCCGTCGGGGTGATGTTGTCGCAGCGGGGAAAGCCCGTCGGCTCGGCCGGCCGCCCCCTCGGTATTGAGGTCGCGGATCTCTCGGGCAGCCGGACTGGGGCGCGGGATGCTGTCATGGTCGTCACCATATGGCCACGCACCCGCGGTGCGTCCTGGCACGTTGCCGGGACCGGATCAGTCCCAGCGGGTGGCGTTGGCCTCGGACAAGGTGCCCGGACGGTCCAGAACCACGCAGAACGGCAGCCCCGCGGGGTCGCGCATCACCTGCCAGTTCTCCGCGCGGTTGACCCGCGTCGCGCCCAGCGCCTCGAGCCGGGCCACCTCGGCGTCGAGGTCGTCGGTGTGGAAGTCGAGGTGCACGCGGGCCTCGCCGTCGCCCAGGCGCTGGGCGAGCAGGAGCATGTCGTGGTTGGGCAGGCGGGCGCCGCTGAACTCCGGGTACCGGCCGACGACCGGCATCTCGGCGCCGGCCGCCCCGGACCAGAACGCCACGGTGGCGGCGTGGTCCGGCGCGGGCACGTCGAGGCAGATCGCGTAGAGCCTACTGAAGTGAGCCACGCCCAGCAGTATGCAGCGCCGCACCGGTGGCGGCCGCGGCCGAGGTGCCGAGCAGTCATGTACCGAGGTCTATGCCTTGGACGTGGCCGCGAGTTTTATCACGGGTGTCGGTTCACCGGCTGTTGGCTTGTGCTCACGCGGGCTACCTGGGCATGCTCGAACGATGAACACCGACGAGCGCGCGGCCCCGGCCGAAATCCCCGCCGGCGGCGCGGACTTCGGCAACATTGAGGGGGACGGCTCGGACTTCGGCGCCATCGACGCGGAGGGCTCGGACTTCGGCTCGGACTTCAACCCGGAGGCGGACGACGACACCGCCGATCCGGACCGGGACATCTCGCTGTAGACCGGCCGCCGGTCATGTCCGATGTGGACGGTCCGGCACGCCGAGGGACGTCTCCGCGATCAGGTCGGCCAGGCGGTCGACGACGCCCGGGGCCAGGTGGTGCGACATGCCCGCGATCTCCACGTGCCGGGCGCCCGGGATGGCCGTGGCCGTGGCGCGGCCGCCGCTCGGGTGCACCATGCGGTCCACGTCGCCGTGGATCACGAGCGTCGGGGCCGTGATCGTACGCAGGGCGGCGGTGCGGTCGCCCGAGGCCTGGATGGCACCGATCTGCCGCGCGACCCCGGCCGCGCGGGCCGGGCCGCCGCCGCGCTCCCACACCTCGGCCGCCCAGGCGCGCTCGGCGGCCTCGTCGTACGGGTGCGAACGGGACGCGATGTGGTCGAGCATCGCCAGGTGCCGGGCCACCCACTCGTCCCGGGTCCGTGCGGCGCGCCGGGCCATGCGCAGCAGGGTCGAGCGCGCCGGCTGGCCGATGCCGCGCGCGCCGGTGGTCGAGAAGATCGACGTGAGGCTGGCGACGCGGTCCGGGTGGGTCGCGGCCAGGGCCTGGCCGATCATCCCGCCCATCGACATGCCGACCACGTGCGCGCGCTCGATGCCGAGGTGCTCGAGCAGCCCGGCGGCGTCGGCCGCCATGTCCTCGAGACGGTACGCGCCCGGCAGCGGCCGGGCGACGAGCTGACGCAGCTTGCCCGGCGGGCGGGCGTCGACGCGGGTCGAGCGCCCGGCGTCGCGGTTGTCGAAGCGCACCACCCGGAAGCCGCGCGCGGCCAGGCCGTCGAGCAGCGGCCGGGGCCACGAGGTCAGGTCGAGCCCCAGGCCGGCGATGAGCAGCAGCGGTACACCCTGCGGATCGCCCTCGGCGCGGTAACACACCCGCAGTCCGGTGGGCAGGTCGCAGTACTCGTCCTCGGTCACGCCGCCACGGTCGCACGCCGGGGGTCACCGATCAAGGAGGTGGTACGGGCCCGTACGAGGGGTGTATTCGAACGTGTGTACGAGTATTGTGGGGGGAGGTTCGGTCGTTGCCCTCAACAAGGTGAGGGGTGGTGGCGATGGCTTCGGACATTTCCCAGGGATGGGCGGTGCGCCTGGACTGGCCGGTCGCTCGGCGCGGCGGTGTGCGGCATGACTTCACGCAGTTCACGCCGAGCCTGCGGCGGGCGTTACGCCGGGCGGTGGGCACGCAGCGGTACTGGGCCACGGGGCCGGTGCGGCCGCTCGCGGTGACGGTGGTGGCGATCGGGCGGGCGGAGTATGACGCTCACACGCGCGAGTGCGCGTCGCTGGGCTGCCCGACGATGGCACCGTTGCTGGGGATGGCCGCGGTCACCCCGGCGCCGCTGCCGTAGGCGTTCCGCACCGTCGGGGTCGGGGCCGCACCGCGGCGGTGCCCAGGCGCTCGGCGCGGCACGTTGCCGGTGGCGCGGTCGCCTCTGCGCTACTGGGCCTCTGCTGCCGTTGCGTCATGGCCGGCGCCGCCGCCGCCGTTGTGCCGCGGTCGCCGCCGCTGTTGTGGCGTGGTCGCCGTTGTGCCGTGCCGTAGTCGGCGCCGCCGCTGTTGTGCCGTGCCGTGGTCGGCGCCGCCGCCGCTGTTGTGCCGCGGTCGTTGCCAATCTGCCGCTGCGCCCGACGGGCCGGTTGTCATGCTGTCGTGTGCGGCCCGCGGGGCAGCGTCGCGATGTGCTCGAGCTCCTCCGCGGTGACGTCCGCATCCAACTGGGCGCGGAGCCCGCCGAAGTTCAGGTCATCAATCATCGGCAGCTCCTTCGGGGTGACCCCTCGGGCCAGCACGGTCGCTCGGACGGGCCGGTCGTCCCGCAGCCGCCGGGCGAGCTCCTCGCGGGCCGCGGCGATGGCATCAGGCGTGATCGGGTCGAAGAGCCGGCCGGGCGGTGTCAGCGGCGGGCGGCCTTCACGACCCAGGACTCGCGGCGCGGGCGGCCGGCCAGGGCGATGCGTCCCGTGGCCCACAGCAGCGCCCGCCCGGCGTCCGGGTCCGTGTCCGGGGGCACGTCGGGGAAGAGGCGGGACAGCACGGCCGCCGCCAGGTCCGGGGGTGGGGTCCAGGGCCGACCCAGGCCCTGCGCGATGTCCCAGGTGTGCACCAGGATCTCGTTCACGCCCAGCGCCGCGAAGCCCGTGCGGTCCGTCGGGCCCCAGTGCCAGGCCGTCGCCGCGGGGCCGGCCGCGTCCAGCTCCAGGGCCAGCAGGCGGCCGCACGCGGCCACGGTCGAGAGGACCGTGCGCGGCGGGGTGCCGGGGCGCACCACGAGGTCCAGGGGCAGGTAGGCGTCGGTGGCGCGGGCGGCCAGCTGCGTCGCGTACGCGGTGAGGTCGTGGGCGATGTGCTCGGCCGTAGCGAGGCACGTCCACTCGAGGCCGCCCGCCGGGGCGGTCCACGAATTCTGGGCGGCCGCGCCGTGGAGCAGGGTCAGGGACCCGTCGAGGGCGCGCCGGACATCTCCGCTGTCCACTCGGGCACGGTACCCGGGCCGGGCAGCGGCCGCACCTCGTCCGCGGTCAGCGGGATCGGGCCGTTGAACTGGCGGGCCACCGCCGTGAACCAGCCGAGGTGGATCTCGTCGCGGTCGGCCACGAACGCCGCGCGCAGCTCGTGCCAGCGCAGGCCCGGGTGGCGGTGGTGCACGTTGTGCAGGTTGAACGCGAGCACGAAGAACTCCAGCGGCCGCGGCAGGGCCAGGTTCATCGCGTCCAGGGGGCGCTCCAGGCGGGTCCGGTAGTGGTACGCGTTGTCGGCCAGCGACACGATGAGCGCCCGCGCGCCGACCGCGCTCCACAGCATCCACAGGTGGCCGCCGTAGGCGAGGGACGAGCCCGTGTACGTCACGATGACCGCGATCGCCTCGATGCGGAACTTGCGCAGGTTGTCGCGGCGCGCGACGCGCTCGAACAGCAGGCCCGTCACCGAGTCCAGCGAGTCCGTCCTGCGCACCAGCAGGCGCCAGCCGGGCCGGGGCAGCAGGACGAGCAGCACGGCCAGCAGCTCCGCGACGTACAGCCCGCCGAGCAGCCGCGGGTAGTAGGTCCGCGCCGCCGCCAGCCACGAGCCGCGCCGCGGGTCGTAGACCTCGGTGCGCTCGCGCTGGGTGCGGCTGTACCGGTGGTGCAGCAGGTGCCCGGACTTCAGGAGCGTGAACGCGCCGCCGTAGCCGGCGGCGAGCAAGCGGCCCAGGCGGTCGTTCCAGGCCCGGTCGCGCAGCAGGGTCCCGTGGATGCCCTCGTGGATGAGCGACCACAGCGGCACGGTGGTGAGCGCGATCGGCGCGAGCAGCCATGCCCAGCGCAGGTCGAGCGGCAGGAGTACGAGGGGTAGCACGACGAGTTGCAGCAGCAGGGTGGCGAACGCGGCACCCACCAGCGCGATCCCCAGCGCGGACTGACGGCGGACCATGTTCGCACGCTAGCCCCGCCAAGGAAACGCCCGAGTGACCTCCCAACGAAGACTTGGGTGCCACCATGACCAGGTGCTCCTGGAGATCATTGTGCTGGACGCGGCCGACGCGCGGGCGGCCGCGGCGGGCGGCGCGGACCGCGTCGAGCTGGTCGCGGACATGGCCGCCGACGGCCTCAGCCCGGACCCGGCGACGGTCGCCGCGGTGCTGGCCGCGGTGTCGATCCCGGTCCGGGTGATGCTGCGCACGGCGCCCGGGTTCGCGGCCGACGTGCCGTCGCTGCGCACCACCCTGCGCGAGCTGCGCGCGGCCGGGGCGGCCGAGTTCGTGCTCGGCTTCCTCGACGCCGGCGGCAACGTCGACGGGGCCACCCTCGACGCGCTGCTGGACGGCTTCCCGTGGACGTTCCACCGGGCCGTCGACCACGCGGCCGACCGCGCCGCGGCGTGGCGGGCCCTCGCCGGGCGGCCGGGGCTGACCTCGGTGCTGACCGCCGGCGGGCCGTCCGGGATGGGGGAGGGGCTGCCCGTGCTGCTGGCCGAGGCGCCGGCGCACGGGCCGTTGATGCTCGCCGGGGGCGGCCTGCGGGAGTCGTACCTGCACCCGCTGACGACCGCGGGCGTCCGCGCGTTCCACTCGGGCCGCGCGGTGCGCCCCGGCGGCCGATGGGCCGCCCCCGTCTCGCCGGACCTGGTCCGCCGCCTGCGCTACGCGGTCGGGCCGGCGACGCCGAGCACGTTGCCCTCGGGGTCCTGAAAGTGCCCGACGGTGAACGCGCCGGTGGCCGGCTCGGGGCCCATGAGCCGCTTCCCGCCGAGGCTCTCGGCCCGGGCCAGGGCCTGCCCGACGTCGGGGACGCCGACGTAGAACAGGACCCGCTGCGGGTACCCCGCGCCGCCGCCGACGCCGCCGTTGATCCCGGCCGAGTCCGCCTCGACGAAGTGGTAGTCGCCGTCCGCGGAGACGCTCGTCGTCGCCGCGCTGCCGGGCGGGTTGAACCGCCAGTCGAACAGGCCCGCGTAGTAGTCGCGCAACCTGCCGGGCTCGATGCCGCTGATCTCGAAGTGCACCACGGGCTGACCCATGTCGAGCTCCTCTCGTCCGGTCCTTCCTACCAAGGTCGCAGCGGCCGGGAGGAGCTCGACATCAGGTTCAGAGGGTCCAGTTCTGGTTCGCGCCCCCGGAGCACGACCAGATCTGCAGCCGGGTGCCGTTGGCTGAGCTCGGCCCGGTCGCGTCCAGGCACTTGCCCGAGCCCGCGTTGACCAGCGTCTGGCCCGTGCGCGTCCACTTCTGCGCGTTGGTGCCGTTGCAGTCGTACAGCTGGACCTTGGTCCCGTTCGCGGTGCCCGCGGCGGCCACGTCCATGCACTTGCCCAGCGCCCGCAGGCTGCCGTCCGAGGCGCGGGTCCACTGCTGGGCGCTCGAGCCGTTGCAGTCGTAGAGCTGCACGGCGGTACCGTTGGCGGAGCTCGCACCGGCCACGTCCACGCACTTGCCGCCGTAGCCGGTGATGCGCCCCGCGGTGCCGGTCGGGCCCGTGGTCGGCGTCGTCGGCCCGCCGGTCGGGGAGGTGCCGAGCCACGCGTTGGCGGCCGAGGCGCCGGTGCTGTCGATCGCGGAGTTGCTCTCCACCGGGCTGGGCACCGAGGACGGGAAGACGATGAACGTCACCGGTCCGGCCGTGCCGCCGGTGGCCGGGTTCGGGTCGATGCCGAGCGCGGTGGCCAGGGCGTAGGAGCCCTCGCCGATGATGTTGTCCGGCCCCTCGTCGGCGAAGACCGCGTAGGCGACCTGGTTGTTGTACACGACCGCGGCCACGGCCCCGGGCCGGATGCCGCTCGCGCCGTAGTCGAAGCGCGAGCTGGGCAGCGGCACCACGTAGTAGCGCGTGACGTCCGAGGTGAAGTACGAGCCGTTCGAGGTGCTGAACGAGGTCTGCGCCTGGTACCAGGGGTCGGTCGAGGCGTTGCAGTGCGACGTGCCGATGCCGTCGCAGTCGATGTCCATGTCGGCGCTCCAGAAGTACGCCGAGCCGCTCTTGCAGATCGCGACGGTGGCGGCGCCGCCGTCGTCGGTGGCGTACTTGCCGTTGGACACCTGGTTGCAGGTCTGCGTGCGGGCCAGCAGCTGGCTCGCGCTGGGTCCGGCGGCGAGCGCGGCCTTGCTGGTCTGGGCGAGGGCGTACGCGGTCGTCGCGGTGAACGACAGCACGACGGCGGCTAGGGCGATGAGGGGCAGGCGGTACCGCTTCACGAGCAGGCTCCTAGGAAGACTGATGGGTCTCCCAACGGCACGTTTGCGGACGTGTGTGAGCCGAAGGTTGCGGATAGGAAACCTTATTGACAGATAGGTGTCAATAGCTGCTCGCCGGGCAGCAGGGCCCGTGCCGCCTCCAGCTCGCCGGCCCGCACGAGCTCGTGCACCCGGTGCGCCAGGCCGGTGACGTCGGTGATCGAGACCGTCCACTCGTCGACGTACCGGCGCACGGCCTCGCCGCTCAACCCGAGCTGCAGCGACCGGATGCCCGGGACCGGCCGCAGGTGCAGGTCCCGCTCCGGGTCCCACTGCACCCGCACCGGGCTGGCCTTGAGCTGCCGTTTCCAGGCCTCCGCGCTCTCGTGGACGTCCGGGTCGTAGTGGCTCAGGACCGCGTGGTCGAGGGCCCACGCGAGCCCGTCGCGGCGGATCTCGACGGCGAGGACGTGCTCCTGGCCCTCCTTGAGGGCCCAGCCGCAGCGGTACATCATCCAGAGGAACGACGGCTTGATCCACGTCATGCGGTCGCGCTGGAACGGCTCCGTGAACCGCCCGGCGGCGACGGCGGCCGACGCGATCTCGGCGCGGTAGGCCTGGTAGACGGTGACGGTCGTCGCGGAGTACACCGCCCGGATCTCCCGGGTCTGCGCCATCGGCTACCCGGCCGCGCGGGCGGCGATGGCGGCCTGGATGCGGCGCAGCGTGCGCAGGGCCTTCTTGGCCGCCGCGCGGACCTCGCCGTCGAAGACGGTCGCGCCGCGGTCCTCGGCCTGCAGGCGCTCCAGCGTCGCGGCGACGCGCTCGTCGCCGGTCGAGCCCAGGGCGACCGCGGCCCAGTAGCGGCGGTTCGGGTCCGGGTCGTCGGCCGCCGCGATCAGCCGCGGGATGACCTCCGGGGCGAAGGCGGCCAGCGCGCTCGCGATGGGGCCGATGCGCGGGAAGCGGCGGTGCTCGAACTCGTACCACAGCGCCTCGAGCGCCTCCGGCCCGCCGATGTCCGCCAGGGCCTCCGCGGAGCGCAGCCGCACCCAGTCGACCTCGTCGGCGAGCAGCGGGCGCAGCGCCGGCACGGTGGAGGCGTCGCCGAGGCGGCCCAGCGCGCGCAGCGACTCCTCCACGACCTTCCACTGCCGGTCGTCGAGCAGCTCGACCAGCCGCGGCACCGCCTCGCGCACCCCCATCGCGGCGCAGCCCATGGCCGCCCAGGCCTGGCAGTTGTACCGCGTGTCGTCCAGCGCCTCCAGCAGCGGCTCCCGCAGCTCACCCGGCGGGGTGTGCGCGGCGATCACGTCGGCCTGGTTCATCGCGCGGGTGTACAGCGAGCGGTGGTAGTCGGGGTAGTCGCGCACGAGCGCCTGCAGCGCCGCGACGGCCGCCGGGTCGCCATAGTCGTGCGCGCGGTCCAGGAGTTGGTACAGGTGGGCCTCGCGGGTCTCGAGGTCACCGTCGCGCAGGGCGTTGGCGGTCACACGGGCCATCTTAGGGGCTGCGTCGCAGTGGGGGCCGGGCTGCGGCGGACTCAGGCGTCGGCTGGAACCACGCCGGTCACACCCCGATACAACCCCGGTATCGGGGCGCGCCCGGCGCGGCCCCAGCCGACGCCTGAGCCTCGCCTCACTCCGACCCCCACTGCGACGCAGCCCCTAGGCGGCCGAGCCCGTGGCGGAGCAGGTGGAAGGCGTGTCCGGCGGCCTCGGCGGCGGCCGGGTACCGCTCGTCGGCGCTCATCCCGGCGGTCAGGTGGTGCCGGTTCTCGTCGGCCAGGGCCCGGTGCGCGGCGAAGATCTGGTACGCGGCGAGCCGGGCCGACGCGCCCCCGCCCAGGGCCGCGGTGAGCGCCTGCTCGGCCCGCGTCTGGTACAGCAGCAGCCGGGCCTGCAGCGACGGCGTCGACAGCACCATCGCCACGAACGTGAGCGTGGGCGGGCGGTCGTCGAGCCCGGTGACCGGGTCGCGGCCGGCCAGCCCGGCCCGGAAGTGCCGCTCGAGCGCGTCGAGCGGGGCCGCGTCCCCGCGTTCGAGCACGACCCGGGCGAGCTCGTCCCGGTGGTCGCTGAACGCGCCGATCACCAGGTCCTCCTTGCTCGGGAAGTACTTGAACAGGGTCCGCTTGGAGACCTCGGCCGCGGCGGCGATCTCGTTGACGCTCACCGCGTCGAAGCCGGAAGCCAGGAACAGCCGGGTGGCCGCGTCCTGGATCGCCTGCTGGATGCGCACGCGCTGGCGCTCCCGGAGTCCCGTCATGAATCGGTACTGTATACCGAGTTGAAAAGTAAACTCGGTATACCTAGGCTGATGCCGTGTCCGACTACTCGAAAGCCAAGGTCCGCTCGCTCGACGGAACCCTCATCGCCTACCGGCAGTACGGCGCCGGCGGGCCCGGCCTGGTCCTGGTCCACGGCGGCATGAAGGCGGCCCAGCACTTCCACACGCTCGCCACCGCGCTCGCCGGGGACTTCAGCGTGTACGTGCCCGACCGCCGCGGCCGCGGGATGAGCGGCCCCCACGGCCCCGGCCACGGCGTCGCCCGCGAGGTCGAGGACCTGCAGGCCCTGCTCGCCGGGGCCGGCGCACGGTTCGTCTTCGGCCTGAGCGCGGGCGCCCTCATCACCCTGCGCACGGCGCTCGCCACCCCGGCCGTCGAGCGCATCGCCCTCTTCGAGCCGCCGCTGTCGATCGCCGGCTCCGTCCCGACCGCCTGGCTGCCGCGGTACGAGCGCGAGCTGGACTCGGGCCGGCGGGCCGCCGCGCTGGTGACCGCGATGAAGGCCCTCCCCGTGGAGCCGCTCTTCACCCGCGTGCCACGCCTCGCCCTGACGCCGATGCTCGCCCTGGGCCTGCGCGCCCAGCCGGCCCGCCCCGACGAGACGACGATCGCCGACCTCGTTCCGACGCAGCGGTACGACATGCGCCTGGTCCAGGAGCTGGCCGACACCCTGCCGGACTACGCCGCACTGGCCGCGCGGGTGCTGCTGCTCGGCGGTACGAGAAGCCCGGCCTTCTTCACGACGGCCCTCGCGGCCCTGGCCGAAACGCTGCCCGACGCCCGCCGGCGCACCCTCGACGGCCTCACGCACGAGGGCCCGGAGGACGACGGCCGCCCGGCGGTGGTCGCCGAGGTCCTGCGGGACTTCTTCAGCTGATCAACGCGTGCCGTCACGGACCTCGGCGACCAGCGGCACCAGCGCGTCGATCGCGGCCGTGATCGACGCGCGGCCGGTGCCCACCGCGCCCAGGACCGCCCCCAGGCGCTCGGCGAAGCGCGGCGGCGCGCCCGGGAGGCGGCCCGCCGCGGCGACCATCGCCTTCTCGTTGACCAGCCACCGGCCGGCGTGCCCGTGCAGGGCCTGGCACAGCACCCCGGCCGCGCGGAACAGGCAGCCGGCGGCGTAGACGGGATCGTCGCCGGCCGCGCCGTACCGGGCGATGCGGACCGCGAAGTCGGCCTCCCACAGCCCGGCGACCAGCGCGGCCCCCAGCGCGGCGGGGTAGTCCCGGGTCTCCTCGTGCAGGCGGGTCAGCCCGCCCGACGGGTCGGCCAGCACCCGGCCGAGCGCCACCTCGCCGGCGTACGCGTGCGAGTAGAAGCCCAGCGGATGCCCGGGCTGGAAGCCGATCTCGTACCGCCCTGCCCGGCACTCGGCCCAGACGCGCTCGACCCGGTCCAGGTCGCGGTAGATCCAGTCGACCCGGCGGCCGCCGACGGTGAGCCAGGCACCGCCGTCGACCCACGGGCCCCAGCCGCCGGGCGCGGTCACCTCGGCCGGCTCGTCGGCGAGCTCCGCGGCCAGGGCGCGCAGCGCGCCGAGGCCGAGCTCGCCGCGGTAGTACAGGCCGAGGTCGTAGTCGGAGTCGGGCCGGTGGGTGCCGCGGGCCCGGCTGCCGCCCAGCGCCACCGCGGCCACGCCGGGCACGTCGGCGAGCCGGTCGGCCAGCGGGCGCAGAAACTCCGTCATGCTGTGCATTGTGGACAACACCCGCCCCTTCACGCTCGCCGAGATGCCCGCCGTCGCCGCCGACATCGCCGACCGGATCACCGACGCCGGGTTCACCGAGACGCCCCACCTGCGCCAGGCCCTCGCCCTCGCCGAGGAGGCCGGCGAGTTCGTCGGCGCGGTCCGGCGCCACTACGGGATGGCCCGCCGCACCGGCCCCCGCGAGGACATCGAGGCCGAGCTCGCGGACGTGGCCATCACCGCGTTCGTGACCGCGCACACGATGGGCATCGACCTCGAGCGGGCCATCGCCGAGAAAGTGAACGTCATCTACACCCGGGGCTGGCGGGACGAGCGATGAGCTGGCTGGAGATCGTCGGCTGGGCCGGCTCGGCGCTGCTCGTGTGGTCGCTGCTGCAGCGCCGCCTGCTGCGGCTGCGGCTGTTCAACCTGATCGGCTCGCTGATCCTGATCGGGTACAACGCCGGGGCCCGGGTCTGGCCCATGGTCGGCCTCAACCTCACGCTCGCCGTGATCAACATCGTGCAGCTGTCGTCCCTGCTGCGCACCCGCCACGACGAGCGCACCTACCAGGTGGTCGAGGTGGCCACCGACGACAACTTCCTCGCCCACGTGCTGCGCGTGCACTGGGCCGACATCGCCCGGTTCAACCCCGAGTTCCGCTTCGACGACGAGCGGCGCCTGGCCTTCCTCACCCTCAACGGCGACGAGGTCGTCGGCGTGCTCATGCTCCGCCCGGACCCGGACGACCCGCAGACCGCCCAGGTCGAGCTGGACTACGTGACGCAGCGGTACCGCGACCTGAGCCCCGGCGAGTTCGTCTTCCGGCGCAGCGGCCAGCTCACCGCGCACGGCTTCCGCCGCGTGCTCACCCCGCCGGGGATGGTCGCCCCGTACTACTCCCGCCTCGGCTTCCGCCCCACCGGCGGCCGCTATGAGCTGGACCTCACCAATTCTCATTAGCTCTGCTAACGAGGTATATTGGCGGCGTGGATCACGAGGGGCTGGCCGACGCGCTGGCCGGGGAGCTCAACGGCGTGCGCCGCGTGCTGCGCCGGCGTACGCGCGCCGCCCTCGCCGTCCCCGCGCTGACCGGCGGCCAGGTCGAGCTGCTGCGGCTGGTCGAGGCCGTGCCGGGCACCGGCGTGTCGGCCGCCGCCGCGCAGCTGCACCTCGCCGGCAACTCGGTCAGCACGCTGGTCAACCAGCTCACCGAGGCCGGGCTGCTGCGCCGCGAGCGCGACCCGGCCGACGGGCGCTCGGCGCGGCTGTTCCTCACCGACGCGGCGGCCGCCCGGCTCGCCGCGTGGCGCCGGGCCCGCGTGTCGCTGCTGGCCGGCGCGCTGGACGAGCTCGACGAGGACGAGCGCCAGGCCCTCGCCGCGGCGGTGCCGGCCCTGGCCCGCCTGGCCGACGTGCTATCTGTGCAGGGAGGCGCCGATGAACACCGCGGTTGAGATCGAGGGGCTCCGCCACCGGTTCGGAATTTCCCGCATGCGCTCGGGCGATGAGACGGTCGCCGTCGACGACCTGTCCCTCAGCGTCCGGCCGGCCGAGATCTTCGGGCTGCTGGGCCCCAACGGCGCCGGCAAGACGACCACGATCAAGGTGCTCACCACGCTGCTGCCCCCGCAGGCCGGCCGCGTCGCCGTGTTCGGGCTCGACGTGCGGCGCAACCGGATGGCGGTGCGGCGGCTCATCGGGTACGTCCCGCAGGCGCTCTCCGCCGACGCCGGGCTCAGCGGCCGCGAGAACGTGGCCCTGTTCGCGCGGCTCTTCGACGTGCCCCGCGCCGAGCGGCGGGCCCGCGCCGACGCCGCGATCGCGGCGATGGGCCTGGCCGAGGCCGCGGACCGGGTGGCCGGCACCTACTCCGGCGGCATGATCCGCCGGCTCGAACTGGCCCAGGCCCTCGTCAGCGCGCCGCGGCTGCTCGTGCTCGACGAGCCCACGATCGGCCTCGACCCCGTCGCCCGGGCCGGCGTGTGGGAGCGCATCACCCAGGTGCGGGCCGAGACCGGGATGACCGTGCTCGTCACCACGCACTACATGGAGGAGGCCGAGGAGTTCTGCGACCGGGTCGCGCTCATGCACCGCGGCCGCATCCGGGCCCTCGGCACGCCCGCGGAGCTGATCGCGTCGTCGGCCGGGGAGTCCCTCGACGACGTCTTCCGCGAGTACACCGGCGACAACTTGGAATCGGAAAGGTTCAGCGATGTCCGCGCAGCTCGCCGTACCGCACGCCGCCTCGGCTGAGGCCGCGGCGGCCAACCCCGTGCGGGTCCTGGCGACCCGGATCGCCGCGATGTGCCTCGTGGAGCTGCAGAAGCTGCGCCGCGACCGCACCGAGGTGGTCACCCGGGCCATCCAGCCGGCCCTGTGGCTGGTCATCTTCGGGCAGACGTTCACCCACCTGCGGGCCATCCCCACGGGCGGCATCCCGTACCTCGACTTCCTCGCCCCGGGCATCCTGGCGCAGTCGGCGCTGTTCGTGTCGATCTTCTACGGCATCCACATCATCTGGGAGCGCGACGCGGGCGTGCTGGCCAAGCTCATGGTGACCCCGACGCCGCGGGCCGCCCTGGTCACCGGCAAGGCGTTCGCGGCCGGGATCCGCGCCCTGGTCCAGGCCGTGGTGGTGCTCGTGCTGGCCGCGATCCTCGGCGTGGCGCTGCCCGGCAACCCGCTGAAGTACCTCGGCACCGCGGCGGCGCTCATCCTGGGCTCGGCGTTCTTCTGCTGCCTGTCGATCACCCTGGCCGGCCTGGTCCTGAAGCGGGACAGGATGATGGGCATCGGCCAGGCGATCATGATGCCGCTGTTCTTCGCCTCCAACGCGCTGTACCCGGTCGCGGTGATGCCGGGCTGGCTCAAGGTGCTCAGCCACGTCAACCCGCTCAGCTACGAGGTCGACGCCCTGCGGGGCCTGCTCATCGGCACGCCGGCGCACCTCCTGCTCGACTTCGGGGTGCTGGCCGGCGCGGTCGCGGTCGCCGTGTTCACCGCGTCGGCGATTCTCGGCCGCCTCACGCGTTGACGCGATGCCATGAACCGGTGATCTCCGTGTGGTGTCAGCAGCCGGCGATGATGGCCTACGATGCGTACTCATGGCAGATGGCGTCGGCGACGAGCAGGCCGGCTGGTCGGGCCGGATCGACACGACCACGGCACACCCCGCCCGGCGGTACAACTACTGGCTGGGCGGCAAGGACAACTTCGCCGCCGACCGCGACTCCGGTGAGGCGATCGCCCGGGTGTACCCGGCGATCCGCACCACGGCCCTGGAGAACCGCTACTTTCTGCAACGGGCGGTGCGGTTCCTGACCGGCGAGACGGGCATCCGCCAGTTCCTCGACATCGGCACCGGCATCCCGACCGCGAACAACACCCACGAGGTCGCGCAGAGCGTCGCCCCCGACTCGCGGATCGTCTACGTCGACAACGACCCGATCGTGCTCACCCACGCCCGGGCGCTGCTGACCAGCACCCCCGAGGGCCGGACGGCCTACATCGACGCCGACCTGCGCGACCCGCGCACCATCCTCGACGACGAGATCCTGCGCGACACGCTGGACCTCAACCAGCCCGTCGCCCTCATGCTCATCGCGATCGTGCACTTCCTGTTCGACGCCGACAAGCCGTACGAGCTCGTGCGCGGCCTCGTCGACGTGCTCCCGTCCGGCAGCTACGTGGTGATGACCCACGGCACCGCCGACCTCAGCGACCCGGCGGCGCGCGACTACGCGCTGCGCGAGATCGAGGCGGGCCGCCTGAAGGTCGACGCCATGCCGCGCAGCCGGGAGGAGATCGCGCAGTTCTTCACGGGCCTGGAGATCGTGGAGCCGGGCATCGTCCCGGTGACCGCGTGGCGCAACCCGATCCCCGAGGAGGACCGGCCGCCACTGGCCGACACGGCGATGTACGGCGTGGTCGCCCGCAAGCCGTAGGCGGGGCTACGGGGTCGGCCCCGCGTCGCGGGCGGCGATGGCCAGGGCGATGAACGCCCGGAACTCGGCGAACTGCGCGGCCGTCATCTTCCACCGGCGCCCGCCGATGATGGCGTTCTCGCCGTACGCCCGGCCCAGCCGGACCTTGAAGCCGTCGCCGTGCACCTGCCCGTCGATGCGCAGGAAGGCCACGTGGTAGCGCAGGCTCTCGTCCGTGTCCCGGTGGAAGATCTCCAGTACCCGGCCGTCGAGCACCATGATCTGGTTGTCGAACGCGAACTCGGTTGCCATGATCAGACGGTAGAGCCTGGCCTAGGCGCGCACGGCGGCGGGGCCCGTCGAGCCGCGCACGGTCAGGTGGACCGGCAGCATCACCTGCTGGCGGGTCGTCGGCGCCGGTGCCGTCGTGCGGTCCAGGCGTGACAGGAGCATCGACACCGCGACCCGCCCGGCCTGCTCGATCGGGGCGGTCAGGGTCGTCAGCGGCGGGTGGCAGAAGTCCGCGCCGAAGATGTCGTCGCAGCCGACCACGCTGATGTCCTCGGGCACCCGCACGTGCCGCTCGCGCAGGCGCTGCAGGATGCCGATCGCGAGCAGGTCGTTGAAGACGATGCACGCGGTGGCGCCGGTGTTGAGCACCGCGTCGGCCGCGGCCGGGCCCGAGCCGCGGCCCGACGGGAACGGGCCCACGCGCGTGAACGTCAGGTGGTGGCGGGCCGCCACCTCCCGCATCGCGTGCCAGCGGGCCTCGTTGGGCCACGAGCGCTGCGGGCCCGAGACGTAGGCGATGTCGCGGTGGCCCAGCGACAGCAGGTGCTCGGCCGCCTGACCGATGCCCGCGGGCGTGTCGATGATGGCGCTGGGCACGCCGCGGACGTTGCGGTTGATCGTGACCAGCGGGATCTCGCCGGCCAGGCGGGCCAGCTCGCGGTCGGGCAGGCGGGACGCGGCCAGGATCGCGCCGTCGAGGGAGCGGCGCATCTTGTGCAGCATCTCGGCCTCGAGCTCGCCGGAGTCCTCGGTGTCGATGAGCAGCTGGGCGTAGCCGGCCGCCTTCAGCTGCTGCTGGGTGCCGCGGATGACGCCGAAGTAGAACGGGTTCGTCACGTCGGAGACGAGCACGGCGATGGCCCGGGTGCGGCCCGAGGACAGGGCGCGCGCCGGCGAGCTGGGCACGTAGCGCAGCTCCCGCGCGGCCGCCTCGATGCGCTCCCGGGTGACGGCGTTGACCCGGCCCGGGTTGTTCAGGGCCCGCGAGACCGTTGACGCGGCGACGCCCGTGGCCGCGGCGATGTCGTTGATCGTCACGGGGCGCTGGCGGCCGGCGGGTCGGGGCATGCCCGACAGCGAAGCAGATTTGGCAAAAGATGGCAAACGATTGCCACCCCCTCAGCAGCGTTGATAGCGTCCGCAACCATCGATCCGTCGCACACCCCCTGACCTCAGCGACGAGGAGCGGACACCCTTATGAATCGCATGAAGTTCATCGCCGTCGGCGTCGCCGCGGCGCTCGCCCTGGCGGCCTGCAGCGACGACAAGAACGACGGCAACGGCGACCAGGGCGCCCTCAACGGCGCCGGCAAGACCCTCAACGTGCTGGTGCAGGCCAACACCATCTACCCGCAGCAGCAGAAGCAGTGGTTCACCGACACCAGCGCCGCGTTCAAGGCCCAGACCGGCGCCGAGGTCAAGTTCGAGACGTTCGCCTCCGCCAACGACGAGCTGACCAAGATCCAGACCTCGGTGGTGTCGGGGCAGGGCCCGGACGTGTACTCCCTCGGCACCACGTTCACCCCGACCGCCTACGCGACCGGGGCGTTCCTCGAGCTCACCGACGCCGACTGGCAGAAGGTCGGCGGCAAGGAGAACTTCGTCCAGGCCGCGCTGGGCATCTCCGGCCCCGACGCCCAGCACCAGGTCGGCATCCCGTTCACGAGCCGGCCGTTCGTCATGGCGTACAACACCGACCTGCTCAAGGCGGCCGGCATCGACAAGCCCGCCGACAGCTGGGACGGGCTGCGCGAGCAGGCCAAGAGGCTCACCACCGGGGGCAAGTACGGCATGGCGGTCGCCTACGCCGACGGCTTCGACCCGTGGAAGTTCATTTGGGCGATGTCCGTGCAGGCCGGCAACCCGCTCGTGGCCGGCAAGAAGGCGTCGCTGGACGACCCGGCGACGCTGAAGGCCTACCAGACGTACCTCGGCTGGCTCGCCACCGACAAGGTCGTCGACCCGGCCGCCGTGGGCTGGAAGAACGCCCAGGCGATCGCCGAGTTCGGCGCGGGCAAGGCGGCGTTCCTGCCGATGGTCTCGGCCACCTCGAAGGTCACGCTGGACAAGTCGCAGGTCGCGGGCAAGTACGCGTACGCCGTCATGCCCACGATCCCGCCCGGCGTCACGGCCCGGCCCGGCAACGGGGTGGCCGCGACAAGCATCCTCTCCGGCGACAACCTGGTCGTGGCCAAGTACAGCAAGAACAAGGACCTCGCCCTCGCGCTGGTGAAGCTGCTGACCGGCGCCGAGCAGCAGAAGGCGTACTACAAGACCTTCGGCGAGCTGCCCACGAACGCGGCCGCGGCCAAGGAGCTGCAGGCCGACCCGGCCCTCGCGGCGATCGTGGACTCCTCCTCGAAGTCGGCCGGCACGCCCTTCAACGGCGGCTGGAGCAAGGTGCAGCTGGCCCTGCTCAACGTCGTCGTGCAGTCCATCCCCGACCTCAAGGCCGGCAAGGTGGACGACGGCAAGCTCAAGTCCCTGGTCGGCGCGGCGCAGAAGGATGCGCAGAGCGCCGTGGACGAGGCCAAGTGAGCCGTACCGTCAGCCGGCGCCAGCGTCCACTGTGGATGCTGGCGCCGGGCGGCGTGCTCATGGTCGTGGTCATCCTGGTGCCGCTGGCGGTGGCCCTGCTGGTGTCCACACTGGACCTGAACCAGTACACGCTGCGGCAGTGGACGGACGCGCCGAACGTCGGGCTGGACAACTACAGGGAGGCGTGGCAGGAGACGGCCCTGCCGCACGCGATCTGGGTCACCGTCGGCTACGCGGTCATCGTGACCCTGGCCGCGGTACCGCTGGGGCTGGCCGCCGCCCTCGCCACCCAGCAGCGCTTCCCGGGCCGCGCGCTGGTCCGCTCCGCGTTCCTGATCCCGTACGTGCTGCCGGCCTTCGTCGTCGGCACCGTCTGGCGGACGATCCTGCAGCCCAACGGCCCGGCGGGGAACCTGCTCGGCACGGACTACCTGTGGCTCAACGGCCCGCGCAGCTACTGGGCGCTCGTGCTGGTGCAGCTGTGGACGTCGTGGCCGCTGCTGTACCTGCTGGCGCTGTCCGGCCTGCAGGGCATCCCCGACGACGTGCACGAGGCCGCGGCGCTCGACGGCGCCGGCTACTTCACGAAGATCAGGAGCGTCATCCTGCCGCACCTGCGCGGCGTGCTCGGCCTCGGCATGATCATCGAGTTCCTGCACACGCTCAACAGCTTCACCCTGCCGTACGTGCTCTTCGGCGTCCCCGCCCCGCACGACGTCGAGGTGCTGCCCGTGCTGACGTACGTGGAGAGCTTCCAGAACTTCAAGTTCGGCCTCAGCGCGGCGATGGCGGTGCTGTCGCTGGTGCTCGTGGCCATCCCGCTGTCGGTGTACCTGCGAGCGGTGAGGCTGAACCGCAATGAAGACTGACGTGCAGCGCCTGCTCCCGCGCTGGCTGCAGGCATTGACCATCGTCGTGATCGCGGTGTTCGCGCTCACACCGGTGCTCTACATGCTCTTCGCCAGCGTCAACGACGACCTCGCGGTCGCCCGCGGCGACTTCTGGCCCAGCGCCTTCCACCCCGGCAACTACGCCCAGATCTGGGACACCGTCGAGCTCGGCGACGGCCTCGTCAACAGCGTCCTCGTGGCCGGCTCCGTCGCGGTCGTCTCGGCGCTGGTGTCGGTCGCGACCGCGTACGTGCTCGTGCGGTTCACGTTCTTCGGGCGGGGCCTGATCCTGCGCGCCCTGCTGGCCCTGCAGAGCATCCCGGGCACGCTGATGCTGCTGCCGGTCTTCGTGCTCTTCGCGAACCTGGCCCGCATCCTCACCATCGACGTCATCGGCACCCGCTGGGCGCTGTTCGTCACCTACCTCACGTTCGCGCTGCCGTTCTCGACCTGGGTGATGGTGACGTACCTGCGCGGCCTGCCGCACGAGCTCGACGAGGCGGCCCGGATCGACGGCGCCTCGTCGTGGCGGATCCTGCGCTCGATCGTGATCCCGCTCAGCTGGCCCGGGCTCGTCGTCTCGGCCATCTTCGCGTTCCTGCTCGGCTGGAACGACGTGCTCTTCGCCTCCGTCATCACCGACGCCGACACCCGCACCGCCGCGGTCGCGCTACAGGTGTTCGGGGCGACCCAGGAGGGCGGGGCGATCCCGCTGTACGGGCAGCTGATGGCCTCCGCGCTCGTCTGCGCGCTGCCCGTGGTCGTGTTGTACCTGGCGTTCCAACGGTTCCTGGTAGGCGGCCTCACGGCCGGGGGAGTGAAATGACACAGCTGAATGTGGCGATCGTCGGCAGCGGCATCATCGGCGCCAACCACGCCGAGGCGATCGCCCGCCATCCGCGGCTCACCGTCAAGGCCCTGGTCGACGCGCGCATCGAGGCCGCCGAGGCCCTCGCCGCCAAGCTCGACCCGCACCCGTCGGTGCACCTGACGCTCGCCGGGGCCCTCGCGGAACAGGCCATCGACCTGGTCTCCATCTGTACCCCCAGCGGCCTGCACATCGCCGCCGCCGAGGAGACGCTGGCGGCCGGCGCGCACCTGGTGATCGAGAAGCCCCTGGACACCGACCTGGCCAAGGCCCGCGCGTTCGCGAAGGTCGCCGAGGAGGCGGCCGGCCGCGGCCTGGTGAGCTCCGTGGTCAGCCAGCACCGCTTCGACCCCGCGACCGCCGCGCTGCTGCGGGCGGTGCGCGACGGCCGGCTCGGCCGGGTCACCTCCGCCGTGGTGTCCATGCCCTGGTGGCGGGAGCAGGCGTACTACGACTCCGCCGACTGGCGCGGCACGTGGGCGTTCGACGGCGGCGGGGCCCTCGCTAACCAGGGCATCCACCTCGTCGACCAGATGCTGGCCCTGCTCGGCCGGCCCGCCGAGGTCTACGCGCAGACGGCCCTCGTCTGCCACGAGGGCATCGAGGTCGAGGACCTCGCGGCGGCCACCATCCGCTTCGAGTCCGGCGCGCTCGCGGTGCTGCACGCGACCACCGGGGCGTGGCCCGGGCTGCCGGTGCGCCTGGCGCTGCACGGCACCGAGGGCTCCGCGGTGCTGCACGACGACCAGCTCGAGTACTTCCACACCGCGTCCGAGCCGGACCTGGGCGCCGCCGGCCTGGTGCCGCCGGAGGACCTGTACGGCGCGCCCAAGGCCGCCGACGGCTTCGTGACCGGGCACCTGCGCCAGTACGAGGACATCGTCGAGGCGATCGAGACCGGCCGCGAACCCGGCGTGCGGATCAGGGACGGGCTGCTCGCCCTCGGCCTGGTGCGGGCCGTCTACGTCTCCGCGACGCTGGGCCGGGCCGTCTCCTTCGCCGAGGTCCTCGACGGCGCCCTCGACGACGTCGAACCGCACACCAAGGGAGCACACCGATGAAGTTCTCGGTCTTCACCGCCTCGACGCCCGACTGGACCCCGCAGCAGGCCGCGACCGAGCTGGCCGCGCAGGGCTGGGACGGCATCGAGTGGCGCGTCACCGACCAGGAGGAGACCGCCGAGCCCGGCTTCTGGGCCGGCAACCGGGCCACCTGGCCGCTGACCGGCCTCGAGGAGCGCCTCGCCGACATCGACGCCGTCACCCGCGGCGCCGGCCTGGCCTACTCGGGACTCGGCGGCTACGCCCGCTGCTTCGAGCGCGCCGACGTGGCCCGGCTCCTCGCCGCCACCGCCACCCTCGGCGCCGGCCGCGTGCGGGTCACCATGCCGCTGCTGAAGACCGGCGACTACCCGGACCTGTTCGCCGGCGCCCGCAAGGACCTCGAGTGGGCGACCGCCGAGGCGGCCGGGCTCGGCGTCAGCGTCCTGGTCGAGCTGCACCACGAGACGATCGCCGCGTCGGCCTCGGCGGCGCTGCGGCTCGTCGACGGGCTCGACCCGGCCACCGTCGGGGTCATCCACGACCTCGGCAACCTCGTCATCGAGGGCCACGAGGACCATCGGGCCGCGTTCCAGCTGCTCGGGCCGTACCTGCAGCACGTGCACGTGAAGAACGTCGCCTGGCGGCCGGTGGCCACCGCATCCGACGGTACCGTCGCCTGGAAGGCCGACTGGGCCACCCTCCGCGAGGGCCAGGCCGACGTCGGGGGCTACCTGCGGGCGCTGCGCGAGCACGGGTACGACGGCTGGGTCACCCTCGAGGACTTCTCCACCGCCGTACCCCTGCCCGAGCGCACCCGGGACAACCTCGCCTACATCAGGTCCCTGCTCTGATCGGGACCCGGGTCCAGCGCAGCCCGTCCGGCGACGTGTACACGGAGGTCATGTCGCTTGTCACGTACGAACCGGGGGCGAGCACGACGACCGGCCAGAACCCGTCGTGGTCGCTGAGGCCCGTCACCGGCGCCGGCGCCGTGTAGGCGTCGCCCCGGCCCGCGTACCACCCGGCGAGCTTCGGATGGACCGTGCGGATCACGTGGGTGCCGTCGGCGGCGAGGTAGGTGTCCTGGCCGTGGTCCTTGTACGGCACCGTGTGCCCGGGGTCGGCCGCGGTCCAGCCCTGCCCGCCGTCGGTGGTGCGGTACACCGCCACCCGGCGCGGGCTGCCGGTCATGACGACGGCGTAGGCGCTGGTCCCGTCGATCGTGGCGACCGAGGTGAAGCCCGGGTCGGCCGGGTCGGACTCGGGGAACGGGTGCGTGCGCCAGGTCTGGCCGCCGTCGTGGCTGACGGCGACGGCGAGGTGGCCGTCAGCGGCCGTCCCGCTGATCCACAGCCCGGCCCCGTTCGGCGTGTCCAGGACCGTGCCGGGCTGCACGCCCGGCTGGTGCGCCAGCGGCCGGGCCTCGCCGGTGCGCGGGTCGACGCCCCGCAGCACACACTCGTACGGGCCCGGGTTGTTGTCGTTCGGGTCCCGTTCGTCGGTGCAGACCGCCCAGCCGCCGGCCGGGACCGCGGCGACCGTCCCGGCCACCAGCCGCATGAGCTTCCACGTACGCCCCCCGTCGGTGCTGACGTGCTTCGTCTCGATGTCCGGGTCGCCGTCGAAGTGGGCCGTCACCACCCCGGGCGCGGGCGCCGAGATGAAGTCGAGGACGCCGCGGTACCGCTCCGTCCAGGTGGCGCCGCCGTCGTCGGAGCCCAGCAGCCGGCCCGGGCAGCCGTGCTTCGACATGTTGTCGCACGTGTAGGGGGCCCACTGCACGTACAGGTGGTGGCCCTCGCCCGCCACGGACTCCTGCACCCCCTCGGCCGGGAGAGCGGGCCTGTTCGTCATGGCCGGGGCCGACGGCCGGGGGCTGGTCGTGGTGGCCGGCCCGGACTGCGGCGCCCGGTTCGCGGCCATGGCCACGACCGCCGCCACGACCAGCGCGGTCAGGCCGCCGGCGGCCGCGGCCGCCCACCGCTGCCGGGCCCGCCGGCGCCGCCACGCCGCGGCGTACACCTCGCGGCCCGACAGCCGGCTCGGCGGGGCGACGGCCGCCGCGTCGTCGAACAGTTCACGCAGAGACGTCATGGCGCACCCCTTCGTCGTCGCCGAGCAGGTCCTTGAGCCGGGCCAGCCCGCGGGCCGCGTGGCTCTTCACCGTTCCCTCCGAGCACCGCAGCGCCTCGGCCGTCGCGGCCACCGACAGATCCTGGTAGTAGCGGCACACCAGCACCGCCCGCTGCCGCGGCGGCAGCCGGCCCAGCGCGGCCGTGAACGCCGCCCGGGCCGCCGACTGCTCCGCCGCGTCGGGCCCGGCCCGGGTGTCGGGGACCTCGGCGTGCGACTGCTCGCGGCGCCGCCAGGCCCGGCGGGTCTCGGACAGGTACGCCCGCAGCAGGCAGGTGCGCACGAACGCGTCGAGCGCCCCGTGGTCGTGGACGCGGCCCCAGCTCACCGCGAGGCGCATGAACGCGGCCTGGGTCAGGTCGTCGGCCCAGTGCCAGTCGCCGCACAGCAGGTACGCGGTGCGGCGCACGGCATCGCGGCGCGCCGCGAAGTAGTCGTGGAAATCCGGTGGCGGCACAGCTTCGTCCGGCATGAACACCTCCCTGCCCATTAGGTCAACGGCGGAGGGGCATCCGGTTTACCGCCGGGTCAGGCGACTTTGCGCAGATGCGTCACCGCGCTGTCGTGGTTGTGCGCCAGCCCGGCGTCGAGCCCGTGCGCGGCCAGGAACGCGGCCGGGTAGCGGGCCCCGGTGTCCGCGTCCTCCCACGTGCCGGCGGGCAGGAACGGCAGCCGGGCCGGCGGGCCGGGCTCGCCGTAGCGGTGCCCGTCGAGGAACTGGAACACCACCGCCTCGTCGCCCGCCGCCGACAGGTAGGCCAGGGCCGGCGCGTCGCAGTCGCGGGGCGAACGGATCCGGTGCAGCCGCCCCTGCTGCACGATCGGCCGGATGCGCTTGTACTGCGCGATGAGCGCCGTCGCCAGCTCCAGCTCGGCCGGGGTCCACCCGGGCAGGTCCCCGCCGATGCCGAGCACCCCGGCCATCGCCACGTGGAAGCGGAACCGCAGCGGCAGGCGGTTGCCGGTGAGGAAGTTCGGAGCGTCGGTCACCCAGGCCGTCATGGCCCGCGCCGGGTACAGCTGCCCGAACCCCTCCTGGATGCCCAGCCGGTCGCTGGCGTCGGTGTTGTCGCTGGGCCAGACCTGGTCGGTGCGGGCCAGGATGCCGAGGTCGACGCGGCCGCCGCCGGACGCGCACGACTCGAAGCGGACCCCGGGGTGGTCGTGGCGCAGCCGGTCCAGGACCGCGTAGAGGTTGCGCGCGTGCCGCGTCGACCACTGCAGGTCGCCGTACGGGCCGGGGTCGGTCACCGGCCGGTTCATGTCCCACTTCACGAACGCGATGTCGTGCTCGGTGAGCAGCCGGTCGAGCCAGTCGTGCAGCCAGGCCGCGACCTCGGGCCTGCCGAGGTCGAGGACGAGCTGGTGGCGCAGCTCGTGGCGGGGGTACCCGGGGGAGGCGTAGACCCAGTCCGGGTGGGCCCGGTACAGGTCGCTGTCGGGGTTGACCGCCTCCGGCTCGACCCAGATCCCGAACTGCATGCCGAGCTCGTGGACGCGCTTGACGAGCGGGCCGAGGCCGTTGGGGAAGCGGCTCGAGCTGGGGATCCAGTCGCCGAGGCCGGCGTTGTCGGCGACCCGGGCGCCGAACCAGCCGTCGTCCATGACGAACAGCTCGCAGCCCAGCGCCGCGGCCCGCTCGGCGAGCGCGATCTGGTTGGCCTCGTCGAGCTCGAAGCCGGTCGCCTCCCACGAGTTGTACAGGACCGGGCGCAGCTCGTCGCCGTGCGGCAGGACCTCGCCGCGCACGTAGTCGTGCCAGGCCCGGCTGGCCGCGCCGAAGCCCGCGCCGGACCACAGCCCGCAGCTCTTCGGGGTCTCGTAGTGCCCGCCGGCGCCGAGCCGGGCGACGGGGGCCTCGTGCCCGGCCCCGGCGTTGGCCACGACCCGCCCGTCGGGCAGCCGCTGGACGTCGATGCGCCAGGTGCCCGACCACGCGAGGGCCGCGGTCCACACCTCGCCGTGGGTCTCGGTGGCGGCGCCGTCGTCGAGGGCCACCCACGGGTTGTGCATGGGGCTGGTGGTGGTGCGGCGGCTGCCGAGCCGGACGGCGCCCGGGGCCAGCGGGGTGCGCTCGAGCCGGCTGTCGGCGCCCCACCGGCCGTGCAGCGTCGACAGGCGCGCGCCCTCCCGGGCCGGGAGGCACCAGGCGGCGCTGTCGGCCCGCAGCACCTCGACCGGCACGTCGGTGTGCAGCTCGGCCCAGCGCTCGACGACGTCGTGGCGGCCGGTGACCCGGTAGTGCAGGGTGAGCCGCAGCGGGCGGGTCAGCTCGGTGTACCGCAGCCGCAGGTGCCCGCCGTCGTGCTCGGCCCGCGCGAGGACCCAGCGCACGGCCCGGCTGTCGTCGGCGAAGCGCAGCGCGAGGGCCGGCTCGGTGAAGCGCAGGCCGGTGTCGGACGGATACTCCTCGCGCCCGTCGAGGGGGCTCTCCCAGCTGCCCCGGGACCGGCCGGGCACCACCGCGGCCAGGGCGGCCGCGGCGTCGTCGTCGACGGGGGCGCCCCAGTGCGCGGCGAGCGGGACGTCCTCACCGGTCAGGCAGAGCACGTAGGCGCTGCGCGGGGTGCGCAGCACCCAGACGCCGGGGGCGGGTTCGGACACCGGGATCGGTAACGACATGCACCGTTCGTAGCACCTGACCGCCGAATTGTCAGGACCCGGCGTAGGCGGCGCCCAGCAGCGCCGAGCGCTCCGTGTCGGCGACCGGGCGGGCCGGGACCGGCAGGTGCAGGGCGGGCTCGATGAGGTCCCAGGCGCCGGTCATCGAGCCGCCGACGACCACCACCTCGGCGCCGAAGCGGTCCAGCCACTCGGTGAGCAGCCGGCCCAGGATGCCGAAGGCGACCTCGACGACCTCGCAGGCGTCCCGGTCGCCGCCGCGGGCCAGTGCGGCCAGGCCCCGCATGCCGTCGACGGCGACGCCGGTGCGGGCCAGGTACTTGCGCACGAGCGCCCGGTCGGAGACGAGGTCCTCGATGTTCACGCCGTCGACGTCGCAGAAGTGGATCTCGCCGTCCGGGGGCACGTCGGGGCCGTCGCTGACCACTGCCCCGTCGGCCAGCCAGGACGAGCCGATGCCGGTGCCGAGGGTGATCGCCACGCTGCGGCGGGTGCCGGTCGCGGCCCCGTCGACCCACTCGCCGAGCAGGAACGCGTCGGCGTCGTTGACGAACGTGAACGAGCCGGGCGCGGCCGGGATCGCCTTGGCCAGCGCGTCGCGCAGGTCTACGCCGTGCAGCTGGTCGAACTTGCCGACGCCCTCGTGCCGCGACACCCCGGCCACGTAGTCGAACGGGCCCGGCATCGCCACCGCCCAGCGGTCCCCGGGGCCGGGCAGCAGCCGCTTCGCCGCGTCCGCCAGCACGCCGACGATCGTGTGGGCGTCCTGCGCCGGGTCCAGCGGATGGCGCTGGCGGTCGAGGATGCGGTGCCCGGCTACCTCGACGCTACCGGCGGTCACATGACTGCCACCGATCTCGAGAACCCGCACGGCAGGGGAGGGGGAGTCGGTGTCCGGCACGTCGTAAACGTTATCGCACCCCGTTTGCGGTGATCCGCTCCGCGTACGGGTACGGCGTGTGCTTCGAGCCCGCGACCAGCCGATCGAAGAAGCGGTGCATGGCGGCGGAGGTGCCGGCGTGACGCAGGATGACCGCCCGGCTGCCCGGCGGCGCGTCGTGCAGCTCCGCCGGGAGCGTGCCGGTGGCGGCCCGGGCGACCAGCTCCTGCGCCCGCGGCCAGTCGCCGGGGCAGCCGTGCACGCACGCGAGCCAGGCGGCGAAGTGCCCGGTGTTGTACCGCCGGTCGTAGCCCGCGTGCGCACGGAAGAACGCCGACTCCTGCGGCGTGCGCGCGAACGAGGCGTGCAGGGCCAGGCCGAAGTCGGCGAGGTACACCAGCCGCCCGTCGGTGAGCAGGTTGCCCATGTGCGCGTCGAAGTGCAGCAGCCCGCCCGCGTTCATCGCGCAGATGGCGGCCGCGAGCCGGGCCGCCACCTCGACCCCGGCGTGCTCGTCGCCGCCGTCGAGGCGCTCCTGCAGCCACGGCCCGAGCTCGTGCGGGATGTGCTCCAGGAACAGCGTGACCGCCGCGGTGGCCGCGTTGAGCTCCTCCAGCCGCCGGCGCACGGCCGGGCTGCCGTCCCAGTAGGCGGTGCGCTCCTCGACGTCGACGGCCCCGGCGTCCAGCCGCGGCAGGACCCGCCAGTGGTACAGCAGCGGGAAGTTCGGCTGCCGCCCGGAGCGCACCCACGCCGTGGTGAGCCGGTGCGCGGTGAGCTCCCGCCAGGCCCCGAAGCCGGCCGAGCCGACGCCGTACTGGTAGAAGCCGGGCAGGCCGAAGAGGTTTCCGGTGTCGTGCGGGGCGGCCAGCTCGGTGGCGGTGAGCGGCACCTGCTTCACGAAGACCGCGACGCCGTCGACCTCGATCCCGGCGGTGCGCCCGCCGATCCCGGCCCCGTGCGGCGCGGCGTCCGCGACGAGCCCGGCGAGGTCCTCGTCGCCCAGCGCGGCGAGCACGGGCGCGACCCGGTCGAAGCGCGCGGCGCGATGATCGAGCATGGTCGCAGTCTGCCACGCATGGACAAGGCGCGGCCCGTGTTCGCGGACCGCGCCCCGGGTGGTTGCGCTAGCGGTGCTTGCTGACGGCCACGAGCACGATGATGATCGCGATGACCGTGACCGCGCCGAGGATCGCCAGGGCGATCTTCATGGCGCTGTACGGCCGCTCGCCCGCGACCTCGCCGGTCACGCCGTTGACCTGGATGTTGTACGTCTTGCCGGCGTACAGGTAGCAGGCGATCCACACCGGCAGCAGCATGAGCTTGAAGGTGACGTCGTTGTACTGCGTGTGCATCTGCTCGACGCGCTGCTCGTCGCCGCCGATGTCCTCGCGGCAGTCCTGCTCGATGATCGGGCGCATCTTGCCCTTGGCGGACTCGAGGCCGGTCTCCGGCTCGACGTCGTAGCGCAGCGTCTCGTGCCCGGCGAGGTACTCGGGCCGGTACGCCTGCGAGTTCGGCAGCGGCCAGGGCTCCAGCTCGCCGAGGTGCTTCTGGGTCACCTTCGTCGTGCCGGTCACCAGCACGTCGTCGAACTCGCGGAACACCCGGCCGCTGGCGTGGTACCAGCGCGTCTTCTGCACCTGGCGGGTCTTCGTCTCACCGTTCTCGGTGTAGGTCTCGGTGACGTAGTAGTGCTCGCCCCGCTGGCCCTCGTAGTCGGTGATCGTGCGCGAGTCGTACGTCCAGTGCGGCAGGTACATGCTCTTGGCCGTCTCGGCCTCGGAGACCTTCTTCAGCCCCGACGGGGCGAACCAGCGCGACGACGCCCACTTGCCCAGCGACTCGCGCAGTGCCCGCTTGTCGAGCACGAACGGCAGCACCGCCTCGGGCACGACCTGGTCCTGCGGGCTCACCTCGGCCACGACCGGGGCGTTGCAGAACCGGCAGCGGTCCGAGATCGAGTCGCTCTCGGTCTGCGCGCCGCAGTTGCGGCACACGAACACATGCTTGGCCAGCAGCGCGATCGGCTTGCGGGGCAGGCTCGTGAAGGAGAGGTAGTCGTGCTCGCGGACGCGCGCGCCGGTCTGCTGCAGCACGGTCTCGTGGCCGCAGTACGGGCACTTGAGCACGTTGGTGCCGGGCGCGAACTCGACATTGGCGCCGCAGCCGGCGCACGGGTACTGGCTCTGCGACATGGTTCGGTCAGCCCATCGGGGGGAGCGGCGGGGGGACGGAGGCGAAGATGCCCGCGAGCTCCGGAACCTGCTCGGCGGGGGTCCAGGCGGCCATGCCGTTCTTCCACACCAGGGTGGCCCGGCTCACCGCGCCGGCCTGCACCTGCTGGGCGAGGGTGCCCGCGTCGAACGGGCCGGCCTGGGCGCCGTTGACGGCGGCGAACCACTGGGCCTGCGGCGGCAGCGGCGGGGGACCGGCCGGCGGCGCCGCGGCCGGGGGCTGCTGCGGCTGCGTGGGCCGGTTCAGGGAGCTCGCGACCTGCTGGGCGGCCGCCATTCCCAGGCCCAGGCCGAAGCCCTCACCGGCGCCGCCCTGGTTGTTCGCGGCGTCCTCCATGGCGTTGGCGGCCTGGAACTTCGAGTACTGGTCGAGGTTGCCCAGCACGCCCATCGAGGTGCGCTTGTCCAGCGCCTCCTCGACCTCCGGCGGCAGGGAGATGTTCTCGATGATGAACTTGGGGATCTGGATGCCGTACTCGGCCAGCTCCTGGGTCAGCACCCCGGCGAGCTTCTGGCCGATGAGCAGCTGCTGGGAGACCAGGTCCAGCACCGGCACCTGCGCGGCGGCCAGGGCCGGGCCGAGGTGGCCGACGATGAGCTGGCGCAGGAACTCCGAGACCTCTTCGGTGCGGAACTGCGGGTCGGTGCCGACGAGCTGCTTGAGCAGGTTCTCCGGGTGCACCACGCGCAGCGAGTAGGCGCCGAACGCCCGGAGGCGGACCATGCCGAACTCGGCGTCCCGCATCATGATCGGGTTCTGGGTGCCCCACTTGAAGTCCGTGAACTGCCGGGTGTTGACGTAGTAGACCTCGGCCTTCCACGGCGAGTCGAACCCGTACTTCCAGCCCTTCAGGGTGGACAGGATCGGCATGTTCTGCGTCTGCAGGGTGTAGGTGCCGGGGACGAAGACGTCGGCGACCTGACCCTCGTTCACGAAGACCGCGACCTGCGACTCGCGCACGACGAGCTTGGCGCCCATCTTGATCTCGTTCTGGTAGCGCGGGAACCGCCAGACGATCGTGTCCCGGCTGTCGTCGAGCCACTCGATGATATCGATGAACTCGCCCTTGACCTTGTCCCACAGTCCCACGTCGGTCCCCCTTGCGTCCGGATCATCGAGCGACGCAGACCCTAGCAACTGTTCCTGGTAACCAGACGGTTGCTGTCGGGAAACTGCCCACCCATATTTCAGCGCAGGATCGCCGCCGCGTCAGTCAGGAAACCGGCATACGCCCGCTCGGCCGATCGGGCCAGCTGCGCGTACATCGGATGGTTGTGCACGAGCCCCGGCTCGACCCGCAGTTCGGCGCCGACCCCGGCCGCCCGGAGCCGCTCCGCGTAGCGCACCGCCCCGTCGCGCAACGGGTCGAGCCCGGCGGCCACGATGAGCGCCGGCGGCATCCCCTCAAGAGCGAAATGCAGCGGGTCCGGTACCGCATGAGCCTCCGGCGCCCACCACGAGACCCACTCGCGCAGGTCCGCGACGTCCAAGGTGAAGCCCCGCCCGAACTCCTCCGCGCTCGCCCCGCCCAGCCCCAGGTCCAGCAGCGGGCAGACCAGCAGCTGCGCGACGAGCGGCACCGCGGCCCGCCGCGCGGCGAGCACGGCGACGAACGCCCCGGCGGAGTCGCCGGCCACCGCGACCGGCCCGGCCTCGGCGGCCCATCCCAGCACGGCGAGCGCGTCGTCGAGCGCGGCCGGGAACGGGTGCTCGGGCGCGCGCCGGTAGTCCACCGCCACGACCGTGGTCGCGGTCGCGGCGGCCAGGCGCCGGCACACCAGGTCGTGGGTGTCGAGGTCGCCGAGCACGAAGCCGCCGCCGTGCAGGTACACGACGCGGGCCCGGCTCTCCTGCTCGTAGACCCGCACCGGCACCCCGGCGACGAGCCGGTCCGCGACCGGCATCGCGGGCCCGGCGGGCCGCGCCCGCGTCCGCGCGGCCGAGGCTTCCCGCAGCTCGGCGACGGTGAGCGGCGGCCCGGGCACCCGGGAGTCGAGCACGAAGCGCTCCACGTCGGCGTCGGCGAAGATCGTCATGTCATAGGTATATCCTGTCGCTTTCTTGCAAGGAATCATGTTAGTTTTCCGGCCGTACGTAAGCGGATGACGGGGGAGGCCGGGGATGGTGTCCGATGTGCTCGTCGAGGCCGACGGGCTGGCGAAGGTACACAGGACCGGACAGGTGCGGGCGGTGGACGGGGTCTCGTTCCGGATCCGCCGCGGCGAGGCGTTCGGGTTCCTCGGGCCCAACGGCGCCGGGAAGTCCAGCACCATGCGCATGATCGCGTGCGTCTCGCCGCCGTCCGGGGGGCGGCTCACCGTCCTCGGGCAGGACCCCGTCCGCGACGGCTCCGCGATCCGCGCCCGCATCGGGGTCGTCCCCCAGGACGACGCCCTCGACGGGGAGCTCACCGTCGAGGAGAACCTGCTCATCTACGGCCGGTACTTCGGGCTCTCCCGGCGCCAGGCCCGCGACAAGGCGGTACAGCTGCTGGATTTCGCGCAGTTGACCGACAAGGCGGGCGCCAAGGTGGCCGCGCTGTCCGGCGGCATGCGCCGGCGCCTGACCATCGCCCGGTCGCTCGTGAACGACCCCGAGATCCTGCTGCTCGACGAGCCCACCACCGGGCTCGACCCGCAGGCCCGGCACGTGCTGTGGGACCGGCTGTTCCGGCTCAAGCAGGACGGCGTCACGCTCATCCTCACCACGCACTACATGGACGAGGCCGAGCAGCTCTGCGACCGGCTCGTCGTCATGGACAAGGGCACGATCGCCGCCGAGGGCTCGCCCCGGGCGCTCATCGAGCGGTACGTCACCCGCGAGGTCCTCGAGCTGCGCCTGCCGCCCGGCACGCCGATCCCGGCCGACGACCGCGTCGAGCGGGTCGAGGAACTGCCCGACCGGGTGCTGCTCTACACCGAGGACGGCGAGGCGGTCCTGGCCAAGCTCGAGGCCGAGCCGATCGCCGCGCTCGTGCGCCGGGCCACCCTCGAGGACGTCTTCCTGCGCCTCACCGGAAGGTCGCTCGTCGAATGAGAGTCCTGGCGCTGCGCGAGTTCGCGTACTGGATGCTGCGCTACCGCCGCAACTGGCGGGCCACCGTCGTCGTGTCCGTGCTCAACCCGCTGCTGTTCCTGCTCGCCATGGGCGCCGGCCTCGGCCGGCTCGTGGACCGCAACACCGCCCCGGACACCCTGCACGGCGTCGCGTTCCTGGCCTTCTTCGCCCCCGGCCTGCTCGCCGCGGCCACCATGCAGACCGCGGTCATCGAGGCGAGCCGCCCGGTGTTCCTGGCCGTGCGCCCCGGCGGCAGCTACCGCAACGCCACCGCCGGGCCCCTCGGCCCCGGCGACGTGCTCGCCGGGCACCTGCTCTACATGGCGTTGCGGATCGCCACCTCGGCGCTGTGCTTCGTGCTGGTGCTGCTGTGCTTCCCGGCGCTGCGCACCACCGCCCTGCTGTGGCTGACCCCGGCCGCGCTGCTCACCGGGATGGCGTTCGCCGCGCCGCTGGCCGCCTGGGTCGCCACGCTGGAGTCCGGGCAGCCGATCTCCACCGTCTTCCGCTTCGTGATCATGCCGATGTACATGTTCTCCGGGGTCTTCTTCCCGGCCGAGCAGATCCCGGCCGCGCTGCGCTACGTCGTGTACTGCACCCCGCTGTGGCACGGCACCGAGCTGTGCCGCGGCCAGCGGCCCCTCCTGCACGCCGCCTACCTCGGCGCGCTCACCGTCGCCGGGGTCCTCGTGGCCCGCCGCACCTACCGAAGGCGGTTGTTCGCATGAGCCGGGCCCTGCTGCTCGTCGAGCGCAACCTCATGATCTACCGGCACACCTGGGCGGTCCTCGCCGCCGAGGTGCTCGAGCCGCTGCTGTACCTGCTGTCGATCGGCGTCGGCGTCGGCGCCCTCGTCGGCTCCGTCCCCGGCGTCGACCCGGACATCGGCTACGCCCAGTTCGTCGCGCCCGCCCTGCTGGCCACCGCGGCCATGAACGGCGCGATGAACGAGACCTCCTTCGGCCTGTACTTCAAGCTCCGCCACGAACGCACCTACGACACGATGGTCACGACCCCGCTGACCGTGCGCGACATCGCCCTCGGCGAGACCGCCTGGGCCCTGCTGCGCGGCGCCGTGGCCAGCGGCGGGTTCCTCGCCGTCGTGGCCGTGCTCGGGTACGCCCGCTCGCCCTGGATCCTCCTCGCCCTCCCCGGCGCGGCCCTGGTCGGCTTCGCGTTCGCCGCCGCCGGGCTGGCCGTGGCCACGTTCCTGCGCGACCCGGGCGACTTCCAGCTGATCCAGCTCGTGATGCTGCCGATGTTCCTGTTCGCGACCACGTTCTTCCCGGTGACCGTCTACCCGCGGCCGCTGCAGTGGCTGGTGGAGGCCCTGCCGCTGTACCACGCGATCCAGCTCCTGCGCGAGCCCGCCCTCGGCCACGTCGGGCCGGCGCTGCTGCCGTCGGTGGCGTACCTGCTCGCGTTCGGCGCCCTGGCCCTGGCCGTCGCCCTCCCGCGCCTGCGCCGGGCCCTGCTCGCCTAGGCTGTATTTCTGGGCTCGCTCCGCTCGCGGTGGGGGAGCTCCGTTCCACCCACACCCCCTCAAGATCTTCGCCGGGGCGTTCGAGCATCGAACCGGCGCGTCCGACTGAGTTCGCCGTGCGGTGGGTACGCGACGGTCATGAGATACGACCGCTCGCCCTGTGCCTCGGCTGGTTCATGGTCGTCGTCGACACCATGATCGTGAACGTGGCCCAGGGCGCCGCGGCGGCGCTCATGGTGCCCGCCTCCCTGGCCCTCGTCCAGCGCACCTACACCGACCGCGACCACCGCGCCCGGGCCGTCGCCGGATGGGCGCTCATCGGCGGCTTCGCCGGCGCCGCGGGCCCGCTGCCGGGCGGCGCGCTGCTGACCGGCGCCGCGGGCTACCTGGCCGCGGTGGCCTCGGCCCTCCCGATCCGCCTCCCGGCCCGGCCGCTCAGCTGAGCCGGATCACGGGCAGCGCGCGGGACGTCTTCTTCAGGTACCCGGCGAAACGGGGCTGCGCGGCGACGATCCGCCCCAGGGCCTCCTCGCGGCGCTCCCCGGTCAGCTCCTCGACCTGCGCGGCGCGCTTGCGGCCGCCGTGCTCGATCCACACGCGGTCCGGGTGGGCCTTGAGGTTGTGGTACCACGCCGGGTGCCGCTCCGCGCCGTTGTTCGAGGCCACCACGAGCCACGCGTCGTCACCGTCGGCGAAGCGGGCCACGGGAGAGGTGCGCTCCTTGCCGCTCCTGGCCCCGACCGTCGTGAGGTAGAGCAGGTCCATGCCCGCGAACCGGTCGCCGGTGCGCTTGTGAATACCGATCATCAGGTTCTTCATCATCCCCATGCGTCGATCATCGCCCCCCGGGCCGCCGCTGTCGCGATCGATGCGTCCCCGATCGGCCGGGACTTTTGTCCTGCGGCCCCCGTCCGCGAGCTATGCAGCAGCGAAGTTGGTGCCGTGGTAGAAGTAGCGGCCCAGGCCCACGGTGAAGATGAGCAGACCGTAGGCGGCATGCTCGACGCAGACGGTGAACAGGGAGCGGGTGCGCTGGTACCGCCGCGCGAAGAGCCAGCCGCCGAACAGGGTCAGCACCACCGCCACCGGGTTGCCGAAGAGCAGGTGGGCCAGGGCGAACGAGACCGCGCTCGCGGCCGCGGCCGTGCGCTCGCCGCGCAGCAGCCTCCGGTACCGATGCAGCAGGAAGGCCCGGAAGACCAGCTCCTGCGGGTAGACCGACACCACCGGGTAGGCGACCACGATCAGCGCCCACAGGCCCGGATTGTGCCGCGGCAGGTCGAACAGGTGCTCCCGGTCGAAGGCCCAGACCGCCGCGACCGCCAGCACCGCGGCGAGCCCCCACAGCCGCAGGATGCGCGGCAGCTCCGGCCGCAGCGCCTCCGGGCGCCACAGGTCGCGCCGGTCGAGGTCGCGGGCACGGCGGAAGTAGAACGCCACCACGACCGTGAGCACCAGCAGGATCGGGATCGGGCCGCCGGGAACCTTGACGAAGGCGAACAGCACGGGAAGCACGACGAACACCAGGATGAACTCGGCGGCCATCCGGGGGACGCTGTCATCCGCAGATGACGATCTACCCATACTCTCGTGGACGATGCGCATCGCGAGCTACAACGTCGAGAACCTGTTCAACCGGGCCAAGGCGCTGGACCAGCGCACCTGGGCCGACGGGCGGCCGGTGCTGGAGGCATACGCGCGGGCCGCGGAGCTGCTCGAGGAGCCCGTCTACACCGGCGAGATCAAGCGCGAGATCCTGCGCGAGCTCGCGCGGCTCGGGCTCCGCAACGGCGACCTCGCGAAGTTCGCGCGGCTGCGGCAGAACCGCGGGCGGCTGCTGCGCCGGGCCCGCGACGGCCGGGTCGAGGTCGTCGCCGGCGGGCGCGCCGACTGGATCGGCTGGGTCGAGCTGACCACCGACCGCTGCGACGAGCAGGCGCTGCTCAACACCGCCCGGGTCATCCTCGACGTGCGCGCCGACGTCCTCGGCGTGATCGAGGCCGAGAGCCGCCACGCGCTCAAGCGGTTCACCGAGGGCGGGCTGCGCGGTCTGTACCGTCACATCCAGGTCATGGACGGCAACGACGAGCGCGGCATCGACGTCGGGATCATGTCCACGCAGGACTTCCCGCTCGCCGGGCAGCGCACCCACGTCGACGACGCCGACGAGCGGGGCCGGGTGTTCAGCCGGGACTGCCCCGAGTACCACTTCGCCCTGCCCGGCCGCGCCGAGCCCCTCGTGGTCCTGGTCAACCACCTCAAGAGCAAGGGCTACGGCGGGAAGCTCGCCTCCGACGCCACCCGCCGCCGCCAGGCCGCCCGGGTCGCCGGGATCTACCGCGAGCAGTCCACCCCGTACGTCGCGGTCGTCGGCGACCTCAACGACACCCCCGGCAGCGAGCCCCTCCAACCGCTGCTGCACGGCACCGACCTGCGTGACATCTCCGCGCACCCCGCGTTCGAGGACAACGGCCGGCCCGGCACCTACGGCTCCTGCACCGCCCGCAACAAGCTCGACTACGTGCTGCTGTCCCCGGCGCTGTGGGCGGCGACCACCGGCGGCGGCATCCAGCGCAAGGGCGTGTGGGGCGGCCGCAACGGCGTGCTGTGGCCGATCTACGAGACCATGACGAAGGCGGTCCACGCCGGCTCCGACCACGCCGCCATCTACGCCGATGTCGACCTGAACAAACTGTGATCACACATTCGGTGAAATCTACGCCCACGGTAGCGGTCGCATCGCCGCGCGTGACAACCTGGGTCATAGAAGATCAAGCCTGTCGGGGGTCAGAGGGCGAGGGAGGATGACTGCGACCGCGGCTTCCCCCAGCCTTGCCTCCGGCGAGCCGCCGATCAACTTCGCCGCGCACCAGCTGCGCGCCGGCAACCTCGCCGGCGCCCGGGACGACTTCGAGCAGATGCTCGCCATGCTGCTCGCGGCGATCTACCCCGGCGCGCGGGCGATCAGCGCCAACCCGGGCGACTGGGGCATCGACATCCTGCTCGGCGAGCTGTCCGGGCTCGTGGTGATCTGGCAGTCGAAGTACTTCTGGCCGATCGTCACCCGCTCGCACCAGGGCCAGATCCGCGAGTCGTTCGACTCCGCGGTCGCGGCGGCGGCGCGCAACGGATACCGGCTCGCCCAGTGGGTGCTGTGCGTGCCCGCGAGCATGGACGCGCCCACCGCCCAGTGGTGGGACAACTGGCGCGCCCGCCGGCAGCGCGAGACCGGGGTCCAGATCGAGCTGTGGCACGAGAACGTGCTGCGCAACCTGCTCATCAAGCCCGACTGTGCCCACGTGCGCCGGCACTTCTACGATCCCTACGCGGCGCCGGCGGGGGCGTCGCCGGCTCCACGGGTACCGCTGCATGATCTTCGGCCCGAGGACGACGCGGCGCTGGAGGTGGCGCTCTTCGTGCGTCAGCTCCGCGCCGCCGGGCACACCGAGGTCGGCGCGGCCAAGCGCGAGTTCTTCAACGCCGACCTGCTCGCCCGCGAGATCCTCGACAAGCGCGTCCCCGGGGAGCTCGACGCGCTCGACGAGGCCGACGGGCTCGTGCACGGCATCTGGGAGGCCGGCTTCAACGCCTGCCTCGTCGAACACCCGGGCAACGCGCTGCTCCCCGGCCTGCACGCCGCGGTGATGCGCGAGATCCGCTCGTCCGGCGGGTTCCCCGAGCTGCTGCGGGCCGGCGTCGTGCACCGGTGCGGGCTCATGCACCGGGTCGTCGAGCAGCGCCGGGCCGGCTGGGTCACACGCTGGCGGGAGCTCGTATGACGCCCGAGGAGCTCAGCACCTTCCGCCGCGTCCGGCTGCTGTTCGTGCTCGAGGCCGCGGGGGAGGGGCTCGACGCGGAGCGGCTCGGCGCGTACGAGTTCCTGGCCGGGCAGCCGCTGCTGCTCGCCCGCGGCGACGACGACCCCGACCGCACCACGCTGCGGCTGGCCGGCTTCGACGACCGGACCGTCGCCTACGCCAGCCCGGCCCAGCGGTACGTCACCGCGCAGCTCAGCCTCGGCCGGGACCTCGCCGCCCTCGTCGCGCAGGGGCTCGTGGACGTGGCGGCGTCGGGACGGGTGACGTACCGCCTCACGGAAGAGGGAGCGAACATGGCCCGGCGATTCACGGCGATGTATGCTCAGTCATACATCACAGCGGTACGCATCGTCATCCGTCGCCTGCGGCGCCTGAGCGGTCGTAAGCTCCGAGAGAACCTGCGACTTTGGCTCCAACCCGTCCCAGTCAAGGACGTGCCATGATCGGTCTGCGCACCCAGGGCATCCGGATCAGGCGCCTGCGCCTGCACGGCGACGACCGCGACTACGACGTCGACTTCCGCGCCCCCGACGACGCCCCGCGGCCGCTGTCGGTGCTCGCCGGCGCGTTCAGCACCGGCAAGACCACGATCCTGGAGTTCGTCGACTACTGCCTCGGCGCCAACGACCACCCGCGCCACCCGGAGATCACGCCGAAGGTCAAGTCCGCGACCCTCGAGGTCGAGCTCTCCGGCTCGCCGTACCTCATCGAGCGCGCCGTCGGCGAGCCGTCGATGTACGCGTACGTGCGCGCCGGCCGCCTCGACGAGCCCGGCGCCGCCCCGCGCGTGCGCCGCACCCTCCGCCCGGCCGGGCACCCCGAGAGCCTCTCCAGCCTGCTGCTGTCGCACTGCAAGCTCCAGGGCGTCCGGCTGGCCCACGACATCGACGACTCGCTGAGCTTCCGCGACCTCATGTGGCTGTGCTTCCTGCCCAACGAGCGCCTCGACGGCAAGGACCTGCTCTTCGAGAGCGTCCCGATGAAGCACCTCAAGCTGCGCCAGGTCGTCGACGTGGTCTTCGACGTCCACGACGACCACACCGTCGAGATCGGCCGGCGCATCCGGGCCGTCGAGGCCGAGCTCGCGGCCGCCCGCACCGCGTACCGGGCCGCCGAACAGCTCGTCGAGGACCAGCACATCGGCAGCCGGCCCGACCTCGAAGCCCTCGAACAGCAGGCCAAGGACGAGCTCGCCACCTGCGCCCAGAGCCTCGCCGCGTTGGATGCAAGGGCCCGCGCCGGCACGGCCTTCGCCGCCGACCTGCGCGAACGGCACCGCGACGCGGCCCGGTCCGCGCTGGCCGCGCACAACGAGCTGCGCGACCGCGAGACCCAGCTGCAGCGCATGATCCCGCTGCGCGGCACCTACGCCGACGACGTGTCGAAGTGGACGATGCTCGCCGAGGCCGACCGCCTCTTCGAGACCGGCGCCGGCGTCTGCGCCTCCTGCGGCTTCCCGATCGGTACCGCCGACGAGCGCTGCCCCGCGTGCCGCTTCCCGGTCGGCCCGGTCGACGTCTCCGGCGAACTGCGCTCGGCCAAGACCCGCCTCGCCGAGCTCACCCGGCACATCGAAGACCTCGAACGCGAGATCCCGCAGCTGCGCGCGGCCGCGTCCCGGGCCCAGGACGCCGAGTCCCGAGCCGCCGCCGAGGTCGACGCGGCCACCTCCCACGCCGTCACCCCGTTCCTCGCCGAGCGCGACGCGATCGCCCGCCGCCGCGAGGAGGCCGCGTACGTCTTACAGCGCGCGACGGACGGCCTGCGGCTGGTACAGAGCCTGGAGCGCCGCGCTACGGGCATCCTGCAGATGATGGACCAGCTCGATGCGGACCGCGGCGAGCTGGGCGCCGGCGGCACCCTGTCGAGGCGCGCGGACCGCTCGGCCGTGGTCCGGCGCGTGAGCGAGCGCTACCGTGCGATCCTGGCCGAGTTCCGCTACCCGAAACTGGCGGACGCGTACCTTGCCGAGGACCTGACGCCGTACGTGCGCGGCGAGCCCTACCCCGCGGCGTCCTCGGGCGGCCGCGTGCTGATCGCGCTGGCCTGGCAGCTGGCGATGTTCGAGACCGCGTGGGAGTCCCGCTCGTCCCACCCCGGGTTCCTCCTGCTCGACAGTCCGCAGAAGAACCTGGGCGCGCTGGGCGACCTGGAGGACGGCCAGACCATCGAGCGCATCTACCGCCACATCGAGGACTGGCTGGCGGGCCGGGGCGTGGGCGCCCAGATCGTGGTGGCGGACAACGCACCTCCACCAACGGCGGCGGCGGACGTGATCGTGCGCTACTCCCGCCGCGCCGACCAACCCCCATACGGCCTGATCGACGACGACTTCTGAGCCTCGGCTACGGTGGGTGGCACCGGTTGACGGCGAGTGATTTGTCCAAGATCCAATTTGGACGGCTTGGGTAGAATTAGGTTTAGAGAAGGGCCGGCCCACCGCCGAAGTGTCACGCGCGATCCGAACTCTTTCTCCGCCTCCGTGTTCCTTGACTCCTTCATCTGCTTTGCCTGCTTTACCCGCTTTGCCTGCGCCGGCCTGTGGTTACGCGTCCCGGGGGTTGCGACGGTTGCATGCCTTGCGGGTCGCCATGGTTGCGCGTCCCGGTGGGTCGCGTC